>NZ_CAFI01000013.1 GCF_000239775.1 Bradyrhizobium sp. ORS 375
GCGGCCAGCGCCCGGCATTCCCCGCGCCCTCTCTTCATCGAGGGCGGACCGACCGGCAGAGCTCGGACGCCAGGGCGTCGCGAGATGGCGATGACACATGTCCAGGCGGCCATATCTGCCGCAATCTTTGCTCGCTATCATGAAGTTCGGGAGCGGTTGCTGCAGTCTCCGCCGTCGTCCCTGCGAACGCAGGGACCCGTACCGCGGAATCTCTCGAACAGGCATCGCTGCCAGCCACCGTCTCACCAAGGCCGGTGGTTATGGGTCCCTGCGTTCGCAGGGACGACAGCGGGGCGTGCCGAGGGATTGCGCGCTCAATATCGTTGTTCTCAACCCTCGCATTGGCGGGGTCAGGGCCGAATTGTCGCGTTTCTCAACGCGATCGCGCCGTCAGTCCGCGGACTCGCCCCCGATTGTTATCGATATCGCAAACGATGTATCCTTTTCGCCTCGCCCAGGTCCAGGCCCCTCGCCCTCAAGGTTGCCGGCTCCGGGCGGCGGCGCACCCACGAGAAGACCGCATGAGATGAAGCAGTTCAAGCCGACTACCCGACCGATCCAGAAGCGCCCCGCGACCATGGCGGAGGTGGCGGCACGGGCCGGCGTGTCGACGATGACGGTGTCGCGCGCACTCAAGAGCGACGGCGCCGTCTCCGAGGAGACAAGGCGCAAGATCCTCGCCGCCGTCGACGAGCTCGGCTACGTGCTCGACCTCTCGGCCGGGGCGCTGTCCTCGAAGCGCACCGGCTTCGTGGCCGTGCTGGTGCCCTCGATCAACAATTCCAACTTTTCCGACACCGCCCGCGGCATCACCGAGGTGATCGAGAGCGAGGGCTTGCAGATGCTGCTCGGCTACACCGATTACGACATGGAGAAGGAGGAGCAGCTCGTCCAGGCGATGCTGACGCGGCGGCCCGACGGCATCATCATCACCGACGGACGGCATACGCCGAAGGCGCGGCGGATGCTGCAATCCGCCGGCATTCCCGTCGTCGAAACCTGGGATCTGCCCGACAATCCGATCGATCATGTCGTCGGCTTCTCCAATGCCGAGGCGTCCCGTGCCCTCGTCCACCGGCTCTATCAGAAGGGCTATCGCAACATCGGCTTCATCGGCGGCGCCAGCCGGCGCGACACCCGCGGTGCCGATCGCCGGATGGGCTATATCAGGGCCGTCGAGGAACTCGGCCTGCCGGTCGGTCGCACCATCTCGTTCGGCAACCCGCCGATCTCGATGGAGCAAGGCGGCCAGGCCATCGTGCACCTGATCGAGCAATGGCCCGACGTCGACGCGGCCGTCTGCGTCTCCGATCTCTCGGCGTTCGGCGCGATCATGGAGTGCCATCGTCGCGGCTGGGCCGTGCCCGGCCGGATCGCGATCGCCGGCTTCGGCGATTTCGAGGTGTCGCGCTGCGCGTGGCCACGGATCACGACCGTCGCCATCGATTGCCGCAACATCGGCCGCGAGGCCGGTCGCGTCCTCCTGAAGGCGCTCGACGACATCCAGCACGAGCGGACACCCGCCCCCGCGACCCTGATCGTGCCGTTCGAGGTGATCGAGCGCGAAAGCACCTGACCCCCTGCACCGCTTGACAGCGGTTTTCTCGGAGCTACGATGTTATCGATAACAAAAACAATGAGACCCGGTCGGTGGTGGGAGCTCACTCTCCCCGTTCGCGCAGACCGGCTGGGAGGATGAGGGATGGCATCGGGTGCGCTGCGCTTCGATGGAATCGTCAAGTCGTTCGGCGGCACCCGCGCGCTCAAGGGCGTCAGCTTCGCGGTCGGCCGCGGCGAGATCGTCGCGCTGCTCGGCGAGAACGGCGCCGGCAAATCGACCCTGATCAAGGTGCTCGGCGGCATCCACCGCCCCGATGTCGGCGCGGTGACGATCGCGGGCAAGCCCTATCAGCATGCCCCCGGCGGCCGCAGCGGCGACCACCAGCCCGTCGCCTTCATCCACCAGGATCTCGGCCTGATCGAATGGATGAGCGTCGCCGAGAATGTCGGCCTCGCCCAGGGCTTTCCGCGCAAGCCTCCATTCGGCCTGATCGACTGGCGCGCGGCGGAAGCGCGCGCCACCAAGGCGCTTTCGCTGGTCGGCTGCGACATCGATCCGTCGACGCGCGTCTCCAGCCTGTCGCGCACCGAGAAATCATTGGTCGCGATCGCCCGCGCCCTCGTCGTCAACTGCGACTTCCTGGTGCTCGACGAGCCCACCGCGAGCCTGCCCGCCGACGAGGTCGAGCGGCTGTTCTCAGCGCTCAGGCGGCTGCGCCAGCAGGGCGTCGGGATGATCTACGTCTCGCACCGGCTCGACGAGATCTTCCGCATCGCCGACCGCGTCGTGGTGCTGCGCGATGGCGAGCTGGTCGGCGAGACGGCGATCTCCGCGACCTCGCCGGAGGAGCTGGTGCGGCTGATTGTCGGCCGGCCGCTGGTCGACATGTTCGAGAAGGCTGCCGTGCACACGGGCAAGACCCGCGTCACCGTGCGCAACCTGGTCACGCCCAAAGCGGGGCCGGTCGATTTCGAGGTGCGCGAGGGCGAGCTGCTCGGCCTCGTCGGGCTGCGCGGCGCCGGCCAGGAGGATGTCGGCCGTGCGCTGTTCGGCGCCGTGGCGCATCGCGGCGAGATCAGCATCGACGGCACGGTGCCGGATCTCTCCAGCCCCGTCGCCGCAATGGCCAGCGGTATCGGCCTGGTTGCCCGCGACCGCACCGAGGAGTCGATCGCCGCGTCGCTGTCGATCCGCGAGAACGTGTTTCTCAATCCCGGCGCCTCAGGGCGCCGCCTGTTCGACTTGCTGACGCCCGGCCGTGAGGCGGAGGACTCCGTGAAGCTTGGCGCCCAGGTCGGGCTGCGGCCGAACGATCCGCATCTCGCCATCGAAGGCCTGTCCGGCGGCAACCAGCAGAAGGTCGTGGTCGGACGCTGGCTCGCCACCGGGCGCAAGCTGCTGGTCGCGGAAGACCCGACGGCCGGCGTCGATGTCGGTGCCAAGGCGGAAATCTATCGTCTGATCGCGCGCGCCATCACCGAGGGCCTCGCCGTCGTGGTGGTCTCCACCGATTTCGAGGAGGTCGCGCATATCTGCCACCGTGCGCTGGTGTTCAACAGGGGACGGATCATCGCCGAGATTGCGGGCGATGCGCTGACGACGGAGGCGCTGATCACCGCGGCCTCGGCGTCCGAGGCCGCGTAGCAAAGAGTCGGAGCGGGCCGCCGAGAGCTCGCCGGGAGGGACGTGATGGGAATGAACTCGATCGAGTCGAATGCGCTGGAGCCGACGCGCGCCGATCTCGCCGGCGCTTCGCTGCCGCAGAAGATCTCGCGCCTGCTGCCGGTCTATGGCCTGCCGATCATCACCGTCGCACTGATCGTGCTGTTCTCGGTCCTGCTGCCGAACACGTTCCCGACGCTGCTGAACCTGCGCTCGATCATTTCCGACAAATCGATCATCGCCATGCTGTCGCTGGCGGCGATGATCCCGATGGCCGCGGGCAAGATCGACCTCACGGTCGGCTACGGCATCGTGCTCTGGCACATCCTGGTGATCAGCCTGCAGACCTCGCTCGGCCTGCCCTGGCCGGTCGCCGTGCTGATCGTGATAGCCCTCGGCGCCTTCACCGGCCTGCTCAACGGTCTCCTCGTCGAGGTCGCGCGCATCGACAGCTTCATCGCCACGCTCGGCACCGGCACCGTACTCTATGCGCTGGCGCTGTGGCACACCGGCGGCCGCCAGGTCGTCGCGATGCTGCCGGAGGGTTTTCTCGCACTCAACGGCCAGATGATTGTCGGCCTGCCGATCACCGGCTTCTACGTGCTCGCGCTGGCGCTCGCGATGTGGCTGATGTTCGAGTATCTGCCGCTCGGCCGCTACATCTACGCCATCGGCGCCAATCCGAAGACGGCGGCGCTGAATGGCATTCCGGTGCAGCGCTTCACCGTCGGCGCCTTCATGACCTCGGGCGCGCTGACCGCGGTCACCGGCGTGCTGCTCGCCTCGAAGCTGCGCATCGGTCAGGCCAGCGTCGGCCTCGAATATCTCTTGCCGGCACTGGTCGGCGCCTTCCTCGGCTCGACCACGATCAAGCCCGGCCGCGTCAATGTCTGGGGCACCATTATCGGCGTCGCCGTGCTCGCGGTCGGCATCGCCGGCATCCAGCAGTTCGGCGGCTCGTTCTGGGTCGAGCCGCTGTTCAACGGCGTCACTTTGCTCGCGGCGATCGGCATGGCCGGCTACGCCCAGCGCAAGCGCGGCGCGGTGGCCAAGCTGCCGATGGGAGCGCCCGAACCGAAGAGTTGAAACCACGCGACCTTACGTGATCGGCGCTGAGCCGGCCACGACAACAAGTCCGGTCACAAACCGGACCAGCATCACACCAGGGAGAACGTCCATGTTGCACGCGTTGCTACGAACCGGCGCCATCGCCGCCGGTCTCGCCTTCGGTCTGACCACTGTCCACGCGGATCCGCTTGGGGACGCGAAGGCCTACATCGAGAAATACGCCTCCAAGGTCGACAAATGGGATGGCCCGACGTCGGGGCCGAAGATCGCCAAGGGCAAGACCATCGTCGTGCTCGCCTCCGACATGAAGAATGGCGGCGTGCTCGGCGTCACCAAGGGCATCGAGGAGGCCGCGAAGGCCGCCGGCTGGGCCGTGCGCACGCTCGACGGCGCCGGCTCGGTGTCGGGCCGCACCGCGGCGTTCGGCCAGGCGATGACCTTGAAGCCCGACGGCCTCGTGATCTGCGGCTTCGACGCGGTCGAGCAGAAGCCGGGCATGGAGGCCGCCAAGGCCGCGAAGATTCCGCTGGTGTCGTGGCACGCCGCCCCGGTGATCGGCCCGGTCGCGGAGGCCGGCGTGTTCGCCAACGTCACCACCGATCCGATGGCCGTCTCGACCGCTGCCGCCAATTGGGCCTTCGTCGACGCCAACGGCAAGCCGGGCGTGATCATCTTCACCGACTCGACCTATGAGATCGCGATCGCCAAGGCGAAGAAGATGAAGGAGGTCATCGAGGGCCTCGGCGGCAAGGTGCTCGAATGGGTCGACACGCCGATCGCCGAAACCTCGACGCGCATGCCGCAGCTCACCACCTCGCTCCTGCAGAAGCACGGCGCGGCTTGGACGCACTCGCTGGCGATCAACGATCTCTATTACGACTTCATGACCCCCTCGCTCGCCGCCGCCGGCATCAAGGGCACCGGCGCGCCGGTCAACGTCGCCGCCGGCGACGGCTCGGAGAGCGCCTATCAGCGCATCCGCTCCGGCTCCTACCAGGCCGTGACGGTCGCCGAGCCGCTCAACCTGCAGGGCTGGCAGCTCGTCGACGAGCTCAACCGCGCCATCGCCGGTGAGAAGTGGTCCGGCTACGTGTCGCCGCTGCACGTCGTGACCAAGGCCAATGTCGAGTTCGACGGCGGCCCGACCAACACCTTCGACCCCGGCAACGGCTACCGCAACGCCTACAAGAAGATCTGGGGGCTGGAGTAGCCTCGCTGTCGGAGGGTCATCGTGCAGCGCCCATTTCGGCGCTGCACATTTGGCGAGAACAACGAAAGCTGAAACCTGTCCTCCGCACCGCATACAAGCGAGCGAGCCACGACTGCTTCCTTCGTCATTGCGAGCGCAGCGAAGCAATCCAGGGTGGTGTGCGGGACTCTGGATTGCTTCGCTGCGCTCGCAATGACGGAGGATAGACCGTCGTCGAAGCCGTCCCACCTCGCCGAGCTCGCCGCTCATCGTCCATATGCAGCGTCGATCTCGGTACTCGCCCTCATGGTGAGCAGCGTCGCCCTCACGGCGCGTCTCGAACCATGAGGCCCACTCACACCATCCCGGCGACCGGCATCAGGCCGGCCGCCGCTTCCTCTTCTCACACTGACGAGCAAATGCCGATGTACATCCGTTGCGCTTTCTTCAATGGCCGCGTGAAGCCCGGTCGCGAGGCTGAGTTCACCGCCTATGTCCGTGACAAGCTGGTGCCGCTGTGGACGCGCTTTCCTGGCGCCGAGGAGGTCCGCGTGCTGCGCCAGGAGGACAGCGACAGCGACGCGCAGCGCTACGAGATGGTGCTGGCGATCCGCTATCCCTCGCATGCGGCGATCGAGCAGGCGCTGGCCTCGCCGGTGCGCGCCGAGAGCCGCGAGGTGACCGGCGGATTGATGGAGATGTTCGACGGCTCGATCTTCCACACCGTCTTCAAGGCCGACGACTTTCCGCTGCCGACCGACTGACCGCATTCTGCCGGAGACATTGAGCCATGAGCACCTATGACATCCGCGACCCGCGCTTCAAGGCCCTGATCATCGGGCATGCCAGGCTGGAAAAGCTCTGGACCGGCTGCCGCTGGGCCGAGGGTCCGGTCTATGTCCCCGCGGCGAAGTCGCTGCTGTGGTCTGATATTCCCAACGATCGCCTGATGCGCTTCGACGAGACCGACGGCTCGGTGTCCGTGTTCGAGAGCCCGTGCGGCTATCACAACGGACATACGCGCGACGCGCTCGGCCGCGTCATCGCCTGCGAGCATGGCGGCCGGCGCATCTCGCGGCTGGAGCATGACGGCAGCTGGACCGGACTGATCGACCGCTTCGAGGGCAAGCGCTTCAACTCGCCCAACGATGCCGTGGTCAAGTCGGACGGCACGATCTGGTTCTCGGATCCGACCTACGGCATCGACAGCGCCTATGAGGGTCACGCAGCCCAAAGCGAGATCGGCGCGAGCAACGTGTACCGCTTCGATCCTGCGAGCGGCGCGGTCGCTGCCGTCGTCACCGACATGGTCAAGCCGAACGGCCTTGCGTTCTCACCCGACGAGCGCCTGCTCTACGTTGCCGACACCGGCGCGACCCATGTGCCGGACCTGCCGGCGGTCATCCGCGTCTATGACGTCGCGGCAAGCGGGAGCACGGTCGACAACGGCCGCGTGTTCGCGACCTCTCCCGCCGGCTTCTTCGACGGCTTCCGCGTCGATCGCGGCGGCAACATCTGGACCTCGACGGGCGACGCGGTCGCGATCTACGCGCCGGACGGCAGCCTGATCGGCCGCATCCCGGTGCCGGAGATCGTCTCCAACGTCACCTTCGGCGGGCCGAAGCGCAACCGGCTCTACATCACCGCGCAGACGTCGCTCTACGCGATCTTCGTCAACGCCCATGGGATCTGAATGGGATCAACCGAGACGCCACGCCAGCGATCATTCCGGCGGCACGCGCGCCGCCCAATACTCCATCAGCGCGGCCTGATCCATCGCGCCGAGCCCGACCGCCGTGAGCAGCCGATGGATCTCGGCACAGACGGCAGTCATCGGCATCGCGACGCCGGCCTGCCGCGCCAGATCCTGCGCGCCATTGAGGTCCTTGACCATGTTGTCGATCCGCCCCGTCGGACGATAATCGCGATCGACGAAGCGCGGCATGTATTCCTGAAGGATGGCACTGTCGGCCCGCCCGCCGCGCAATGCCTGTGGGATCTTCGCCGCATCCACGCCGGCGGCCTGCGCCAATGCCGTCGCCTCCGCGACCGCCATGAAGTTGAGGCCGCACAGCACCTGGTTGATCAGCTTGGTGACCTGACCTGCGCCGCTCGGCCCCATATGCGTGTAGTTCGACGCAACCGCGGCCAGCACCGCGCGCGCCTCGGCGACATCGGCAGCCTCGCCACCGGCCATGCAGGTCAGCTGGCCGATCGCGGCCTTCGGCGCGCCGCCCGAGAGCGGACTATCAACCCAGCGCAGCTCGGCCGCGGCTGCATCGGCGGCGAGCGCGCGCGTCGCATCGGGATCGATCGAGGACATATCGATGATCAGCGTGCCCTTGCGCGCACCCGCAGCCACGCCTTCCGCGCCGAACACCGCCGCGCGCACGATCTTCGACGAGTTGAGGCTGAGGATGACGGCGTCTGCTTCGGCTGCGGCCTTTGCCGCCGATGCAGCCGCGGTGGCGCCAAGCGCCACGAGCGCCGCGACCTTGGCGGCATCGAGATCGAACACGATGAGGCGCGTGCCGGTCTGCACCAGCCTCGCGCCGATCGCTCCACCCATGGCACCTGCGCCGATCAACGCGACGACACGACTCATTTCGGCACTCCGCAGGCAACACGGGGGATCGATCGACGGCAGATATCAGAGCGAGGCGGTGATGCCGCCATCGACATAGAGCACGTGGCCATTGACGAAGGACGATGCGGCGGAGGCGAGAAAGATGCAGGCGCCGACCAGCTCCTCGACCTTGCCCCAGCGCCCCGCCGGCGTACGCTTCTCGAGCCACGCCGAGAACGCGGGATCGGCGACGAGGGCGGCATTGAGCGGCGTGTCGAAATAGCCCGGCGCGATCGCGTTGACCTGCAGGCCGTGCTTGGCCCAATCCGTCGCCATGCCCTTGGTGAGATTGCCGACCGCGCCCTTGGTGGCGGTGTAGGGCGCGATCGACGGCCGCGCCAGCGAGGTCTGCACCGAGGCGATGTTGATGATCTTGCCGGCGCGGCGCGCAATCATATGCCGCGCGCAGGCCTGACCGACATTGAACACCGAGGCGATGTTGGTCTGCAGCAGGCGCTGGAACGCCTCCTCGGGAAAATCCTCCAGCGGCGCACGGTGCTGCATGCCGGCATTGTTGACGAGAATATCGATCGGCCCGGTCTCGGCCTCGAAGCGATCCACGGCGGCGCGCGCCGCAGCGTGATCGGTGACGTCAAAGGCGAGCACCCGCGATCCCTTGATCGCATCAGCGGCAGCGGCGAGCTTGGTCTCATCGCGGCCGTTGAGCACGACCTCGGCGCCGGCCGCCGCCAGACCACGCGCGAGCGCAAGGCCGATGCCTTGCGAGGACCCGGTCACCAGGGCGCGACGCCGCGCCAGATCGAACAAGTCGACCGCCACTCTGCTTCCTCCGCCTATTTGCCCTGGTTCAGGTTTAAGGCGAATTATGTTATCGATAACAAGAACTGTCAACGCTGCAGCTTCTTGCGGCGATCGTTCGTTTGGGAACGGAAAACGTCCAGAGGCCTGGCGCAGCGCGAGCGAGGCGCTCCCGCGGACAGTCGCGCGACGGCGTACGCTGCGCGTCATTCACTGACGAGCGATCCGCTTCGGCTCTGCAACGGAGCAATTGGCCTGGAGCGGGCGAAGGGAATCGAACCCTCGTATGCAGCTTGGGAAGCTGCCGTTCTACCATTGAACTACGCCCGCACGGCTCCATTCCTAACCGAGCCGGGACGTTTCGCCAAGCGGCTTGTTGCCAACGGAATGCCCAACGGCAGCGGCGCTCGGGAAGCTCGGTCGCCCGATCGTGATCGCACCGTGGCGGCCGTGGCGGAACAGATTGCCCCGTCGCCGCTTGTGCGTCCAAAGCAGTGGCCGCGCGCGGCTGCTGAACGACCGGACGCAACAATGGCCAAGGTCGAATGGTGAAGGGAGCTGAGATCATGCTCAACGACAGCCCCGCATCCTCGATTCCCGTCAGCTCGAATCTGATGTCGATCATGTCGCGGCCGTCCGCACTCGACATCTACACGCTGGCCTGCGGCCTGTTCCTCGCCGGCGCGCCCTGGCTGTTCGGCTTCGCTCGCACCGCGGGCCAGCTCGATGCCGAGATCGTCGGCGTCGCCGTGGTCGCGCTCTCGATCGGCGGACTGATGGCCTTCGCGGATTGGGAGGAGTGGCTCAAGGTCGCATTGGGAGTTTGGTTGATCGCGGCGCCCTGGCTACTCGGCTTCGTTCATACGCCGGCCATGCATGTGAGCATCGTCATCGGCATCGCCGTCACGTTCCTCAGTCTCCTCGAGCTTTGGCTTGCGCACGATCCCGACTTCGCAGGAGAAAGCCGATTGCACTGAGTGACCGAACATCACGGAAGATCTGTTGCGGCACGTGTCGCCATCGCGACGCCGGCGAGAGATCACAAGACGACGCTTGACAACCATGACCCAAATCAGGGCAAACCCGCCCCGGTCGCGCCGCGCTGTTAACACGTTGTTAACAAAATTGATGCGGTCGACCGTGACAGTGCTATGATTGTGGCGTGGGGTTGGGGTGGCGTCATGGGGCGTGGGTATACGATCTTTGATACGGCCCTCGGCCGTTGCGGCATTGCTTGGAGCGATGCCGGGATCACTGGCGTGCAGCTGCCGGAAGCACGGGAAATCGAGACGCGTCGGCGGCTGTTCCGCCAGTTTCCAGAAGCGCGCGAGCAACGCCCGTGTGCGAATACTGAACTTGCCATCAAAGGTATCACGACCATGCTGCGCGGCCAGCATGTCGACTTCTCCGACTTGGATCTCGATCTCAGCGGCGTGACACCGTTCAACCAGCGTGTCTATGACGCCATTCGCGCCATTCCCCGCGGCGAAACCCGCAGCGCCGACGATCTCGCCGCCGAGCTGCACGTGCCGAAGGCGCTGACCTCGATCACCCAGGCGTTGACGAAGAATACATTCGTGCTGATCGTGCCCTGCCACCGCGTGCGCGAATTGGGCAACGGCCTCGACAAGCCGTCGCCGAACAGCGGAATCATCTCCAAGCGCCGGCTGCTGTCACTGGAAGGCGCGCAGCCGCAAGCGGGCCTGACGTTGTTCGACGCCCTGCTGGCCCAGGACCGGCGGCGCGCCTCCTAGCGTGTTCGCACCGTGCGAGATTATCTCGCGCGTGCCCTCGTCTTCTCTCCGTGAGAGCCTAGGTCTTCCGGATGACCGCGACCGTCCTGTTCGAGAGCCGCTCCATCACCGTCTCCGAGTTTCGCTGCACGGCGATGCCGGGCGAGCGTCCCTATCCCGAGCAATATGCCGGCTACTCGCTGTCCTATGTGCGCAAGGGCAGCTTCGGCTGTCACCATCGCGGCCGCTTCTTCGAGCTGGTGACGGGCGCCCTGCTGGTCGGATACCCCGGCGACGAGTTCATGTGTACGCATGATCACGTCTGCGGCGATGAGTGCCTGTCTTTCTTCTTCGACGATGCGATCGTTGATGAGATCGGCTGCGACAGACGGGCTTGGCAGGCCGGTGCCATGCCGCCGCTGCCGCAACTGATGGTGCTCGGTGAGTTCGCTCAGGCCGTGACGAGGCGCGAAGAGACTGTCGGTCTCGACGAGGTCGGATATGAGATCGCAAACTGCTTCGTCACGGCCGCAACCGGCGAAGCGACGCGGGCCGTGAAGCCGAGCCTTCGCGATCGCCGGCGGGCTGTCGAGAGCGCGTTGTGGATCGACGCCAATTCGGAGCACGACATCGATCTTGCGGATGCGGCGCGCGAAGCCGGCGTCAGCCCCTTCCACTTCCTGCGCCTGTTCGCGGCGACGATCGGCGTCACTCCGCATCAATACCTGATCCGCTCCCGCCTGCGTCGCGCCGCGCGCCGCTTGAGCGAAGAGGACACGCCGGTCACGGCCATCGCCTACGACACGGGCTTCGCCGACTTGTCCAACTTCACCCGCACCTTCACGCGCGCGGCTGGCATCTCGCCACTGAAATTCCGCAAGGCGTCACGCGGCGATCGCAAGATTTTCCAAGAACGGATCGACCGGTCCTGATCAGGTGATCCCGGCGCATGCAGCAGCCGCATGCCAAGCATGGAGATCATCAATGTACGATCATGTCGGCCTGAAGGTCCGCAATCTCGACGCCAGTGTCCGTTTCTACGCGGCCGCGCTGGCGCCGCTCGGCCACGTCCTCTGCTCGAAGGACGAAACCTCGGCGGGCATCGGCCCCAAAGGCGAGCCGGCCCTGTGGCTGTACCTCGACAAGGACGCGAGCAAAAGCGCGACCCACGTCGCCTTCCGCGCGACTGATCACGCCGCAGTCAGCAAATTTCACAGCGAAGGCCTCAAGGCCGGCGGCAGTGACAATGGCGGCGCGGGACCCCGCACGGATTACAGCCCGACCTACTACGCCGCGTTCCTGCTCGACCCCGATGGCAACAATGTCGAAGCCGTATGTCCGTGAGGCTGCTCGATGGCATCGATCCAGAAGGACATTCCAATCGCAGCTCCCGCTGATGCGGCGTGGGATGCGGTTCGTGATTTCGGCGCGGTTCATACCCGGCTGGCGCCGGGCTTCGTCGTCGACACCCGGCTCGATGGCGATGCCCGAATCGTGAACTTCGCGAATGGCAACATCGTGCGCGAGCTCCTCGTCAACTGCGACGAGCACCGTCGCAGGCTCGTCTACGCGGCAACCAGCGAGCGCGTGATCCATCACAACGCGTCGATGCAGATCATCCCGGAGGGGGAGCAGCGCTGCCGGATGATCTGGATCACGGACGTGCTGCCGCACGAGATAGTGCCCTACATCACCCAGCAGATGGAGCTCGGGGCCCGCGCGATGCAGGTGGTCTTGGGTCGGCTGGGCAAATGAAGCCCCGGCCCGCAAACGACGATCGTGTCACTGCGAAGCAGAGCTCGGCTCGGCCGCGACGGCGGCCGGGCGCAGCGCCAGCGCAGCAGGCCTCGGACCCCAACGGGTCAGCATGACGCTGGCGAGCGTCAGCACGCCGAGCAGGACCATCGACGCCGCGGCCAGCAGGAAGAACTGGCCCTCCGTCGCAGCCAGACTGAGCAGATAGCTTCCGCCGATGGCGATGAAGAGCAGCCGCGCCGTCTGCGCCAGCACCGGCCCGATCACCTTAGCGGCGCCTTGCGAGGAAAAGTACATCGCGATCGCCAGGCCGATGAAGGCGTACATCGGGGCTGCAATCTGCAAATAGTGCCGCCCCGCGCTCCGCGCGCTCTCGTCCTGCGTGAAGATGTCGACCCACAGCTGCGGAACGATGGCGATGATCGTGGAGAGCACGCCCATTGCGGAGAAAGACACGAGGCCCGCAGTCCACGCGATCCTGCGGGCACGCGCAATGTTTCCAGCGCCGATCGCCATTCCGACCATCGGCACCGACGCCATGCCGATCGAGAACCCGACGGTGGTCATCATGAACTCCAGGCGGGCGCCGATGCCATAGCCGGCGAGCACCGCGGTGCCGAAGCCGGCCAGCATGTGCGTGAAGATCGCGATCGAGAGCACCGATTGCAGCGGCGAAAAGCAGGCGACCGCGCCGACCTTGAGGATGTCGGCGAACATCGCCCGGCTGATCTTCAGCCCGCGCAGCTTCGGCCGGACACGCGCGCGGCCTGAGAACAGATACCAGCCCATCACCGAGATGCTGACGCTGAACGCGAGAAGCGCGCCGGCGGCGACGCCGCGCATGCCGAGTCCCAGGCCGAGACTCAGCGTTCCGCCGAGCACGATCTGCAGCAGCGCCGAGCTCAGGATCATGAACGAAGGCAGCTTCATGTTGCCGGTGCCGCGCAGAATGCCGGCCATGGAGTTCATCAGCCAAGGCAGCATGGCGCCGCCGAAGAAGATCTGCAGATAGGCCACGGCATGATCGAGCACCGCGCCGCGGCCGCCGAGCGTTTCGAGCAGAGCGGGGCCGAAGACCAGCATGCCGACCAGAAAGGTTGCACCGAACGACAGTGCGATCAGCAGCGCGTGCGAGGCGAGCGTGGAGGCGCGCTCGGTCTCGCCGGCGCCGAGCGCCCGCGCAATTGCCGAGGCGACGCCGCCGCCCATGGCGCCGCCGGACATCGTCATGGTGAGGATCACGAGCGGAAACACCAGCGCCATGGCGGCCAGGGCTTCGATGCCGAGGCGACCGATATAGGAGGTCTCGGCGATGACGACGCAGGTGCCGGCGGAGTTCGCGATGAGGTTTGGCCAGGCCAGAGAGAGCAGCGTTTTCAGGATCGGACCGTCGGCTACCGCGTTCCGCACCGGCTTTTCGACCGGCGGTAAGGCGCGGCCTTCGCCGACCGGACTGTCGGCCAAGCCGATCTCGGACATGTTCGCTCCCCGCAGCTGCGCGCTCGCAGCCCATTGTCGTTCGGGTCTTCCTAGCACACCGCGACGGCGGGCCTCGTGCAGCGGACGCATTGGGGGTCCGCGCGCCGCGCGCAGCGTCTACAGACGGAAATGCTTGGAGAGCTTCAGGCCCTGCGCCTGGTAGTTGGAGCCGATGCGGCTGCCATACATCGCGTTCGGTCGCGCCAGCATCCTCTCGTAGACGAGGCGGCCGACGATCTGGCCGTGCTCGAGGATGAACGGCACCTCGCGCGAGCGCACTTCAAGTACCGCCCGCGAGCCCTGCCCGCCGGCGCCCGCATAGCCGAAGCCGGGATCGAAAAAGCCGGCATAGTGGACCCGGAATTCGCCAACCAGCGGATCGAACGGCACCATCTCGGCAGCGTAGTCCGGCGGCACCTGCACGGCCTCCTTGGACGCCAGGATATAGAACTCGCCGGGATCGAGGATCAGGCTGCCATCGGGCCGCGCCTTGATCGGCTCCCAGAATTCCTCCACCGGATAGCCGCCGCGACGGTCGACATCGACGACGCCGGTATGGCGCTTGGCGCGGTAGCCGACATAGCCGTTGGCATTGCTGCCCGAGAGGTCAACGGACAGAGCGACGCCGCCGGCGAGATCGGCATCGTCGCGATCGACCAGGCGCTCGACTTCATGCAGCGCAATCAGCTCATCCTCCGACAAGACAGCATCGCGGTAGCGGAAGCGGACCTGGGACAGGCGAGAGCCCTCGCGCAAAAGCACCGGAAACGTCTTCGGGCTGATCTCGGCATACAGCGGGCCGTGATAGCCCGCGCCGATCATGTCGAAGCGGCGGGTGCCGTCGGCGATCACGCGGGTGAACACGTCGAGCCGGCCGGTCGAGCTCTTCGGGTTGGCGGCGGCGACGATGTCCTTCGGCAGCGCCAGGCTCTCCAGCAGCGGCACGATGTAGACGCAGTTGGTCTCGAGCACCGCGCCGTCGGCGAGCGCAATCTCGTGCAGCTTCAGCTCGTCGATGCGCTCGGCGACGGTCGAGCCAGGTCCCGGCAGAAAGCTCGCGCGCACGCGGTAGGCGACGTCGCCGAGCCGCAAATCCAGGCTCGCCGGCTGGATCTGGCTTTCGACGAAATCGTATTCAGGGATGATCAGGCCAGCCTCCGCCATCGCCACGATCATGCGGTCGGGCAGGATGCCATGGGCGGCGGCGGGAAGCGAAAACGGCAAGACCTGATCCTTTGCAGGCGCCGGAACGGCGGCTATGCGAGCCAATATAGGGTCTTTTGACCGGTTATCCGATGGCTGGCTTGACGGAAAGGCCGGGTGGGACTAAGAGCACGACTTATCCCGTGGTGATTTGAGCCGGCCGGCTTGCAGCCACGTTAAATAAGTCGCTAAACAGGCCGGGGACGATTGTGATCCCGGCCGTGAGGAGTTTTCCCAGGCCGGTTTTTTTGTGCCCATCGCCAAGCGCGGTGGTCACGATGGAGGTCACATGTCCAATTCTCCTGCGTCGAAGTCCCCCGCGAAGGCCCCGGCGTCGTTCACCCAATATCGTCCGGAAACCCGGCTGGTGCATTCCGGCGGCCTGCGCTCCGAATTCGGCGAGACCGCCGAGGCGCTCTATCTCACCCAAGGTTTCGTCTACGCCACCGCCGAGGAATGCGAGGCGCGCTTCAAGGGAGAGGATCCCGGCTTCATCTATTCGCGCTTCTCCAACCCGACCACGGCGATGTTCGAGCGCCGCATGATCGAGCTCGAAGGCGCCGAGGCCTGCCGCTCGGCCGCCACCGGCATGGCCGCCGTCACCACCGCGATCCTGGCCCCCTTGCGCGCCGGTGACCACGTCGTCGCGGCGAAGGCGCTGTTCGGCTCCTGCCGCTACGTGGTGGAAGACCTGCTGCCGCGCTACGGAATCGAGTCCACCCTGATCGACGGACTCGATCTCGACCAGTGGCAGAAGGCGGTCAGGCCGAACACCAAGTCGTTCTTCCTGGAGAGCCCGACCAATCCGACGCTCGACGTGATGGACATTCCGGCGATTGCCGAGATCGCGCATGCCCATGGTGCGCGGCTGATCGTCGACAACGTCTTCGCCACGCCGATCTGGCAGAGCCCGCTCGCGCTCGGCGCCGATGTCGTCGTCTACTCCGCGACCAAGCATATCGACGGCCAGGGCCGCTGCCTCGGCGGTGTGATCCTGTCGTCGGAGGCGTTCATCGCCGAGCACATCCACAATTTCATGCGCCAGACCGGACCGTCGATCTCGCCGTTCAACGCCTGGGTGCTGCTCAAGGGGCTGGAGACGCTGGCGGTGCGGGTGCGCGCGCAGACTGACACGGCGGCGAAGGTGGCCGACTTCCTTGCCGCGCATCCGAAGATCTCGCGGCTGATCTATCCGGGCCGTGAGGACCATCCGCAGGCGGCGACGGTCCGGAAGCAGATGCGCGCGGGCTCGACCCTGGTCGGCTTCGAGGTCAAGGGCGGCAAGGCGGGCGCGTTCCGCACGCTCAATGGGCTCAAGCTCGCGCGGATCTCCAACAATCTCGGCGACGCCAAGACGCTGGTCACGCATCCCGCGACGACGACGCATCAGCGGCTGACGCCGGAGGCGCGGGCCGAGCTCGGGATCAGCGAGGGTTTCATCCGCTTCTCCGCCGGCCTCGAGCATGCGGACGATCTGATCGAGGATCTCGACGCGGCCCTGCGGGCGGCGTAGCGAATGGCGAAGGAGCGAGTCCTCAGCTTGAATCCCCAATAACGACTCGCCACCCGCTCCTATCATCTCTCGATCCCGGGTTCGCTCGCGTTGCGAGCGCCCCGGGATGACGGTTGCGGAGCCCACGCCTCCGCGGTCACATCGGCCGATAGGTCAGCACGTCCGCCGGCGCGTTGACGCCCAGCTTGACCTGGCCGACCGAGCGGATGATGTCGTCGCCGAGCAGCTGGGCGAAGCAGGCATAGCCCCAGTCGCTCATGTGCAGGCCGTCCGAGATCACGAACTCGTTGATCGGGATCGCCTGGCGCTCGTGCCAGTCGCGCATCACCTCGAAGCGCGGGAAGATGCCGGCATGATGCAGCTCGGCGATGCGGCCGAGCAGCTTGTTCATGCGGCTGGCATTCTCCGAACGCTCGTTGACGCGCGGCGAATATTGCAGATCGACGAGAACGACATCCGATGCCGCCGCCTGGATCTTGGCGACGCCATCCTCGACCAGCTTGGCGGTCTCGGTCGGATCTAGATCGCGCAGCACCGCGTTGGTGCCGACCTGCCAGATCACCAGATCCGGGCGCCGGTCGATCACCGACGTCTCCAACCGCTTCATCATCTCCGGCGCGTCCTCGCCGCCGACGCCGGCATTGATGACGCTGATGTCGGCCATCGGATATTGCCGGCGCAACTGGGCAGCGAGACGGTTCGGATAGGTGTAGTCCGGTCCGCTGGAGCCGTAGCCCTGCGTCGACGACGAGCCGAACGCGACGATGACCACCGGCAGGCCGGAGGCGAGCTTGTTGGCGACGTGCGGCAGCGAGATGAAGTTCTTCTTGGCGACGCCCTTCGGCGGCAGGCACGGCACGCGGTTGAAGATATCCGACGCAGACTTGGCAACCTGCTTCACCTTGTCGATCGCGCGCTCGGTGATGCTGCGCGACGGCGGCTGCGCTGCGGCGGCCGATTGCACTGCTGCGGACGGCGCATTGTTGTCGGAGGACGTATTCGCCGTGGACTGGGTCGACGGCATCGGCGACTGGTTGGTCATGGCCGACGGACGCACAGCCGCGATCTGGCCGGGCGCCTGCGTGCTCGCCTGAGCAACGGTGATGTGGCCGATCGTCGGACGGAGCTCGCTGAGCGGAGCGGCGTCTGCTTCAGGAGGCGACGCAGGCGGCATTGCGCTCTGCGCATGGGCCGCCTGCGGTCCCAACGAGAGTGCGAGCATCATGGCGGCAACGGCCGAGAGCTTCTCCCATGTCCTGGATACGCGGTTACAGCTGAAAGTCATGGAGACGCCGAATCCTAATTCTGCTGCGCCGGGCTGAGATGCGCCGCGTCGATGATGAACTTCGACAGCGCCCGGCCGAGGCAATCGTGGACCTGCTTGGCCAGCTCGATCCCGTGCGTCGGATTGAACAGGTCGAAGTCGCCCTGCTCGTTCCACTGCCGCATGATGGCGAAGCGGTCGAACAGCGGGATATCGCGCTGCTGCGCCACCACCCGCATGTTGTCGATGTAGGGCGGCACGGAGATCAGCGTTTCCGTCCGCGGGCTGTATTGCAGATTCATCAAGATGACATCAGCTCCTGCATTCTGCAGCGTCGCAACACCGTCATTGACCGCCTGACGAAACTCATCAGGATCGATGGACCGCATGGCATCGACCGTTCCGGTCTGCCAGATGACCAAATTAGGCCTTTTTCCTTCCACCAGTTTAACAAGATTGCCAGCGATTTCCTCGGCCGTCTTCTTGGGCTGCAGCTCTACGCTGAGATTGACGGTGACGGACGGCAGCTTGTCCTTGAGCGCGGCCTGCAAGCGGGCAGGGTAAGCATTGCCATCGGATGCGCTGACGATCGTCGACGAGCGGCTTCCGACGACGAGAATGTCGAGCGTCCGGCCGTTCTTGACGGCCTCGGCAACTTTCGGGAGCGGGCTCTCGGTCGTGAGCAGGTAGGCCGGCACCTCGCAGGTCTGGGGCGCGTCCTCGGCGCGCGCGGAGACCGCCAGCGAGGCCGCCAGCGCCGCGATACCAAACCTTAACCACGAGACGGACTTCATCAGCCCCCTCCCGCCAGATCAGCGTTGGCGCGAACACCTTTTCGCGCCGCACCCTTATCGGCCTCACGCTTGTACCACGAAATCAACGAGGCAACGCCCCACATGGCGAGGATGCCGCACAGGCTGATCATCGCGTGCATCATGGCGCCGCCTGACACTTCGGCAAGTACGAAATGGCCCGCGAAGGCCAGAAACACGCCGAGACAGAAGATCTCCAGCGAGTGTTGCCCGCAAACAATCAGCGGACGCAGCCAACGCGATTTCAACAGCGGCCAATCCTTGGGCAGATAGTGCACCGTGAGTGCTGCGAGTGCGAGGAAATGCGCGAACCGCAACACGTCCAGATCGGTCTTGTCGATCGGATACATCCACTGCTCGATTCGACGCGGCATCAGATGTCCGAGCTGCGGGATGTACCAGGTCAGCGTGACGAAGAAGGCGGCGACCAGATAGGCGACGCAGATGCCGAGCGTGATCGGTGAGTTGAGGATGCGCGACATCCGCTTGGCGCCGCCCAGCGCACACCAGGCGCCGAACACGAACAACAGCTGCCAGGCGAACGGATTGAAGGCCCAGAAGCCGTTCGGATAAGCCGACAGATAGAGGTCGAACTCCCAGGTGACCGCGTACAGAACGACCGACAGCGCCAAGGTGAGATCCGGTCGCCAGCGCATCAGCCACAGGATCAGCGGCAGGAACAGCATCAGCACGATGTAGAGCGGCAGCACGTCCATGTTGACCGGCCGGAAGCGCAGGATCAGCGCCTGCACGATCGTCACGTCCGGCTGCTTCAGGAAGTCCATGATCCCCATCTCTTCGGTGTAGAGCGGGTTCTCGAAGCTGGTGGCGACGTAGGAGATCTCGGCGAGGAAGATCGTGAACAGGAAGACGTGCGCGACATAGATCTGCCAGACCCGGCGCAGGATGCGGGCGGTGGCGACGATGAAGCCGGCATCCTGCATCGCCCGGCCATAGACGAAGGCCGCCGTGTAGCCGGAGATGAAGATGAAGATCTCGGTGGCGTCGGAGAAGCCGTAGTTGCGGATCGTGAACCAGGTCAGGATGTTCGGCGGCAGGTGATCGATGAAGATCAGCCAGAGCGCCAGCCCGCGGAACAAATCGAGCCGCAATTCACGCTCGCCGACCGCCGGAAAGCTGATCTTGGGCGCAGCCGTGCTGGCGGGCGCGACCGGGCACGCAGCCGCAGCAGGCTCCGCAGCGGGCGCTGCGGTGGCTCCGGGGACAGACGGTCCGGCAAGGCGATCGGCAATCGACGTCATCAGGCACCACGTCAAGGCTGCCAGCCCTCCGGGCCCGGCAGGGGAAATGTAGGGCTGCGCAATTTTTGCGCAAGCGATGAAGGACTTATCCGCTGGGTCGTGCCCAGTTTTTCGGCCCTCGCGGACGACCTGAAGCAATCGCGTGACGCATGACGAACCGATGGCTTCACCGACGCTGCCGATCGCATCCGCGAGCGACGCCGGACGTGTGGCAAAGGCTCGCATGCAGATGGCAGAGTCCGCGATTCTGGTGCCATAATCCGGAACTGTGTTGAAAGCACGATGGCGTTACGATTGGTTCCGCACCAAGTTTCCGCTACAATGCATCCATGTACCGCGCCGTGACTCGCCACATCGAAGTGACCGTCGAACCGAACTTCCTGCCCGAGAAGTCGTCGGTTGCGGATGGCCGCTGGTTCTGGTCCTACACCGTGACCATCACCAATTCCGGCACGGAGACGGTGCAGCTGCGCAGCCGACACTGGGTCATCACCGATGGCGCCGGCCGGCAGCAGGAGGTGCGCGGCGAGGGCGTGGTCGGGGAGCAGCCGGTGCTCGCGCCGGGCGAGCGCTTCGAATACACCTCCGGCGTCCCCCTCACGACAGCGTCCGGTTTCATGTCCGGCTCCTACCAGATGGAAAGCGCCAGCGGCGAGACCTTCGACATCGCGGTGCCCGCGTTCTCGCTGGACAGCCCGGACGGCGGCAAGCGGGTGTTGAATTAGCGCGGCGGGCGCTAGGTTCGATTGACGCCCGATCGTGCGATCTCTTCGAGGGATGCGGCTCTCGACCCTCGATCGCTTGCCCTCTTTCGGCCCGCCGCACCTGTTGGCGACGTTCACCGCTGTCGTCCCGGGTCGGCGCATCCGCCAGCGTTGGCGGATGCGCCGACCCGGGACCCATAACCACAGGATCCCGTTTGGCGATGGCTGGAGAGGCGATCTTGTCTCACCACGACCGCCTGTGGTTATGGGTCCCCGCTTTCGCGGGGACGACACCACCTTCGCTGAGGCAGATCGAGTCACACACCCCTCCCCATCGACGTCACAGCTTCGCAATCTCGCCGCGCATCCCGCGCCCGAGCTTTGTCCGTTCGTCCGCCCTCTCCAAGCAGAGGGCGCAGGGAAGGCCAGGCCTCGGCTGAGGCCTGC
>NZ_CAFI01000012.1 GCF_000239775.1 Bradyrhizobium sp. ORS 375
TGGCCAAGCGGCGTGGTTGCGCAGAGCGCGTACTATCTCACCGCCGCGACCAGCCTCTCGCAGTCCGCGAGCGTTGCGATCTGCTTCAGCGTCTCGCGCAGGGCCGGCAGGTCGACGGGCTTCTGAAACTGCGGATAGACGACGAGGCCGAGCACGGTGGCGAGCCGGACGTGCTCCTCGCGGGTGCCGTCCTCGGCGCCGCTGATGAAGATCACCGGCGTGCGCGACTTCAATTCGTTGAGCAGCAGCAGGATGTCGGCGCCGCAGCGATCGCCGAGCGAGAGATCCAGGGTGATGCAGTCGAAGATCCGCTCGCGCAGCACCTCGGCGGCCGCCTCGACCGACGTCACGCAGGTCGCCTCATAACCGCATTGAGCGGCGATCTTGCGCAAAATCGAGAGATGCACCTCGGCATCCTCGATCACCAGCAACTGATTGCTCATTGGTCCTGCCCCGTTGCATGTTTCCCAGAGCGAAAGTCTGGCTGTTGCTAGCGGCAGCGAATGGCCGTGAAGTAAAGATTTCGGTCCGTAGATCTACGGAAATTCGGTCGAGCGCGATCGAACGGCCTGACGCCGTGATCTTTCAGTGTTCTGCGAGCAACACCACGACCTTTTCGGCGCGGCGTGATGTGGCGCAATTGTCGCGTTGACCACAACCCGCGATGGTGGCGTCGATCGATCGAATCGACGTGGCGCGCTGGGGCAAGAGCTGGGCAAGACATGGCGACATCTGTAACGGCAGGAATGGCGGCGGCGCTGATCGGCGTCGTGCTGACGGGATCTGCCTTCGCAGCCGACTTGCCGATCAAGGCGCCGCCGGTCGCGGCTGCGCCGTCATGGTCCGGCGTCTATGCCGGCCTGTCGGTCGGCGTCCGCTGGGCCGACACTGATTGGCGGACCAGCGACATCTCCCCGAACTTCGGGGCCGGCGCATTCGTGCCGACGGCCGGCACCGGCGGGTCCATGGACAGCGTAGCGGCCAGGATCGGCGGCTATCTCGGCGTCAACTGGCAGTTCGCCCCGTCATGGGTCGCAGGCCTCGAAGGCGACTTCGGCTGGGCCGACAACAACAAGGCGGCGACTCCGCTGCCGGGAACGACCGGGCTGTTCTTCGGCGCGCCGCTCATCGGCCTCCCCGCCGGCTCCGTGAAGGATACGTGGGACGGCAGCCTGCGCGCCCGGCTCGGCTATCTGGTTGCGCCTGATACGCTGCTCTATGGCAGCGGCGGCGTCGCGTGGCAGCGCGTCGAGCTGAACGCGAGTTGCGCCGTCATCCCTGGCAACGCATTCTGCTTCGGCAATCCGCACAACGAGACCTTCGCCCCCACCCGGGTCGGCTGGACCGTCGGCGGCGGTGTCGAACACATGATCGGCGGCCACTGGCTGGTGCGCGCGGACTATCGCTATGCCGATTTCGGCACCTGGACCCAGCCGTTCTTCGCCGCCGGCGGCGTCGGTGTCGGCTTCGATGACCGCTTCACCGCGCATGTCACCACGCGAACGCATACAGCAACGGTCGGACTCGCCTACAAATTCTGAGGCGCAAAGCAGAAGCGTCGGGTGGGCAAAGCGGGCGCGATCAGATCGCCATCGAGGTCACGCGGCGGGGCGCGGATATGCGGCCCACGGGCGAACTGACGTCGAGCGCGACGTGTCGCCGCGCGGCGGACACCCGCGACCGGGCGTCACGAGCATTTTCTTAACCGGCGCCTGCCATGCTGACGGTCGACCGAGCAGGGCCTTGAAGGACCGCTCGCGCATGGATGCATCAGGCAGCCCGCCGTTTCGACCCGGCGGGCTTTTCCGTGGGAATGCTCGCCAATGTCACTCTCCTCCGCCAAGAACTACGCGCTACGTGCCGAGCGGTCGCAGGATCCCAAGGAAGCCGCCGACCTCCTGGCAAAGGCGATCCTGGAGCTCGCAGCCTCGATCGAGGCCACCGATGCCAAGGTGAAAAAGATCAACAAGTCGGGCTGATCATCTCCGCCGCGTCGAAACCGTAGCAACATCTGCCAGCTATGAGGCTGCGGCTTCGTAGCTCATCTCTGTTCGATCCATCGCCGTCGGCCCGGCGCTGAGCCGTGACAACCGAAAGCTACCGGCGACCGCGCGGCCCGTCGGGCAAATCGTCTCCAACAAAATGCCGTTGAGCATGCGAACAGCGTCGTGCTGACCTGTCGAAGACCGGTTGGCTGTCATTCAGCGTGTGCGCCGAAGATCTCATTTCACGAGCACGCTCAACGGCATCGCTGCTGTCCAGTCGTGGGCGCAAAAATATTTCCCTTCCATTTTTCCGAACAAGCCCTATCGTCCCGTCATCC
>NZ_CAFI01000011.1 GCF_000239775.1 Bradyrhizobium sp. ORS 375
ATCGCCAACGCGCAAATGCGCGTTGACGATTGCCCCGGAATGACGATGGAGGCGCGAAGGCCCGGCTTGGTAACGGCGCCGACCCTCGCGAGGGAAAGCCGACCCTCGGGGGGAAAGATGGTCAGGTCGATCAGCCCGCGGCCGCAACAACCGGCCGCGACGGCTTCTCCGCCGCAACCGGGCCCGCCGCCTGCGCCAAGGCGCGTCCGACCTGCCGCAGCATCAGGCTGGCGCGGCAGGCGCTGTAGTCGAGCAGCCAGCGGCTGAAGGCGCCGGCGGCCATGGGACGCGCGAACAGGAAGCCCTGCATGGCATCGCAGCCGAGCTCGGCGAGCAGCTTGCGCTGCGGCTCGGTCTCGACGCCCTCGGCGACCACCTTGACGTCGAGGCTCTGGCCCACCCTGACCACCGCGGTCACGATCGCCCGCGTGCCCTGGTTGTTCTCGAAATTGCGCATGAAGCCGCGATCGATCTTGAGCTCGTGGATCGGCAGCTGCGCCAGCCGGCTCAGGCTGGAATAGCCGGTGCCGAAATCGTCGAGCGACAGGCCGACGCCCATGTTGCGCAGCTCGCTCATGGTCGCGATCACGGTGGCGCGCTCGTTGAGGATCACGCCCTCGGTGATCTCCAGCATCAGCATCTTCGCCGGCAGATCGTTGGCCGCCAGGATCTGGGCGACGACGGCCGCGAGATTGACGTTCTGGAAGTTGATCGGCGACAGGTTCACCGAGATGCAGGGGATGTCGAGGCCGGCTCGGCGCCACGACGCCATCTGCTGACAGGCGGTCTTGATCGACCACACGCCGATCTGCTCGATCAGGCCGCATTCCTCGGCCAGCGGGATGAACTTGGCAGGTGACACGTCGCCGAGCACCGGATCATGCCAGCGCGCGAGCGCCTCGACGCCATGAATGGCGCCGGTCCGGGTGCAGATCTGCGGCTGGTAATGCAGGGTCAGCGCCTCGCTGGCGATCGCCTCGCGCAGCGCGGTCGAGTGCATCAACCGCTCCTCCGCGAGCTTGTCGATGTCGGCGCTGAAGAAGCGATAGGTGGCGCGGCCCGCGCGCTTGGCCTTGTACATCGCCCCGTCGGCCTGCTTGATCAGGGTCTCGATGTCCTTGGCGTTGTCTGGATAGAGGCTCAGGCCCATGCTGGCGGACATCGGCACCTGGCGCTTGCCGATTGTCAGCGGCATCGCCAGCGCGGCCGTGATGCGGGCGGCGGCCAGCGAGGCCTCCAGCGCATCGCGATTCTGCAGCACGATCACGAACTCGTCGCCACCGAGCCGGCCCAGCATGTCGCCGGGGCGGATCTGCGCGCGCAGGCGGTTGGCGAAGCCGACCAGGAACTCGTCGCCGGCGGCATGACCCAGCGTGTCGTTGACGTCCTTGAAATTGTCGGCGTCGAGGAAGGCGACCGCGAGATGGCTGCCCTCCGGACAGGCCTTGATGGCCTCGTCGATCATCGACGGAATGCGGGCGCGGTTGGGCAGGCCGGTCAGCATGTCGTGATAGGCGACCTGCGAGATCGTCGAGCGGACCTCCTGGCGCTCGATGGCGAGCGCGCCGAGCTGGACGCAGGCCTGCACGATCTGCTCGTGCCAGGGGCTCGGGCCGCGGCATTCCCGGAAATAGAACGCGAAGGTGCCGATGACGCGGCCGTCCTTGCCCTTGATCGGCGTCGACCAGCAGGCCCGCAGGCCCGCCCCGAGCGGCCCTTCCTTGTAGGGCTGCCAGCGCGGATCGTTGTCGATATCGCGCGCCAGCACCGGCTGGCACAGATAGGCGGCGGTACCGCAGGAGCCGACCTCCGGACCGATGGCGACCCCTTCGAGGCTTGCCGAATAGGCCGGCGGCAGGCTGGGCCCGCCGAGCGGGTGGATCTTGCCGTCCGAATCCACATGCAGGATCGAGCAGACCACGTCCGGCGCCAGTTCCTCGACGCGGCGGCACAGCTGGTCGGCGATCGTCGTGATCGCGACGTCGGACGCCAGGGCGGACATGATCAACTGCTGCAGCGAGCGCAATTGCTTGGCCTCGCGGATGTCGCTGAGCAGGCCGACCAGGTATTTGACCTGGCCACGGTGGTTGCGGTGCGCCTTGACGTGGGCGGTGGTCCAGATCTCGCAGCCCGCTTTGTCGTAGATCAGCAGGTCTTCCTCGACGCCCTGGTCATCGATGATGCACTGCTTCAGCCGGTCGACCATCAAGGGATCGGTGCAAGGCCCGACGAGAAGCTTCTCCACGTCCTGGCCGAGCACCTCCTGCGAGCTGTAGCCGAAGATGCTGGCAAAGGCTGCGTTGGTATAGAGGACCTTCAACTCGGGATTGGTAACGATGACGGCGCGGTTGCTGCGGTCGGCCACCGACATCAGGAGCGCATTCTGCTCGCGCAGGACGACGTCCTTGGTGACGTCCTGAAGGAAGACGGCCGACTGCACTGGCGCGTGATCCGGCGAAAGGGCGCTCAGGCGGCAGCGCAACCGGTTCCGCGAGCCGTCCGCATGCCGCAGCGTCACCTCGCGCGGCTCGGCGTCCTGCGAATGATCGCCAATGTCCGGTCCGCCACCTTGCTTATCGCCCGCGGTCGCTGCGGCGAGGTCGGCCGGCAGGCCCAGGCTCTCGGGGCTGGCGCCGATCAGCGCGGCGGGCTCACGCCGAAGCAGCGCAGAGGCTGCCCTGTTCGCGAAATGGATACGGTTGTGTCCATCGAGAAACAGGATCGCCTCGGAGGCGCGATCGAGCGCGGCCGAGAGCAACTCGATGGATGCGGCCGGTTGGAACTCGCTTGCAAGCATCGTTCAATTTGAAGCGCGCTGCACGTTGCAGGAGAACGACCAGCGCTTGGGTTGCAGCGAACGACCCGGCAGTGGGCTGGGACGTCACCTTGGGGTTGATCGAGGTAAATCTGCGAGCGCAGCGTTACAGCCACGTTAAAGCGCGCTCGAATGAGCTGCCTTCCCCCGGTTAGGCGCGGGAAGGCTTAAGAATTCGATAGCCCGTCGCGCCGTTCTGCATCCATCGACCTCTACCCCTCAGGATGAGCAGCGGCGCTCGCGGCGCCTGTCGAACCAAATGAGCTCCGAGCGACCCAAAGCCAGAGATGCGCCGGATCGGACGGCAACAAAAACAATGGCCCGGACCAAGAGGCCGGGCCATTGTCGTCTCGATCGCCGATCGTTCAGTCTCAATCCTCGACACCGTAGCGGTGCAGGTCGTTGCCGCAGGTGTCGAGCCACTTCTTGGCGCGCTCGACCGAGCCGCAGATCTTGCCGCACACCTTCCAGAACCGCGGCGAGTGGTTCATCTCGATCAGATGGGCAACCTCGTGCGCCGCGAGATAGTCGAGCACGAACGGCGGCGCGAGGATCAGACGCCACGAGAACGACAGCGAGCCGGCCGAGGTGCACGAGCCCCAGCGGCTCGACTGGTCGCGGATCGACAGCCGCTTCACCTTCACCCCGAGCTGCTCGGCATAGGCGTCGGCGGCCTTCTGCAGGTCGCGACGTGCCTCGCGCTTGAGGAAGTCGAGCACGCGGCGTTCGGTGTGCTCGATCCCGCCGGCCACGCACAGGATCTTCTCGCCGCTGTCGCGCGTCTCGGTCCACACCGTGCCGCGCTCGCCGGCGCGATGCACGATCTTGTGCGGCACGCCGCGCAACGGCACCAAGGTGCCCGGCAGGAACGGCGCGGCCTTCGGCAAACGGCCGAGACGGGCCGCGATCCAAGCGCCGTGACGCTGCGCGAAGTCTTTCGCTTCGATGATGGTGCCGCGCGGAGGCATCGTGAGGATCGCTTCGCGATCCGACGGATGGATTCTCAGTGTATAACGTCGCGCACGACGGTGACGCCGCAATCTAATCGAGTAGATTTGCGAGCCATGCTTGACGAGAAGACGCGAGGGTTCGGCGGGCCGCCGATAGAGTAGCGCGCGAGTGGCCATTTCTGTCAGTCCGGGAGGGAAGAACTCGCCCGGATTTTGCCATATCCACCGCCAGGGAAAGCGCTCGGCGCAAAAACAAATCATTTGCCCAACATACAGGGGCTCGACAAGTTCCACACCCCAGAGCTTGGGCCTCTAGAGCCGCCCATAGAGTGAGTTCAGATTCAAAAGCGTCGCTCAAGCAGTGACGCCACATTCACTGCTTGAGTCACTCCGGAATTCAGGTTTTCGAAGTCTCTTCAAAGAGTTAACGCGCAGTCGGATTCGACGGCGCGAAATCCCTCCCTCGACGCTATTCAGCGGCAATCGCGAGCAGCGACTTCGGATCGGCTGCCGACAGCATGAAGTCGTTGATGCGCGGCACGATCTCCGACTTGAATCGTGATCCATTGAACACGCCGTAATGTCCGACGCCCGGTTGCACGTAGTGCACCCGGCGATGATCCGGGATCGACGAACAAAGTCCATGCGTCGCTTCGGTCTGACCGAGCCCCGAGATATCGTCCTTCTCGCCTTCGACTGTCATGAGCGCGACGCGCGTGATCTTCGATGGATCGACCAGCGCGCCACGATGGGTCATCTCGCCCTTCGGCAGCGCGTGGCGGATGAACACCGTCTCCACCGTCTGCAAATAATATTCCGCAGCCAGGTCCATCACGGCGAGATACTCGTCGTAGAAGTCGCGGTGCTTGTCGACCTGGTCTCCGTCGCCCTTCACGAGGTTGGCGAACAGCGCCTTGTGGGCATCGACGTGGCGGTCGAGGTTCATGCTGATGAACCCGTTCAGCTGCAGGAAGCCCGGATAGACGTCGCGCATCACACCGGGATGCGGGAACGGCACCTTGGTGATGACGTGGTTGCGGAACCACTCGATGCCGCGCTCCTGGGCGAGGTTGTTGACCCCGGTCGGATTGCGACGGGTGTCGATCGGCCCGCCCATCAGGGTCATCGAGATCGGCGCGAACGGATCGCGCTCGGCCTCCATCACCGAAACTGCCGCCAGCACCGGCACCGCCGGCTGGCACACCGCCATGACGTGCATGTTGGTGCCGAGGAAACGCAGCATCTCGATGACATAGTCGATGTAATCGTCGAGATCGAAGCGGCCCTCGGCCAGCGGCACCATGCGGGCATCGGCCCAATCGGTGATATAGACCTCGTGCGTCGGCAGGAATGCCTCGACCGTGCCGCGCAGAAGCGTCGCGTAATGGCCGGACATCGGCGCCACGATCAAGAGCCGCGGCTGCGGCGCGCGCAACGGGCGGGTCAGCTTGCGATCGAAATACAGCAGGCGGCAGAACGGCTTTTCCCAGATGGAGCGAACCTCGACCGGGGTCCGGATGCCGTTGACCTCGGTCTCGTCGAGGCCCCATTCGGGCTTGCCGTAGCGCCGCGTGGTGCGCTCGAACAGCTCGCAGGCCGCTGCGATCGACTTGCCCATCTCGGTGTGCGCCCAGGGATTGAGCGGGTTCTGAAACAGGATCTTGGTGGCGTCGGTGACAGCGCGCGCCGGATTGAGCGAGGCATGCGCCATTTCGTACATCCAGTACATCGGCGTCGTCAGGACCGGACTGCCTTCCGACGCCAGGGGCGGTGCACCGCCAAACTCACCTATCGGCATTCTCGTTCAACCCTCTCTGCAACGCAGCATACTGCCGAATGCGTAATTAAGCGTCAATGCGGTGTGTTACGAGTTGGTGCCTGAAAGAAGCGAAATGAGCCCGAAAATCCACGGGAAAACGCAATTATTCCCCTGAGGAGAGCAGCGAGCCGGCGCGACGGGCGCTGCGCAACAGAGCAATGAATGCCGCAAACGACGCCAACAGCAGGGCGGCATTGAGCCCGAGCGCGGTCAGCATCAGGTCGGCGCGGAAGGCGTGGTCCGCCAGCAGCGCGCGCATGCCCTCGAACACGTAGGTCGGCGGCAGCGACCAGGCGACGAACTGCAGCCAGTGCGGCAGCACCTGCACCGGATAGTACACGCAGGCCAGCGGCATCAGCGCGAACATCAGGGTCCAGACGATGCTTTCGGCGCCGAGCCCGTTGCGCAGCACCAGGCCCGACACGAAGATGCCGACCGCCCAGGAGGTGAAGATCAGGTTGCAGAAGAACGCGATCAGCGGCAGGCCGAGGCTGTAGAAGTTGAAATCGAAGAACCACACCGCGATCAAGGTCATCGGGATGATGCCGATGGCGAGCCGGACGACGCTCATGGTCATCAAGGCCAGCAGGAATTCGATCGGCGTGAGCGGGCTCATCATCAGGTTGCCGATGTTGCGCGCCCACATCTCCTCCAGGAAGGAGATGGAGAAGCCGAGCTGCCCGCGGAACAGGATGTCCCACAGGATCACGGCACCGATCAGCGTGCCGCCGGCGCGGGCGAAGAAGCCGGCATTGGCGGTGATGTAGGTCTGCAGGAAGCCCCAGGTGATGATCTGCAGCGTCGGCCAGTACATCAGCTCCAAGAGCCGCGGCCAGGACGACAGCAGCAGGTACCAGTAGCGCAGGACCATCGCGCCGATGCGGTGCGGGGCGATCGCCAAGGACAAATCGTTCATTGGGCAGCCTCCCGGTCACGGCCGCGGGCCACATCGAGGAACACCTCCTCCAGCGTCGACCGGTTGTAGCGCGCCATGATGCCAGCCGGGCTGTCGTCGTCCTCGATCCGCCCGCGCTTCATAATGATCACGCGGTCGCAAAGGCGCTCGACCTCGAACATGTTGTGCGAGGCCAGCAGGATGGTGGCGCCGCGGCGCGCGCGGTAGCGCTCGAGATGGCCGCGCACCCAGTCCGCAGTGTCGGGATCGAGCGAGGCCGTCGGCTCGTCGAGCAGCAGCAGCTCGGGATCGTTGATCAGCGCCTTCGCCAGCGCCACGCGCGTCTTCTGCCCGGCCGACAGCTTGCCGCTGGCGCGGTCGATGAAGTCGGTGAGATCGAGCTGCGCGGCGAGCTCGGCGATGCGCTCCTTGAGATGGTCGACCGCATAGAGCCGGCCGAAGATGGTGAGGTTCTGCCGCACCGTGAGCCGCATCGGCATGTCGACATAGGGGCTTTCGAAATTCATCCGCCCGAGCACGGCGGCAGCCTCGTCCGGCATGGTGTGGCCGAGCACCTCGACGGTGCCGGAGGTCGGCTGCACCAGCCCCATGACCATCGCGATCGTCGTGGTCTTGCCGGCCCCGTTGCCGCCGAGCAGCCCGGTGATGCTGCCGCGCCGGATCGCAAACGAGATGCCGTCGACCGCCGGGGCCGTCTTGTAGATCTTGGTCAGGCGCGACACCGCTATCGCTGGCGAGCCAGACCCCGAAGCCGACGATGGCGTCGGCGCTGCGTCATCTTGCGTCATGTCGAGAGTTCATTGAGGCATTGTGCCGCAAACCGCAACAGGCCACCAACGGCCTGGCCGATTTGTCGCCACGCCTTGGTGGCGTTAAGTTCCCCGACATGACCAACGCCATGACCGATGCTCTGATCATCGACACACCCGACACGGATTATCGCCATCCGCGCCAGCGTGTCCGGCTCGATACGATCCTGCGGCTGCGCTGGCTCGCGGCCCTCGGTCAATTGAGCGCGATCTTCATCGTGGTGCAGGGCCTGGAGTTCGACCTGCCGGTCGTGCCGTGCCTGGCCGTCATCAGCGTGTCGGCGCTGCTCAATCTCGGCCTGCAGATCGCCTTCAACCCGATGCAGCTGCTGGAGCCGGCGCATGCCGGCGGCCTGCTTGCGCTCAACATCATCGAGCTGACGGTGCTGCTCTATCTCACCGGCGGGCTGGAGAACCCGTTCTCGTACATGTTCCTGGCGCCGGTGCTGATCGCCGCGACCGCCCTGCCGATCCGCCTGACGATCATGCTCGGTCTGCTCGCGGTCGCCTGCGCCACCGCGCTGTTCTTCATGCACCTGCCGCTGCCATGGGAGGGTGAGGAGCCGCTGATCTTCCCGCCGATCTATCTGTTCGGCGTCTGGCTCTCGATTGCGCTCGCGATCGGCGTCACCAGCCTCTACGCCTTCCAGGTCACCGAGGAGGCGCGCAAGCTGTCGGACGCGCTTGCCGCCACCGAGCTGGTGCTGGCACGCGAGCAGCATCTCACCCAGCTCGACGGCCTGGCTGCGGCGGCGGCGCACGAGCTCGGCACCCCGCTCGCCACCATCGTGCTGATCTCGCGCGAGCTGGAGCGGGCGCTGCAGGACAACAGCCAGGTGACGTCCGACATCAAGACACTGCGCGAGCAGGCTCAGCGCTGCCGCGACATTCTCGGCAAGATCACCCAGCTGTCGTCGGTCGGGTCGATGTACGACCGCATGAAGCTGTCGACCCTGATCGAGGAGACGGTCGCGCCACACCGCGACTTCGGCGTCGACATCAAGGTGCGGGTGGCCGTCGCGGCAGCCAAGGAGCCGGTCGGCTCGCGCAATCCAGCGATCCTCTACGGCGTCGGCAACATCCTGGAGAATGCGGTCGACTTCGCGCGCAACGCCGTCGAGGTGAATGCCTGGTGGAACAACGAGACGGTCGAGCTCGTGATCTCCGACGACGGCCCCGGCTTCGCGCCTGACATCCTCAAACGCATCGGCGAGCCGTATCTGTCGCGCCGGCGCAGCGGCGAGGAAGGCCAGGGGGGTAACCAGGGCGGCGGTCTCGGGCTTGGCGTGTTCATCGCCCGGACCCTGCTGGAGCGCACCGGGGCCAAGGTCTCATTTACCAATCGTACCTTCCCCGATCACGGCGCCGTGGTTCAAATCGTCTGGCCGCGGCGGCGTTTCGAGGCTGTCGAGGACGGCGAAGAGGACGAGCCGGAATGATCGACCGCCGCTGGTATACGAAGACGGCCGCCATTGGCGCGGCGTCACGCCGCAGACTGCGGCATCCCGCGATCTTGGCAGCGAGCCATGCAAGGGCCATATGACACCCATGACAGATCGTCTCGCAACATCGAGCCTTCTTGCTAAGGATATGACCGTGGGCGCCATCGCCGAACTGACGAACCATCCGGACCGCTCTCTGCTGATCGTCGAGGACGACAAGCCGTTCCTGGAGCGGCTGTCACGGGCGATGGAGACCCGTGGCTTCACGGTCACGTCGTGTGAGAGCGTGGCCGAAGGCATCTCCCAGATCGGCAAGTCGGCGCCGGCTTTCGCCGTCGTCGACCTCCGGCTCGGTGACGGCAACGGCCTCGACGTGGTGTCGGCGCTGAAGCGCAAGCGGCCCGAGGCGCGCGCCATCGTGCTGACCGGCTACGGCAACATCGCCACCGCCGTGACCGCGGTGAAGATGGGCGCCGTCGACTATCTCGCCAAGCCGGCCGATGCCGACGACGTCGTCGCCGCGTTGCTGGCGACCACCAGCGAGAAGTCCGAGCTGCCGTCGAATCCGATGTCGGCCGACCGCGTGCGCTGGGAGCACATCCAGCGCATCTACGAGATGTGCAACCGCAACGTCTCCGAGACCGCGCGCCGCCTCAACATGCACCGCCGCACCCTGCAACGCATCCTGGCCAAGCGGGCCCCGAAGTAGAGGGATCGCCCACTTTCGCGCTCAATGCGACTTCACGAACGCCTGCAGCGCGTGGAAGACCGTGCGCCGCTGGTTGCGGCTGCACCAGTTGCGCATCCAGCTGTCCATCTCGGTGAGGTCGAGCTTGATCTGCATGCCCTCGTCGCCGCGCGTCGCGTTGATGGCGGAGACATAGCCCATCATCCATTGTTGATATTTCGAGATCGCGTTGACGTAGGGCCCGTCGGGATTGCCGATCGCCTTGTAGGTGCCGGGCGGCTGCTCCTCCGCGGCGGCAATGAAGCGCTCGCAGGAATCGGCGCCCACGCCGATCACGTAGAACGCCACCTCCTCCGCGCGGACTTGGCTCGCCAAGACTTGGCTCGCGAAGAGCAGCGTCAATGCCAAGACCACCCGTCGCATCTCGCGTCCCTGTCTGCACCCCTGGGGTGGAATACCGTTCAAGCCTTAAAATGTTGCGACACGTTGCGCCCCATCAGGGGCAATTGTCGGGCAGAGACAGGGACATCGGCCGGGATTCGGAAGGGAGTCGCCGCACGGCAACAGTTGGACCCCGCCCACACGCCGAAGTGATCAGCACCGGCTCGCGCGCCGGTATTTGGACCCGGCTTGGGGCCCGGCCACCGCGGCCGACAGGCAGCTTTAGCTGCGTCAAACGTCGGCGTGACCTTGCGGGTCGATCAGGCGGCTCATGCGCTGGGCGGCGGCGAGCGCAAAGCGCACCGTCATCAGCTTGCGCGTCGGGGCCGGCAGCTTGTGCTCCGGCGCCTCGCAATGCAGGTGGGCGCCATAGGCGTCGGCCACGATCAGGCCGGTGCTCTCGGGAAACAGCTCACACGGCAGGTCCTGCGTGAAGGCGAAGAACAGCCGGTCGCAATGGGCGCGATAGTCCTCCCATTTGTGATCGGCGCGCAGATCCTCCAGCGACGACTTGATCTCGACGATCCAGATCTCACCGCGCTCGTTCAGCGCCACCAGATCGGCACGGCGCCCGGACGGCAGAGGCAGTTCGCTGATCGTGGCGAAGCCGAGCGAGCGCAGCAGACGCGAAGTGCCGCGCGCAATCGCGAGCGCCGTCTCCGACTGGCGGCGGTCGATGGGGACAAGGCTGATCCTGGCGGCTGATGCGTCCATCGGCGCAGCATAGCCGATTCTGAAAGCCGCCCAAGCGCGGCTTTCAGCTCGGAACCGGGAACCCGATGCCGGCCTTCCGCTTAACAAGCGGCCGCCGGCGGGGCGGCGCAACGGGGCGCCGTCCATGATCGATGATCTCTGGTACAAGAACGCGGTGTTCTACTGCCTGTCGGTCGGCACCTACATGGATGCCGACGGCGACGGCATCGGCGATTTCAAGGGCCTGACGCGCCGGCTCGATTATCTGCACGGGCTCGGCATCACCGCGATCTGGCTGATGCCGTTCCAGCCCTCGCCGCAGCGCGACGACGGCTACGATGTCGCCGACTACTACAATGTCGATCCGCGCTACGGCACGCTCGGCGATTTCGTGCAGTTCACCCATGGCTGCCAGCAGCGCGGCATCCGCGTCATCATCGACCTCGTCGTCAACCACACCTCCGACCAGCACCCGTGGTTTCTCGACGCCCGCAGCGCCAAGGATTCCCACTACCGCGACTGGTATGTGTGGTCGGACAGGAAGCCGGCCAATGCCGACAAGGGCATGGTGTTTCCCGGCGTGCAGAAGTCGACCTGGACGCGCGACAAGCAGGCCGGCGCGTACTACTTCCACCGCTTCTACGACTTCCAGCCTGACCTCAACACCTCGAACCCGGAGGTGCAGGCCGAGATCCTCAAGATCATGGGCTTCTGGATCCAGCTCGGCGTCTCCGGCTTCCGCATGGACGCGGTGCCGTTCGTGATCGCGACCAAGGGCGCCGACGTCAGGAAGCCGGTCGAACAGTACGACATGCTGCGCACCTTCCGGGAATTCCTGCAATGGCGTCAGGGGGAGGCGATCATCCTCGCGGAAGCCAACGTGCTGCCGGAAACCGACATGGAGTATTTCGGCGACGACGGCGACCGCATGCACATGATGTTCAACTTTCACGTCAACCAGCATCTGTTCTATGCGCTCGCCGCCTCCGACACCCGGCCGCTGGCCAAGGCGTTGCAGGCGACCAAGCCGCGGCCGGCGTCGGCGCAATGGGGTCTGTTCCTGCGCAATCATGACGAGCTCGATCTCGGGCGGCTGACGAAAGAGCAGCGCGCGGCGGTGTTTGCGGCGTTCGGGCCCGACAAGAGCATGCAGCTCTATGACCGCGGCATCCGGCGCCGGCTGGCGCCGATGCTCGGCGGCGACCGCCGCCGCATCGAGCTCGCTTACAGCCTGATGTTCACCCTGCCCGGCACGCCCGTCATCCGCTACGGCGACGAGCTGGCGATGGGCGACGATCTCAAGCTCCCCGAGCGCAATTGCGCGCGCACGCCGATGCAATGGTCGACCGAGCCGCATGGCGGCTTCACCAAGAGCGGGACCTCGGCGCCGCCCGTGATCGATCACGGCCCCTACGGCTTCGAGCACGTCAACGCCGCCAAGCAGCGGCGCGATCCGAACTCGATGCTGAACTGGACCGAGCGCATCATCCGCATGCGCAAGGAAGTGCCGGAGGTCGGCTGGGGCGATTTTGCCGTCATCGCGACCAAAGATCCCGCCGTGCTGATCATGCGCTACGACTGGCGCAACAATTCGGTGCTGTTCGTGCACAATCTCGATGAGAAGCCGCGCGAGATCAGCTTCGACGTCGGCCTGCCCGATGACACCGGCAGACTGCTGATCAATCTCCTGTCCGAGGATCACAGCCGCGCCGACGACCGCGGCCGCCACACGCTGGTGCTCGAGCCCTACGGCTACCGCTGGTACCGCGTCGGCGGCCTCGACTATCTGCTGCGGCGGAGTGATATCGAGACGGAAAGCCCGGCGAAGCCGGTGCGGAAGACAAAGCAGTTAGGCAAGGCGCGGCGGCGGTGACCCCCGCAGCTCCAGAATGCCGATAAGTTGGCCCCGAGGCCTCCTCAAACTCGGTGTCGTCCCGGGCTTGACCCGGGACCCATAACCACAGGCTGTCGTGTGGCGACGACTCGGAGTTGCCAGCCTGCCTCGAGCGCTTCCTGGGAGTATGGGTCCCGGGTCAAGCCCGGGACGACACTGAGTGTGGGGTGACGCCGTCGCGCAGCGACAACGAGTAGCAACACCAAGCAGCTACGCACTCCTTCCGATCAGCACGCCCTCATTCCCTCGCAAATCCAGCGTGCCCTCGACGCGCTCGCCGTCGCGGTCGAGCCAGGTGGAGAGCAGGATCGCGCCGTCGAGGCCGTTGCCTTCGGTCGCGATCGCCACCGGCTCGTCGCCGAGATTGAGCGCGATGGTGACAACCTCGCCGTCGCCTTCGCGGCGGTACAGCAGCAGATCGCCTTGCGCCGCGACCGGCCGGTAGCGGCCGGTGACGAGCACGCGATGTGCTTTGCGCAGACGAATGAGCGCGCGGTACAGGTTGAGGATCGAACGGCGGTCAGCGGTCAGGTTGACGACGTTCTCATGCGTGAAGTCGTCGGCCACCGGTAGCCAGGGCGCCGCCTGGGTGAAGCCCGCCCCCGGCAGCGCGCTCCATTGCATCGGGGTGCGGCAGCCGTCGCGACCGACGCCGATGCCGGGCACGTTCTTCTCGAACGGATCGCGCACCTGCTCCGGGCTGATCGCGACCTGATGCATGCCGATCTCGTCGCCGTAATACAGCGTCGGCGTGCCGCGCAGGGTCAACAACAGCATCGCCGCGACGCGCGCCTGCTCCGGGCCGACACGGCTCGCCACCCGCGGCCGGTCGTGGTTGCCGAGCACCCAGTTCGGCCACGCGCCCGTCGGCAGCGCGGCCTCGTAATCGGCGATGATGGTCTCGATCTCGCGGGCATGCCACGGCGCCGACAGCAGCGCGAAGTTGAACGGCAGATGCGCGCCGCCGAGATCCTTGCCGTAATAGGTCATGAGCCGCTCGAGCGGCAGATAGATCTCGCCGATCAGCACGCGATCCTCGAACTCGTCGACCACCGCGCGCATCTCGGCCACGACCTCGTGCACCTCCGGCTGATCGGCGGAGTAGCGCGAGATGATCTGCTCATGCGGCGGCCGGCCGCCGTGATAGTCGGGATTGGCCGGATTGTCGCGAAACTGCGAATCCTTGATCAGGTGCCAGATCACGTCGACGCGAAAGCCGTCGACGCCCTTGCGCAGCCAGAACCGCATCACGTTGTAGATCGCCGCGCGCACCGCCGGGTTGCGCCAGTTCAGGTCCGGCTGCTGCGCCAGGAAGGCGTGATAGTAGTACTGCCCGGTCGCGGAATCGAACTGCCACGCGCTGCCGCCGAATTCCGACAGCCAGTTGTTCGGCGGCCCGCCATCGGCAGCCGGATCGCGCCAGATGTACCAGTCGCGATGCGGATCGTCGCGCGATTGCCGCGCCTGCAGAAACCACGGGTGCTGATCCGAGGTGTGGTTCGGCACGAGGTCGAGGATCAGCTTCAGCCCGCCGTCATGCGCGGCCTTCACCAGCGCATCGAAATCCTCCATCGTGCCGAACAAGGGATCGATGCCGGTGTAGTCGGCGATGTCATAGCCGAAATCGGCCATCGGCGAGGTGAAGATCGGCGACAGCCAGATCGCATCGACGCCCAGGGTCAACAGATAGGGCAGGCGATGGACGATGCCGGTGAGGTCGCCGACCCCGTCGCCGTCGCTGTCCTGGAACGAGCGCGGATAGATCTGGTAGAAAATCCCCTCGCGCCACCAGGCGCCCTGCTCCGCCATCTCGAACCGCTTTCTGCTCGCAACCGTGCGGCCCAACGCAGGAACCGGCGGCAGGTTCACAACGCGAGCCCGGCGCCGGTCTTCAAGCCGCCACGAGCCGGTGTTTTTCGCTTGGCGCAATGCGAAAAATCGGCATGCTGGCGGCATGAGCGAGCAGAACCAGACCAAGGCGAAGGCCGGCGCGATGATCGTGCCCGTCACGCCATTCGAACAGAACTGCACCATCCTGTGGTGCGAGGCGACGAAGAAGGCGATCGTGATCGACCCCGGCGGCGACGTGCCGAACATCCAGGCCGCGATCGCGCAGGCGAAGGTGACCGTCGAGAAGATCTGGCTGACGCACGGCCATATCGATCACGTCGGCGGCGCCGCCGACCTGCGCGATGCACTGAAGGTGCCGATCGAGGGCCCTCACATCGCCGACAAGTTCCTGCTCGACAACGTCGTCGCCAGCGGCGCGCGCTTCGGCATCACCGGCGTGCGCGACGTCACGCCGGACCGCTGGCTCGAGGAAGGCGACACCGTCGAGATCGGCGAGCTCGTCTTCGACATCCTGCATTGCCCCGGCCATTCGCCGGGCAGCGTGGTGTTCTTCAACAAGCAGATGCGCTTCGCCCATGTCGGCGACGTGCTGTTCAACGGCTCGGTCGGCCGCACCGACCTGCCCGGCGGCAGCCATGAGACCTTGATCAGCTCGATCAAGACCAAGCTGCTGCCGCTCGGCGACGATATCGGCTTCATCTGCGGCCACGGCGCCGGTTCGAGCTTCGGCCAGGAGCGGATGACAAATCCGTTCCTCACCGGCATGGCTTGATCGTTCGGTCCGTCATTCCGAGGCAGCCCGCAGGGCTGAACCCGGAATCTCGAGATGTCCCGATGCGCAGTTGCGCATCTGAGGTCTGGTCCTTCGGACCATTCCGGAATGACGGCTTCAGCAATCAGCCATTGTCGTTCAACAGGCTTCAGCCACGCGCTCCGCGCCTGAAGCTTATTTCAGCCCGGCCGCCTTCAACGCGCGGTCGATCACGGCGGCGACGTCGATGACGCGGCGGCGCTTCGCGGCGGGCGGCGGCGCGCTGGGCGCGGGAGCAGCCTTCACCGCGACAACGGTCGGCGGATCGGCGGGCGTCATATCGATCGCCTTGGCCACGCTTGGCTTGGACGCCACCGGTGTCACCTCGGCCGGCGCGCCTGCCGGCGCCGCACTCATCGCCTTGCTTTCGACCGGCAGCGGCCCGCTGGCCGGCGGCTCGGCCTTGCGTTTCGGCGGCCGCGCCGTCGACCGGCCCGACTTGGCGCGCGCGGGCCGCGGCTGCGCAGGCTTCGCGGTCTTCGTCGGCGGCGCGGTCGTGGTCGGCTGCGGCGCGGCCTTGGCCTCCACCGAGCCGGCGGCCGGCTGGTCCTCAGCCTTTCGCAGCATCTTGGTCAGCGCCGGCAGCACGGGGATTGGCGACACCTCCGGAATGAGCTTGCTGCTCGGCGAGGTCACCGCCGGCTTGGGCTGCCGGATCCAGTCGGTGACGCCGAAGAATTTCGCGATCAGATAGGACGAGGAAATGCCGGCCTCGAGCAGGAACGGTCCGGCCTTGCCGTAGCGCTTGTCGTTGCCGGCGACGCCGATCGGCGTGCCATGCGCCATGTTGGTGATGGTGAAGGACTCGACCATCGTCTCGCCGTCGGCGTTCCACCATTGCTCATGCGGATAGCCGTTGACCTCGTTCGCGGCCATCGGCGCCAGCGGCAGATGGTGCAGATCGAGCCACTGCTTGACGATCTCGCCGGCATTGTCGGGATGCACGGTGTAGTCGGCGGTGCCGTGCCACACCGACAGCTTCGGCCATTTGCCGCGATGACTGGAGGCGCGGCGCACGAGATCGCCGAGCTCGCCGGCGGGACGCGCCGGCGGCATCCGCATCTGCAGGATCGCGTCGCGCATGTTGCGCGCGGTACCGAATGGCAGCCCCGCGATGACGGCGCCGGCCGCGAACAATTCCGGATGTGCCGACAGCATCGCCATCGTCATCGCGCCGCCAGCCGACAGGCCGGTGACGAAAATGCGGCTGGGATCGATGGCGCAATCGGCCACCATGCGGGCGATCATCTCGCGGATCGAGGCGACCTCGCCCTGGTCGCGGGTGATGTCCTCGGACTGAAACCAGTTGAAGCAGCGCTGCGGATTGTTGATGCGCTGCTGCTCAGGCATCAGCAGCGCGAAGCCGAAATGCTTTGCGAGCGTCGACCAGCCGGCGCCGAGATCATACTCCGCCGCGCTCTGCCCGCAGCCATGCAGCACGACGACGAGCGGCAGCAGCGGCTGGCGCTGCGCCGGCACATAGGCAAACATCTTCAGCCGGCCGGGATTGCTGCCAAAGCCTTCGACCTCGACCAGCGGACATTCGGGGGCGGGCCGCACCTGACGATGAAAATCGCCAAATCCGGTGATGCCGTTCAGCTCCCGCAGCCGCCGCAAATACTCAACATTTTCAGCGAGGGACAACGGCAGCTCCTTGGCGGTACGTCTTGGCAGTCACGTCTTGGCAGTCACGTCTTGGCAGTCACGTCTCGATCGTCACGTCTTCAATGGTGCAGATCAAACTCCACCATCACCCAGATGGTTGCTGCAGCGCAAAAGAAAAAGCCCGCGCAAAAGCGGACTGCAGCAATTTGATTGCGAATTTCGCGCTTGCTGCGATCAAAATGCCACGCGGAGGCGGCGCTTCACGCAGTCATCACCGAAATGCGAACCTCACACGGCCGAAATCGCGGAGAGCGTGAGCACGGCCGACGACGCAACTGCTCTCCGCCGATCGTAGCAAATTGGACGCTTCAATCCTTATCCATCCGCGAATCGCGATCTCGCGTCGGAGTGTGCGCAGCGATCCGCGATCAGTAAACAACAAATGGCAGGCATGCACCGCTCTCCAACGAGCCGCAAGATGATTGCCTGCGCACGAGGCGCCAATTAGCCTGAGCGCCAAGCAACAACGACGAGCAACAACGATATTCCGTTCGGGAGAAAACACATGGCGCGGCTCAAATTCGGCGCATTCCTCGCTCCGCATCATCCGATCGGCGAGCATCCGATGCTGCAATTCCGCCGCGACCTCGATCTCGTGTCGCAGCTCGACGAGCTCGGCTATGACGAGTTCTGGTGCGGCGAGCATCATTCCAGCGGCTGGGAGATGATCGCGTCGCCCGAGATGTTTCTTGCCGCCGCCGGCGAGCGCACCAAGCGCATCAAGCTCGGCACCGGCGTCATCTCGCTGCCCTATCATCATCCGTTCAACGTCGCACAGCGCATGGTGCAGCTCGACCACATGACCGGCGGCCGCGCCATCTTCGGCTCCGGCCCCGGCGCGCTCGCCTCCGATGCGCATACGCTCGGCATCGATCCGATGACGCAGCGCGACCGCCAGGACGAGGCGATCGCCATCATCCGCCGCCTGTTCAACGGCGAGCGCGTCACCGCCAGAAGCGACTGGTTCACGATGAACGACGCGGCGCTGCAGATTCTCCCGCTGCAGGAGGAGATGCCGTTCGTGGTGGCGTCGCAGATCTCGCCATCGGGCATGACGCTCGCCGGCAAATACGGCATCGGCATCATCTCGCTCGGCTCGATGTCGACGCAGGGTCTGATGGCGCTGCCGCAGCAATGGGAGTTCGCCGAGGACGCCGCGAAGAAACATGGCACGACGGTGAGCCGCGCCAATTGGCGCGTGCTGTTGTCGTGGCACATCGCCGAGACCCGCGAGCAGGCCCGCCGCGAGGCCGGCGCCGGCCTGATGCGCTGGCACAACGAATATACCGTGGGCACGTTGATGCGGCCGGGCCTGAAGCCGTTCTCATCGCCGGACGAAGCCGTCGACAAGACCGCCTTCGTCGAGGGCGCGGCCTCGACGATCGGCACCCCCGATGATCTCGTCAAGACGATCAAGAACCTGATGCAGGTGTCCGGCGGCGTCGGCGCCATCATCGGCTTCGTGCATGACTGGGCCAACCCGGAGAACACGCGGCGCAGCTGGGACATGGTCGCGCGCTATGTCGTGCCGGAGATCAACGGCTATATCGACGGCCTGCGCCGCTCGCAGACATTCGTCATCGAGAACCGCGAGATCTTCGAGCGCGCAGGGCAAGCCGTGATGGCCAAGATCATGGACAACGACAAGGCCGCTGCGGCGCTGTCGCAGACGGGACCAGGGCGGATCGCCATCCCCGCTGTCAATGCGCCGGACCTGCAGGAGGCGGCGAAGCGTAGAGGATAAAAAGAACGTAGGGCGGATTAGCGCAGCGTAATCCGCCACCCCGGCGAAGCCGGATGCCGCCATCTCATCAATGCACGAAGGAGAGAGCCCGCACCTGTCGGGGGATGACGCTGCGCTAACTAACTCATCCGCCCTACGCGCTGCGCTCGCCTCACCGGCGCCATTCCGGGGGCAATCGTCAACGCGCGCAGCGCGGTGGCGATTGAACCCGGAATCTCGAGATTGTTGAAGCGCCGCAAGCCAACATCGAGATTCCGGGTTCAAGGCCTGCGGCCTTGCCCCGGAATGACGGTGGTTGTGG
>NZ_CAFI01000010.1 GCF_000239775.1 Bradyrhizobium sp. ORS 375
GACGTGTTGAGCGTCGCGCTTCAACAATCTCGAGATTCCGGGTTCAATCGCCAACGCGCAACCGCTTCGCGGCTGCGCGTTCGCGATTGCCCCGGAATGACGGCGCGGCTGCTGGAGTCCCCCCGTTGTCGCAGCGGCCAAAAGCTGCTATGAGCCCGGCTCTCGCGCGACTGGCGACTTTGGATGGAGCACCATCGGGGAGCGCGGGATTGACCGCCGTGCGCCTGGGCAACTGAACCTCCTGCACAAGGATTCTGCCCGCCATGACCAACCAGCTTCGTCCTGTTCGTCGCGCTCTGATTTCCGTCTCTGACAAGACCCGCCTGATCGACTTCGCTCGCGCTCTCGCCGCGCGCGGCGTCGAGCTGATCTCGACCGGCGGCACCGCCAAGGCGATTGCCGATGCCGGCCTCAAGGTGACGGACGTCTCGGACGTTACCGGCTTTCCCGAGATCATGGACGGCCGCGTCAAGACGCTGCATCCGAAGGTGCATGGCGGCCTGCTCGCGATCCGTGACAACGCGAAGCACATGGAGGCGATGCTGACCTATGGCATCGCGCCGATCGACCTGCTCGTCGTCAATCTCTATCCCTTCGAAGCTACCGTCGAGCGCGGCGCTCCGTTCAGCGACTGCATCGAGAACATCGATATCGGCGGCCCGGCGATGATCCGCGCGGCGTCGAAGAACCACGAGGACGTCGCCGTCGTCGTCGACGTCCACGACTACGACGCCGTGATCGAGGATCTCGCGCGGCACGAAGGATCGACCACGCTGCTGCTGCGCCGCCGGCTGGCGGCCAAGGCCTATGCGCGAACCGCCGCCTACGATGCCGCGATCTCGAACTGGTTCGCCGCGACCATCCACAACGATGCGCCCGACTATCGCGCCTTCGGCGGCAAGCTGATCCAGTCGCTGCGCTACGGCGAGAACCCGCATCAGCATGCCGCGTTCTACGCGCTGCCGGGCCGGCGTCCAGGCGTCGCCACCGCGCGCCAGGTGCAGGGCAAGGAGCTGTCCTACAACAACATCAACGACACCGACGCCGCCTATGAGTGCATCGCCGAGTTCGATCCGGCGCGCACCGCGGCCTGCGTCATCGTCAAGCACGCCAATCCCTGCGGCGTTGCCGAAGGTCCAGATCTCATCACCGCCTATCAGAAGGCGCTGGCCTGCGACTCGACCTCGGCGTTCGGCGGCATCATCGCGATGAACCGCAAGCTCGATGCGGCCACCGCCCGCGCCATCACCGGCATCTTCACCGAGGTGATCATCGCGCCCGACGCCACCGAGGAGGCGATCGCGGTGATCGCCGCCCGCAAGAACCTGCGGCTGCTGCTCGCCGGCGCGCTGCCCGATCCGCGCGAGGCCGGCCTCACCGCGAAGACGGTGGCCGGCGGCTTGCTGGTGCAGAGCCGGGACAACGCTGTGGTCGACGACATGACGCTGAAGGTCGTCACCAAGCGGGCGCCGACCGACGCCGAACTTCGCGACCTGCGCTTCGCCTTCCGCGTCGCCAAGCATGTGAAGTCCAACACCATCGTCTACGCAAAGGACTCGGCCACGGTCGGCATCGGCGCCGGACAGATGAGCCGGGTGGATTCGGCGCGCATCGCCGCGCGCAAGGCGCTGGATGCGGCCGCCGAGCTGAAGCTCGCCGAGCCGCTGACCAAGGGCTCCGTGGTCGCCTCCGACGCGTTCTTCCCGTTCGCCGACGGCATGCTCGCCTGCATCGAGGCCGGCGCCACCGCTGTCATTCAACCGGGCGGTTCGGTGCGCGACGACGAGGTCATCAAGGCCGCCGACGAGCACGGCATCGCCATGGTGCTGACGGGCGTGCGGCACTTCCGGCACTGACCGCCTCCACCGTCATTCCGGGGCGCGTGCAGCGCGAACCCGGAATCCAGAGCTGAGCCGCGAGATTCCGGGTTCGTCGCTGCGCGACGCCCCGGAATGACGGCGGAGCGAGTTCAGGTGCCTGGCCTCGCCTGCCGGTCTGCGTCGACCCGCGCCAACAGCATCAGCCCCGCCGCGAAGAACAGCACCAGCACGGCCATGCCGGCCTTCTGGCTCGCGGTGGCCGCGGTGATGATGCCGATCAGCAGCGGGCCGATGAACGACGTCACCTTGCCCGTGAGCGCGAACAGGCCGAAATATTGCGCGACGCGCTCCTTCGGCACCATCTGGATCAGCAGCGAGCGCGAGGCCGCCTGCAGCGGCGCGCCGCAGGCGCCGAGGACGCAGCCGAGCAGCAGATAGGCGCGCTCCGGCCACGAGCCGAACAGCGGCCCACCCGGCGTCGCGGGCGCGACCGGAATGAACAGGATCGAATCACGGCTGACGAGAAGGATCGCGATGATCGCCAGCAGCAGCAGGGTCATGCTGCCGGCGATGACGCGCTTCGGCCCGAGGAGATCATCGAGCTTGCCGCCGAGCCAGCCGCCGAACGTGCCGGCCGCCGCGAGGATGATGCCGAAGGTGCCGATCTGGATCGTGTTCCAGCCGAACGTGCCGGCTGCATAGATGCCGCCGAAGGCGAACAGCGAGACCAGGCCATCGGTGTAGATCATGTTGGCGATGAGGAAGAGCGCGACGTTGCGCTGCCGGGGCAGGCTGCGGAGGGTTTCCTTCAACTCGCTGATGCCCTCACGGACGGCTGCGCCGAGCCGGAGGCGCGCCGGGAAGTCGGGGGTGAACAGGAACATCGGCAGCACGAAGATGATGAACCAGAGCCCGGTGAGCGGACCGGAGATGCGGTCGCCCTGATGCGTCACGGGATCGAGGCCGAACAGCGGCGTCAGCCCGAACAGCGTCCGGCCGCTGTCGGGATTGGCGGCGAGGAAGCCGAGCACGAGGATGAGCGAGAGAATGCCGCCGATGTAACCGGTGGCCCAGCCGGTGCCGGACAGCCTGCCGATGCGCTCGGGTGGCACCAGGGTCGGCATCATCGCATTGTTGAACACGGTGGCGAACTCGACACCGATGGTCGCGAGCACATAGGCGGCGAGCAGCGGTGGGATGAGCTCGGGGGCGCCGGGCCGCCCGATCCACATCAGGCTGGAGCCGATCACCAGCATCGCGCCGAAGGCCGCGATCCACGGCTTGCGCCGGCCGGTGGCGTCGGCGATCGCGCCGAACACCGGCGACAGCAGGGCGATGACGATGCCGGCCGCCGCGGTGGCGAAGCCCCACAGCGCCTGGCCGCTCGCCGCGTCGGGCGCGACATGTGCGGCGAAATAGGGCGCGAAGATAAAGGTCGTGATCAGGGTGAAATAGGGCTGTGTCGCCCAGTCGAAGAAGATCCAGCTGACCACTGCCGCCCGCCCGGGATAGCTGAGCTTGTCAGCCGCGTCGGTGGTCTCGATCGTGGTGACGGCCATTCCAGATCCCTCTGCGTCTCATCGTCGCCTCTTGAGGCGATCCCATCGTCGAAACCCGCGACGATAACACCGTCGCGTTTTACGTCGGCAACGCGGCCCTATAACATCTGACGATCCCGGGCGGATGTCAGCAGCGGCAGAATTGCGATGACCCTCTTCACGATTGATCGACGACGGCTCCTCGCGGGTGCGATGCTGTTGCTGGCCGGCTGCCTGCCGGCTCGCGCCCTCGACCCGCAACCGATCGAGATTCCCCAGCCGCCCAACGTCGCCGCACCAGCGCAGGCGCCGGCGCATGGCATGGTGGTGGCGCAGGAACGGATCGCGGCCGAGGTCGGTCAGCGCATTCTCGCGCTCGGCGGCAACGCGGTCGATGCCGCCGTCGCCACCGGCTTTGCAATGGCCGTGACCTATCCGGTCGCCGGCAATATCGGCGGCGGAGGCTTCATGGTGATCCACCTCGCCAAGAGCAACGAGGACATCGCGATCGACTATCGCGAGACCGGGCCGGCGGCGATGACGCGCGACATCTTTCTCGGCGCGGACGGCAAGCCCGACAACGCCAAGTCACGCGACTCCGCGCTATCGATCGGCGTCCCCGGTTCCGTGGCGGGCCTGGCGTTGGCGCTGGAAAAATATGGCTCGGGCAAATTCACCTTGGCGCAGCTCGTGGCACCGGCGATCGTGCTGGCGCGTGACGGCATCCCCGTTGCCGACGACGTCGCCTTCACGCTGCCGATGATGGCGCCGCGGCTCGCGAAATGGCCATCCTCCGCCGCGATCTTCATCCGCCCCGACGGCACCGTGCTCAAGGAAGGCGACCGGCTGGTGCAGCGCGATCTCGCGGCAACGCTCACCGCAATTGCCGAGCAGGGTCCGCGCGGCTTCTACGCGGGACCCGTCGCCGAGAAGCTCGCCAAGGCGATCCAGGCGGCCGGCGGCATCATGACATCGGACGATCTCAAATCCTATCAGCCGGTGCTGCGCATGCCGGTGCGCGGCACCTATCGCGGCTACGACATCGTCTCGATGCCGCTGCCGTCCTCGGGCGGCACCGTGCTGGTCGAGATGCTGAACATCCTGGAAGGCTTCAAGCTCGCCGAGCTCAAGCAAGGTTCGCCAGCCTCGCTTCATTTGCTGATCGAGGCGATGAAGCGCGCCTATGCCGACCGCGCCCGCTATCTCGGCGATCCCGCCTTCGTCGATGCGCCCGTCCGCGCGATGTTGTCGAAGGACTATGCGGCCCAGCAGCGCGCCGGCATCGACCCGGCGCGCGCCACCAGCGCGGGCGACGTGCTGAACATCAAGCCGTTGCGCGAGGGCAGCAACACCACGCATTTCTCGGTGGTCGACAATGACGGCAATGCCGTCAGCAACACCTACACGCTGAACTTCCCCTATGGCGTCGGCCTGATTGCCGAGGGCACCGGCGTGCTGCTCAACAACGAGCTCGACGATTTCACCGCCGCGCCCGGCGCCTCCAACGCCTTCGGCCTGGTCGGCTTCGAGGCCAATCTGCCCGGGCCAGGCAAGCGTCCGCTGTCGTCGATGTCGCCGACCATCGTGCTCAAGGACGGCAAGCCGGTGCTGGTCACGGGCTCGCCCGGCGGCAGCCGCATCATCTCGACCGTGCTGCAGGTGATCGTCAACGTGCTCGACTATCAGATGGACGTCCGCCAGGCCGTGACTGCGCCGCGGCTGCACCATCAGTGGATGCCCGACGAGGTCCGGGTCGAGAAGGGCTTTGCCGACGGCGTGCTGGCGGAACTGCGCGCACGCGGACACAAGATCGAGGAGCCGATGGGGCGGACCTCCGCCAACTCCATCCTGGTGACCGCGGACGGCCTGGTCGGCGCGCCGGATCCGCGCAGCAAGGGAGCGGCGGCGGCGGGCCGCTAGAGTCAGGTACTCGCATCCAGCTGACCGGTTCCGCGCCTGGCCGGATGACGATTTGCCGCCGTGTCCTGACGGGTTTCCTTGGCGTCACTCCGTTGGCGACGTGGCCGAGCCGGGTTAGAACGAGTCCAGGGCACCGTGTGGCTCGCCCGCTCGACGATTTCAGGCGTTCTGGTGAACTTGCGCAGATTTTTGGTCGGCCTTCTGGTGTTCGCGGGTCTGCTGGTGGCGGGCTGGCTCACCTATCGGCCCGATCGCGCGCTGCGTGCCGCGACGACCGCCGTCGCCGAGATGATCTGCGCCAAGACCTTCGTCTCCGGGCTCGATCCGCAGACCACTTTTGCCGAGACCATGGAGCGCCCCGGCCTGCGCCGGTTGCGCGCGGTGATGCGCTACCGGGTCGAGCCCGACATGCGGGTCGTCGACGCGTCGCTGCTTGGGCTGCATGCGAGCCGGGCGTCCTATCACGACGGCCTCGGCTGCGTCTCGCTGCAGGGCCAGAAGCCGCCTTACGTGCCGCACAGCGATATCAGCGCGCTGCGCGCCGCCGGTCCGGCGGCCGCCCTGCCCGACTTCGACGCGACCCCGGTCGAGCCGGCGAACCCTGCCCTCAAGGCTGCGCTCGATCATGCCTTCGAGGAGCCAGGCGCTCCGCCGCTCCGCCGCACCAAGGCCGTCGTCGTCATCAAGGATGGCCGGCTGATCGCCGAACGCTATGCGCCGGACATCGGCGTCGAGACGCCGCTGATGGGTTTCTCGATGACCAAGACGGTCACCAACGCGCTGCTCGGCATTCTCACCCGGCAGGGAAAACTGAGCCCACAGATTCCGGCGCCGGTTGCGGAATGGCGCGATCCCTCGGATGGCCGCCACGAGATCACGATCGAGCAGCTGATGCGCATGACATCAGGGCTGGCGCTGGACGAGACCAATTCGGGCTTCGATGCATCGAGCCAGATGGCGATCCACCGCGACATGGCGGCCTTCGCTGTTCATGCGCCCCTGATCTCTCCGCCCGGACAGCGCTGGGCCTATTCGAGCGCGTCGACGCAGATCCTGGCCAGGATCATCCGCGATGCCGCGGGAGGTCCGGAGCAGACCATCGCGCTCGCCTGGCGCGAGCTGTTCAACCCGCTCGGCATGCGCAGCGCGACGCTGCAATATGACGGCACCGGCACGATGCAAGGCCACGCCAACATGCTGGCGAGCGCGCGTGACTGGGCGAGGCTCGGGCTGCTTTATCTCGGCGACGGCGTCGTCGGCGACCGGCGCATCCTGCCCGAGGGCTGGGTGGCCATGTCGGCGACCGCGACGCTTGACACCGATTATGGCGCAGGTCTCTGGACCAATCGCAGCCCGCACGTTCATGCTTTGGGGCGAGCGCGTGCCGGGATTCCACCCGACGCCTTCTTCGCCTTCGGCCTGCTCGGCCAACGGCTGGTGATCATGCCGAGCCAGCACATGGTGGTGGTCAGGCTCGGGGATACGATCGATCCGGACGGCGACATCAAGGGCGTCGCCCGGCTGGTGCGCGAGGTGATCACCGCGACCCAGGCGCCGGCCACGGCCGCCAAATAGCGTTCAGCGGCCGATCTCGTACGGCCCGCCCTTCTCCAGCGCGATCTTGTAAGCCGGCCGGGCCTCGATGCGGGCAAGCCAATCCATCGCGCGCGGGTGGCCCTGCTCCAACCCACCGCGCGCGGCGGCGGCCTGCAGCGGGAAGCTCATCTGGATGTCGGCGGCGGTGAACTCATTGCCGGCGAACCAGTCGCTCTTCTGCAGCTCGCTTTCCCAGAAGGCCATGTGCTGCTTCAGCTGCGGATTGACCAGCGTGGTCAGCGCCTGGTTCGACACCTTGCGGACGATCGGACGCAGCAGCGCCGGCGCGCGCTTCGGCATGATGTTGAACAGCAGCTTCAACAGCAGCAGCGGCATGGCCGAGCCCTCGGCATAATGCAGCCAGTAGGAATAGCGCAGCCGCTCCGGCGTCTTCGGCGGCGGGATCAGTCGTCCATTGCCATAGGTCTCGATCAGATATTCGACGATGGCGCCGGATTCCGCGACCGTGTTGCCGTTGTCGGTGATCACGGGCGACTTGCCGAGCGGATGGATGGCGCGCAACTCCTTCGGCGCACGCATGTCGGGCTGGCGCTCGTAACGAATGATCTCGTAGGGCACGCCGAGCTCCTCGAGCAGCCAGAGCACGCGTTGCGAACGGGAATTGTTGAGATGGTGAACGGTGAGCATGAAGTCCCCGGAAAGGCGGATCGAGTGGCGGGCGCTGTTCCGTAGCAGGACAGGGCGGGTTCGGCGAGGCGCTGGAACACATCGAATGATCTCGAAATATTCACCCGGGTAATATTGACATTCATTTTTATCCGGGTCTTATTGCCTCCTCCTGAGAGGATTGACGCACATGGATACCTACACCGCCTTTGCTGGCCACGCTCGGATCGCGGCGGGACCGCTGCCGAAAGTGGCGCTGGCGCTGAAGCACGCGCCGGCGAGTCCGGCGCCTGTGGTGATTTTCAGCGATCGTACCGGGCGGCCGATCGACCTGGATCTGCGCGGCAGCGACCGGGAGATTCTGGCGAGACTCGCTGGGGGGCCCGCCATGCCGGCCGAGCCCGCGCCCAGCGAGCCGCGCGGCCGCGGCCGGCCGCGGCTCGGCGTCGTCGCTCGCGAGGTGACCTTGCTGCCGGAGCATTGGGAATGGCTGGGCGCGCAGCCCGGCGGCGCCTCGGTGGCGCTGCGCAAGCTGGTCCACGAGGCCCGCCGCGCCAGCGGCGACAAGGACCGCGCCCGCGAGGCGCGCGACGCCGCCTATCATTTCATGTCGACGATGGCCGGCAATCTGCCGAACTTCGAGGAGGCGGCGCGGGCGCTATTCGCCGACGATCTCAATCGCGTCACGTCTTTGATCGTAGACTGGCCCGCCGACATCCGCGAGCATGTGATGGCGCTGGCGCAGCGTCATCACACCGATTGAGATCTGTCCTATTCGACACAGCAACGGGAACGGCCGATCGTGCATGCTCCCGTCCATTTCCTTTCAACGCGCGCCGCGGCTTCGCTCCGAAGCGCGGCCGACGGATGTCTGCCGTGACAACGCCCGCTCCGCTCCGCAAGCCGTTCCTGATGTTTCTCGCGCCGATGATGCTGAGCAACATCCTGCAATCCTTGTTCGGCACCATCAACAACGTCTATCTCGGCCAGATGATCGGCGTCGACGCGCTCGCCGCCGTGTCGGTGTTCTTTCCGGCGATGTTCTTCTTCGTGTCCTTCGTCATGGGACTCGGCTCCGGCGCCAGCGTGCTGATCGGCCAGGCCTGGGGCGCCAAGGAGCCCGGCAAGGTGAAGGCGATCGCCGGCACGACATTGACCGTCACCTTGCTGCTCGCCGGACTGATCGCGCTCGGCGGGCTCTACAGCCGCGAACTGCTGACGGCGCTTGCGACGCCCGCCAACATCCTCGATGCGGCCACGGACTATGCGCGGATCATGATGCTGACGATGCCGCTGACCTTCGCCTACATCATGCTGTCGTCGCAGATGCGCGCCGTGGGTGACACCGTGACGCCGCTCGCCGCGCTGGCCGCATCGACGGTGCTCGGGCTGGTGCTGACGCCGATGTTCATCCGCGGCTGGCTCGGCATGCCCGAGCTCGGCGTCGCCAGCGCCGCCTGGGCGTCGGCGATCTCGACCCTGATCACGCTGATATCTCTCCACGTCTATCTGCGCCGGCGCAAGCATCCGCTGGCAATCGATATGGCGTTCCTCAAGGGGATGCGGCCCGATCCGATGCTGCTGCGGATCGTGCTGCGGCTCGGCATTCCCGCGGCAATCGGCATGATCGTGATGTCGCTGGCCGAGATGGTGCTGATCGGGCTCGTCAACGGTTTCGGCTCGGACGCGACCGCGGCCTATGGCGCGGTCAACCAGGTGCTCGGCTATGTGCAGTTTCCGGCGCTCTCGATCGCGATCTCGGTGTCGATCTTCGGCGCCCAGGCGATCGGCCGCGGCAATGCCGAGCAGATCGGCCGCATCGTGCGTACGGGGATCGAGATGAATGTCGTGCTGACCGGCGGCCTGGTGGCGATCGGCTATCTGTTCTCGCGGACGCTGATGGGCTTCTTCATCACCGATCCCGCCGTCATCGAGGTGGCGCAGCGCTCGCTGCACATCGTGCTGTGGAGCTCGGTGCTGTTCGGCATGTCGACCACGTTCTCGGCGGCGATGCGCGCGTCCGGCACGGTGTGGATGCCGCTGGCGATCTCCGCCTTCTGCATCGCCCTCATCGAGGTGCCCGCCGCCACCTGGCTCAGCCGCGCCATCGGCCTCGACGGCGTCTGGTGGGCCTATCCGATCACGTTCACGGCCATGGCGCTGCTGCAGATGAGCTTCTATCTGCTGGTCTGGCGCAAGCGCACGGTGCAGAAAATGATCTGACCGGGGCAGAATATGACGATCATCATAAAACCCTGGACGCCACCGGCGCCCCGGGCCACAATGCACAAACTCTTTCGAGGAGACCGCCCGTGAGCCGACCCGCACCGGAGTTCATGTTCGATTTCGGCAGCCCCAATGCCTTCCTCAGCCATGAGGCGATCCCGGCGATCGAGAAGCGCATCGGCGTGCAGTTCTTCTACGTGCCGGTGCTGCTCGGCGGCATCTTCAAGGCGACCAACAACCGGTCGCCGGCCGAGGCGTATGCCGGCATCAAGAACAAGCGCGAGTTCCACGAGATCGAGACGCAGCGCTTCCTCAAGCGTTTCCACGTACAGCCCTGGGTCTGGAACCCGCACTTCCCGGTCAACACGCTGAACCTGATGCGCGCAGCGATCGCCGCCCAGCTCGAGGGCGTGTTCGAGAAATATGTCGACGCGGCGTTCCACCACATGTGGCGCGAGCCAAAGAAGATGGACGATCCCCAGGTGGCGATCGCTGCGATCACGTCGTTCGGGCTCGACGGCGCGAAGCTGTTCGCGCGTGCCCAGGAGCCGGAGGTGAAGGCGAAGCTCGTCGAGAACACCCAACGCGCGGTCGAGCGCGGCGCGTTCGGCTCGCCGACCTTCTTCGTCGGCAACGAGATGTTCTTCGGCAAGGAGCAGCTGCGCGACGTCGAGGACTACATCCTCGGCAGGTAAATTCCTGTCATTGCGAGCGCAGCGAAGCAATCCAGGGCTCCGCTCACGGGTCTGGATTGCTGCGCGGAGCCTGTCGTCGGGCCGCGCTTCGCGCGGACCTGTCGGCTCGTAACGACGACGTGGTGAGAACGGAGACCTCAGCATGCAACAGCGCAACGCCACCGTGGCCGTGATCGGTGCCGGCGACTACATCGGCGCGGAGATCGTCAAGAAATTCGCCGCGGAGGGATTCACGGTGTTCGCCGGCCGGCGCAACGGCGACAAGCTCGCTCCGCTCGTAGCTGAGGTCGAAAGCGCCGGCGGCCGGATCGTGGCGCGCTCGCTCGATGCGCGGAAGGAGGAGGAGACCACCGCGTTCCTCAACGACGCCGACAAGCATGCGCCGCTGGAGGTCGTCATCTTCAACGTCGGCGCCAACGTCAATTTTCCGATCCTGGAGACCACCGACCGGGTGTTCCGCAAGGTCTGGGAGATGGCGTGCTGGGCCGGGTTCGTCACCGGGCGCGAGGCGGCGCGGCTGATGCTGCCGCGCGGCGGCGGCAAGATCTTCTTCACCGGCGCGACGGCGTCGCTGCGCGGCGGCTCCGGCTTTGCGGCGTTTGCGTCCGCCAAGTTCGGCCTGCGCGCGGTGGCACAGTCGATGGCCCGCGAGCTGATGCCGCAGAACATTCATGTCGCCCATCTGATCATCGATTCCGGCGTCGACACCGCCTGGGTGCGCGAGCGCCGCGCCCAGCTCTGGGGCAAGGAGGCGCTGGACAATCCCGACCTGCTGATGCCGCCAGCCTCTGTCGCCGGAGCCTATTGGCAGCTCTATCAGCAGCCGAAGAGCGCCTGGACCTTCGAGATGGAGATCCGGCCGTTCGGCGAGAAGTGGTGAGGGGAGCGAATAGGGAGTAGCCAATAGCGAATGGAGCCCATCCCTATTCGCTACTCGCCATTCGCCACTCGCTTCTGCATGATGCGCCCCGCTCAAAGAGGGAACCACCCATGCGTATTCTCGTCGTCGGCGCCGGCGCGATCGGCGGCTATTTCGGCGGCCGGCTGCTGCAGTCCGGCGCTGATGTCACCTTCCTGGTCCGCCCCCGGCGCGCCGCGGAGCTCGCCAGCGCCGGGCTTGTGATCCGCAGCCCGGCTGGCGATGTCACCCTGCCCAATCCGCCGACCGTGCAGGCCGACGCGTTGAAACAGCATTTCGATGTCGTGCTGCTGAGCTGCAAGGCGTTTGATCTCGACGATGCGATTGCGTCGTTCGCGCCGGCCGTCGGTCCTGATACCGCGATCATCCCGCTGCTCAACGGGATGAAGCATCTCGACGTGCTCGACGCCAGGTTCGGCCGCGCGCGGGTGCTCGGCGGGCTCTGCGCCATCGCGGCCACGTTGAACGAGCAGCGCGAGGTCGTGCAGCTGCAGCCGATGCAGTCGCTGAACTTCGGCGAGCGCGACGGCGGTTCGTCCGATCGCGTCCGTGCCATCTTCGAGATCTTCCAGCGCGGCAATTTCAACGCCTCCGCCAGCGACCACATCATGCAGGACATGTGGGAGAAGTGGGTGTTCCTCGCCTCGCTCGCCGCCTCCACGACGCTGATGCGCGCGCCGGTCGGCGTGATCCTGACCGCGCCTGGCGGCAAGGACTTCCTGCTTGGCATGCTGGATGAGTGCAGCGCGGTGGCGGCGGCCGCCGGCTACGCGCCGGCCGGTGCGTTCTTCCAGCGCGTCTCCGGCATGATCACCACCGAGGGCTCGCCGATGACCGCGTCGATGTTCCGCGATCTCCGCGCCGGCCTGCCGGTGGAAGCCGATCACGTCATCGGCGATCTGGTGGCACGTGCCGACGCTGCGAAGGTGCCCGTGCCGCGGCTGCGGATCTCCTATACGCAGCTGAAGGTGTACGAGGCTCAGCGGGGGAAATAGCTGCTCCCACGCGCGGCAAGCGCGCAAATGTGTCTGTGAGCTACGATGCGCCACGCACACCGCTGTCGTCCCGGCCTTGAGCCGGGACCCATACCCCAGCGAGCGATTTGAGGCAGGCTGGTCATGGGCATCTTGCCGATCACGACCGCCGCGGCGTATGGGTCCCGGCGTTCGCCGGGACGACGCCTTCTGCTTGGCCGAGATCGAGCTACAAATGCGCCAGATAATGCGCGAGCGCGGTGATCTCCTCTGCACTCAGCGGATACGCCACATCCGTCATGGCGGCCTGGCTGCCGCCCACGCGCTGGCCGCTCTTGTAGTCGTGCAGCGCCTTGACGAGATATTCCTCGCGCTGGCCGGCGAGCCGCGCCACGCCCTTGGTGCCGGCGTAGCTGTCGAGATGACATGAGGCGCAGCGGCGGCCTGCGGCGGCTTCGGCTCCCTTCTTCGACAGATCCGGATCGTCGTCCGGCGGCGCCTTCGCCGGCTGCAGCGAGGCGAAATAGGCGCCGAGATTGCGGATGTCCTCGTTGGTGAGCTGATCGACGATCGGCTTCATCGCCTCGTTCTTGCGGGTGCCGGCCCGGAAGAACACCAGCTGCCACTGGATGAACTGATCAGGCTGGCCCGCGAGCGAGGGGATGTTCTGGGTCTGCGAGATGCCGTTCTCGCCGTGACAGCCGGCACACACCTCTGCCTTCGCCTTGCCCGCCTCGAGATCCGCCGCCCCGGCCGGAACACTCAGCAGCGCCAGCGCGAGCAGACCGGCAACTCCATGACGCATGTGTCATCCTCCCATTCCAACGCGGCTTGCGCGCCGCGGGGCCGTCCAGCGCGCCGCGGACTGATCGCCGGACAACGCGCAGAGCGCAAAATAGTTGGGGCTGCGGCCGCCACGAGGGCAGCGCGCAGCCCCTGTTTTGGTCAGAGCCTCACTTCTTCTCGTAGCTGATGCGGTAGATCGCACCGGCCCAGTCGTCGGCCACCAGGATCGAGCCGTCCTTGGCGAGCACGATGTCGTTGGGACGGCCGAGATAGCCCTGGTCGCCCTCGAGGAAGCCGGAGGCGAACACCTCCTGCTTGGCGTCCTTGCCGTCGGGACCCACGATCACCCGCATGATCCGGGCGCCCTGATACTTGTGGCGGTTCCACGAGCCATGCTCGGCGATCAGGATGTTGTTCTTGTACTCGGCGGGGAACTGGTCGCCGGTGTAGAACTTCATGCCGAGCGGTGCGACGTGGGCCCCGAGGTTCAGCACCGGCGGCGTGAACTCCGAGCATTTGTGGCCCATCGCGAATTTCGGATCCGGCATGTCACCCTGGTGACAATAGGGATAGCCGAAATGCTCGCCGATCTTCGAGATCATGTTGAGCTTGTCGCTCGGCAGATCGTCGCTGACCCAGTCGCGCGCGTTCTCGGTGAACCAGTATTTTCCGGTGCGCGGATCGACGTCGCCGCCGACGCTGTTGCGCACGCCGAGCGCCCAGATCTCGGCATTGCCTGTGCGCGGATCGACGCGACGGATCTGCGACACCGAGGTCGGCGGGATGCCGATGTTGAAGGGCGGGCCGAACGGCAGATAGAACCAACCGTCCTTGTCGACCGCGATGTACTTCCAGCCATGCGCGGCATAGGACGGCATGTCGTCATAGACGACCTTGCCCTGGCCGAGATTGTCGACATTGGCCTCGGCGTTCTCATATTTGATCAGCTTGTCGACCGCGATCACGTAGAGGTTGCCGTCCTGGAAGGCGAGGCCGGTCGGCATGTTCAGGCCCTTGAGGACCGTCTTGACCTCGCGCTTGCCGCCCTTGTCGGTGATCGCATAGACGTTGCCGAGTCCGAACGAGCCGACGAACAGCGTGCCCTTGTCGCCCCAGGCCATCTGTCGTGCCGCGAGCACGCCCGACGCCCACACCTCCATCTTGAAGCCAGCGGGCAGTTTCACCTTCTTGACGAGGTCGGCAAGTTCGGCGTCCGAGGCACCTGTCGGCGGACCGGACGGCGGCGCCAATCCCTTCTGATCCTCGGTCTCGTCGCCGAGGAACCAGTCGTCCGGCGGATGCGTCCAGAACTCCTTGGTGCCGGATTCGTATTTCTTGAGAGCCTTGCCCGCGTCGGGCTTCTGCTGCGCGCCGGCGATGCTGGTGCCGGCGAGAAGACTGATTGTTGCAAGCGCAAGAACGCTTCGGTGAAAAGCCGATGTCATCGCTTCACTCCCATGAGGCAGCTCGTGTGGCTGCGTCTACTTTTCGGAACGTGCTTGGAGACGTTCTTTGGTCGCCATGTCAGTGGTCGACTCAAAAATGGTAGCACATCCTGAGGGCGTGAGAAGCGGATTGCGAAGTTTGCGTGACGCTCGCGCGTCGCCTCTGCCCTCATCGCATGCCGCGTGCATATTTGATGTGCGCGCTGTTGCATCGCATCGATGCTCGTCGCAGCGGCGGCAACAACGGCCATGCGCTGGTTTCATACGCACTGATCGCCGGCGCGATTGGCGTGGCCATCGTCAGCCGCTAGTCTGCGGGAGACCATGAGCAGGCGCGATCCGCGCTAGCACCTTCAAGACTCGTGCCCAACAGGATGCCCGATGTCGCGACCGTCAGAGCTTCAGACACCGAAAGCCGGTGCAGGCGTTCTCGAGCTGCTGCGCCAATTCGCCGCCGATCCTGCTGCAGCCTCCGCCTATGGTGAAGACTGTCTGAAGCGGACGCAGCGAATCGAGCCGCAGTTGAAGGCGTTCGAATATCTGCCGCGCGATGTCACGGCGAAGACTGGTCCGCTCGGCGGAATTCCCGTCGCCATCAAGGACATCATCGCGACCTCGGATATGCCGACCACCAACGGCTCGGCGATCTATCGCGATCACGTACCGGCTGCCGACGCCTGGGTGGTCGCGCGACTGCGCGATCTCGGCGCGACGATTTTCGGCAAGACGGTCTCGACCGAATTCGCCTGGCGGCATCCAGGTCCGACCGTCAACCCCTGGAACCCGGCGCATACGCCGGGCGGCTCGTCGTCGGGCTCGGCCGCGGCTGTTGCGGCAGGTCTCGTACCATTGGCGTTGGGCACGCAGACGCTCGGCTCGGTGATCCGGCCCGCCGCCTTCAACGGCGTCGTCGGCTTCAAGCCGAGCTTCGGCGCGATCCCGCGCACGGGCGTGCATCCGCTCAGCCCGTCGCTCGATCATATCGGCTTCTTCGCCCGCCGCGTCGACGACGTTGCGCTTGCTCTTTCGCTGCTCGCCGGCGTCAGCGCTGACGATGTCCATGGCCGTCCGCTACCCGCATTCACGCTCGACGTCGCGCACGGTCTCGCGCCTCTCGCCAAGCCGCGTCTCGCGGTGGTGCGCTTCGCCAAATGGGAGCGCGCCGAGGCCGAGCAGAAGGCGGCATTCGAAGCGACCATCGACAAGCTGCGCGCTGCCGGTGCCGTGGTCGACGACGCTGAACTGAAGGAGCTCGACGCAGCCAATTGGGACGCGATCAATACGATCATGCTGAGCGAGGCGACAACGATCTTCTCCGATCTGATCGCCCGCTACCCCGATCGCGTCAGCGACGTGATGAAGACGCATGTCGAGAGCGGACGCGCCAAGACCGCAATGGACTATCTCGCCGCCAAGGCGGCCCAGTCGGCACGACAGAAGGCGCTCGCGGCAGAGCTCGACGGCTACGACGCGGTGCTCACCTTGCCGGCCTTCGGCGAGGCGCCGCGCGGCCTCCACTGGACCGGCGATGCCGAATATTGCGCGCCGTGGACTTTCGTCCGCGCCCCGGCGGTCGCGCTGCCGGCGGGCTTCGGCAAGAACGGCCTGCCGCTCGGGGTGCAGGTCACCGGCTCCTATCGCAACGACCTCCAGGTGCTTCGCGTCGCAAAGTGGGTGGAGACGGCACTGGGATTCGATCCCGGCCTGCCTCCGATTGCGCAGCAGGCGCCGTGAGCCGCTTCAGTCCGGGGACTTCGCTCTTGGCCGCAACGGAACTCTGCGCCAAAGCCCAGTAGCGGGTTTCAGGCCGGCGCTGTAAAACCGTCGCATGACCGTTACAGACATCGCGAGCAGAACCTACAATCACGGCTGGCGCCTCGATCCGATCGTGCGCAGCCTGCTCGACACCGATTTCTACAAGCTTCTGATGCTGCAGATGATTCGGGAGTTCTACCCGGATCAGAAGGTGACCTTTTCGGTCATCAACCGGACCAAGCGGGTGCGGCTCGGCGACGTCATCGATGAAGGCGAGCTGCGGGCCCAGCTCGACCATGCCCGCACCATCCGCTTCACCAAGAAGGAGCTGATCTGGCTGGCCGGCAACACCTTCTACGGCAAGACTCACATGTTCTCGCCGGACTTCCTGGCTTGGCTCGCCAACTTCCGCCTGCCCGAATACGAGCTGCACAAGGCCGACGGCCAATATGAGCTGCACTTCCACGGCCTGTGGACCCACACCACGATGTGGGAGATTCCGGCGCTCGCGATCGTCAACGAGCTGCGCTCGCGCCAGGCCATGAAGGGCCAGGGCCGCTTCGCGCTCGACGTGCTGTTCGCCCGCGCCAAGGCCAAGCTGTGGGCCAAGGTCGAGCGGCTCCGCAAGCTCGAGGGGTTGAGGTTGTCGGATTTCGGCACCCGCCGTCGTCATGGCTTCCTGTGGCAGCGCTGGTGCGTCGAGGCGGTCAAGGAAGGCCTGGGTCCGTCGTTCACCGGCACGTCGAACGTGCTGCTGGCGATGGACAATGATCTCGAAGCCATCGGCACCAACGCCCACGAGCTGCCGATGGTCGCCGCCGCGCTCGCCAAGGACGACGACGAGCTGCGCTTCGCGCCCTACCGCATTCTCGACCAGTGGCGGCAGACCTATGCCGGTAATTTGCTGATCGCCCTGCCCGACGCGTTCGGCACCAAGGCGTTCCTGCGCGACGCGCCGGACTGGGTCGCCGACTGGACCGGCTTCCGCCCGGACAGCGCGCCGCCGATTCAGGCCGGCGAGGAGATCATCGCCTGGTGGAAGTCGAAGGGGCGTGATCCCCGGCAGAAGCTGCTGGTGTTCTCCGACGCGATGGACGTCGAATCGATCGAGCAGATCCATCACCGCTTCTCCGACCGAGTGCGGCTGTCGTTCGGCTGGGGCACCAATCTCACCAACGACTTCGTCGGCTGCACGCCTGACGGTTCGGTCGATCTCGATCCGATCTCGCTGGTCTGCAAGGTGACCTCGGTCGACGGCCGTCCCGCGGTGAAGCTGTCCGACAACCCGGAAAAGGCGACCGGCGACCCCGCCGAGATCGCCCGCTATCTGCGCGTGTTCGGCGATGCCGGCCGGGTGCGGACGCCGGTGTTCGTCTGACCCCGCAGAAATTCCCTACACCCTTTACGATTCTTGTTCCGGTTTTGTTCGAGCTGCGGTAAAATCAGCGCGCGAACAAGGCAATCGGGTGGCGGGAGATCGTTGGCATGCGTGGGGTGGGCCGCCGGGTCGGACAGGTCGTTTGTGCAATCGTCGCTTTGACCGTCGCACTCGTCGCCGTCGCCGGCCCGGCCGAGGCGGACAAGCGCGTGGCGCTGGTGATCGGTAACTCCATCCACGAGCACGCGCCGCTGCTGGACGAGCCGGCGGTTGATGCAAAGCTGCTCGCGGAGAAGCTCGCGCAGCTCGGCTTCACGCTAAGCGGCGGCGCCGCCCAGATCGACCTGACCAAACAAGGTTTTGAGCGCGTTCTTGCTGAGTTCAAGGGCCGAATCGCCGATGCTGACGTCGCGCTGATCTATTACGCCGGCTATGGGCTCAACTTCGGCGGTGCGAATTATCTCGTTCCCGTCGACGCGGATCCGACGAAAGCGTTCGACGTCGATACCGAGCTGCGCGGTCTCGCCGGAATCATGGGCGAGTTGGAAGGTCCGGACAGCCGACAAAACGTCGTGATTCTCGACGCCTTCCGTTCAAACCCGTTCGCAGCGCGCGGCATTGCAGGGCTGTCAGCTGGTTTGGTGGCGACGAGCGTGCCGGCCAACACGTTGCTGTCCTTCGCCGCACAACCCGGGACGGTCGGGCAACGAGGATCGTATGGTCATAGCGCCTTTGCAACGGCATTGGCCGAGACCTTGTCTTCACCAGATCGGGGCGGACTGCTCGAGACCTTCAATCGGGCGGGGATGGCCGTGAAGCGCGCGACGGCAGGAGTCCAACAGCCGCTGCTGTTGGCTGCGCCGCTCGGCGGCAGTGATGTCGTCGTCGGGCCAGCTCGTGCGAGCGTTGCGCCAGGCGTCGCCGAGCCGGCCAAGGCGCAGACGAACCGGCCATCCGCAAAGGCGGCGCAGACGAGTCCGGCGGCAATGGCGGATGCAGCTCCGGATGCCCGGACGCCCGGCCTCGCCGTGCTTTATGACGAGGATCCGGCCGATCCCAAGGGCAAGCGCTATACCGGCTCGGTGACCTGGCGGATGGAAACCATCAGGAGCCCGCGATCGGGTCAGCCCGTGGCCGCCATCCGCGCGGAGATCGACATTCCAGACCGCAAGCTGAAGGTCAGCCTGCAG
>NZ_CAFI01000009.1 GCF_000239775.1 Bradyrhizobium sp. ORS 375
CCCTGGCGGAGCCACCCCGGCGCGTCATCCGTTACGGCCAGACGGCAGCGCCAGCCGTGCCGGCCAAGCGCAGCCAGAGCCATGTGGTGCCACAGCCGGGCGCACGGCCGCGGATCGTCGCCCGGCAGGAGGTACCGCCCGCGCCGGAGTGGCGTCCGGATCCGTCGACCGCGGCGGGGCCGTGACGGCGAACGATAAGCCTTTTTGCGGCGATAACCCGCCACCGCCACATGTTCGCGCGCGTTTCGCCATGTTTTCACTCCATCGTGCACAGCGCGGCGCTTAGCGGGGCTCGTCCGGCGTCAGGTCGAGACGAGGGGCGCGTTCGATCCACATGGGGGTGGTTCGCAGATGATGCAGCAGGCCTCTGATGGCGCGCCAGGGCGAACAAGCCTGCCGGTCGTGTTCGTGCCGCGTCCTCAGCCGCGGCGTTCCGATCTTTCTGTCGCGCTGCTCGTGTCCTTTGCCGGCGCTTTTCTCGGCTGCCTCGCGACCTTGCATGTGAGCGCGTGGGGCCTGCCGCCCGCGCTCGCCTCGGCGGCGGTGACGGTGGTGCTGTGCGCCGGGCTGGTCCTTGCGTCGCCCGGCAATCTTGCCGCGACCATATTCTCCTCCTCGGTCTATGGCGGCAGCTTCAGCGGCATGACGCCGATCGGGCAGCTCAGTGACAGCGTCGCTCGCACGGGACTGCCTCAGGAAGCCTCGATTTATCTGCTGTCGATCTTCTGCGGCCTGCTCTTCTGCATCTTCACGGCGATCGAGATCCAGCGGCGTATCGTGCTGTTGGAGGGCTATGGCGGACGATTGGGCGTGCTGGCTGCGCTTGGATCGCTGCTGTTCGTCACGCTCGGGCCGTGGCTCGCCGGGCAAGGTGGAACGCTGCACCTGGCGTACCTGAACCAGTTCGATCAGGAGCTCGACGGCTCGCTCGGGATTCTCGCGGCCTGTCTGGTCGGGACGTACCTGACCCTCTCGATCCAACGGCTTCCGCATGTTGCAGACGCGGGGCGGGCAGCCCGCACCTTCGTCTCGGCCACCCTGGCATTTGCCGGAATGGTGGTCATCCAGGCGCTTTGGTCCGACCAGCGCTGTCTCGTCGACGCTTATTATGCAGGATGTTTTCTCGGCATGTCTTCGCCGCAGCGGCTGTCGGGACGGCTGCAGCCGATCTTGGCCGCGCTGACCCTCACCGTGGTTCTGGTCCAGGCTTCGACGGTTCTGCCGATGGTCGGCGGCAGCCTCGGTCTCGCGGCGTTCATTGCGGTGGCCGGCGTCGATATCGCTTGGCGGGCGGGCTGCGCGCTGCCCGCCCCGGCTCAATCCATGAAGCTTGGGCTTGGCCGGAGCGTGGCCGTCGCCGTGACGGTGGCCGGGTGTCTGCTGCCGAGCCATATGTTTCGCGGGCTGGCCGACGATACCAGCGGCGCGCTGCGCGAGGCTGCTCCGACGATAGCGCCCGCGGTTGCGGCCTTGCCTGACGAGCAGATCGTCGACGCAGCTCCGCCGCAAGCCGCATCGCCGGCGGCGGTCGCTCCTGCCGCCGAACCCGATCTGGCGCTCGCTGTCAGTGCGCAGGCTGAGCCGGCCGTGACGGACGCCATTTTCCTCGCGGCCCCGCCTGCCGAGGTCGCCAATGCGCCGGCGCCGCGTGCCGAGCTGCCGCGGACCCAGCGCGCGAGGCGAACCGGCGCGGGATCTGCGCCATCTCCCGCCAATGCGGGCCCATGGGGCATCATCCGGGCCGGAGCGCCGGGACGGATCGAAGCGGCTGCTACCCGAGCTGTTCGCGCAAAGCCCGCTGTCGTCAGTGGTGTTGACCCGGCGTCGGCCGCGCCGCGTCCAGCGACGCGATCCCAGCTTCCAAGCGCGCCGAAGCGGCCCGCACGGTCCGCCGCAACCGCCTCCCCCGAATGAGCGGCCCCTTCAGCCGAACTTGCGCCGCGCATCGAGCGCGAGCCCGAGGCCGACGCTGCCGAGCAGATCGGTCTCCGCCACCCGCGCATCAGGAAACAGCGCCAGCACCGCCTCGCGCAACGCCGGCACCATGCTCGAGCCGCCGGTGAGGAAGATCGTGTTGATCGCGGTGGCCTCGACGTCGGCATCCTCGAGCAGCGTCGTGACGGTCCGCACGACGCGCGCGACGGAATCGGCAATCGCGCGGTCGAAATCCTTGCGCGTGAACTTGATGCGCGCCCACTCGTCCTTCTCCGACAGCACCGAGGTGAGCGACTTCGCCGCCGTCAGCGCGATCTTGGCCTGCTCGACGCCGATCGCGAGCGTATGGCCGCGATGCTCCTCCACCACCTTGATGAAACGGTCGACAAGGTCGCGCCGCTCGGCCTCGTAGCGGATCTGGCGCAGCTCGTGGATCACGCCTTTCTTGTAGAGCTGGTTGATGCGGTGCCAGGTCGCAAGCTCGTGGTAGTACGCCGTCGGCAGCTCGCGCTTGCCGTCGGCGGTCCGGCTGCCATAGCCGAGATGCGGCATCACGCTTTTCAGGCTGAGCAGCCGGTCGAAATCGGTGCCGCCGATGTGGATGCCGCCATTGGCGAGGATGTCGTCCTCGCGGTCAGCCTTGCCGCGCCGATCCGGCGAGACGCGCACGATCGAGAAGTCCGAGGTGCCGCCGCCGATGTCGACGATCAGCACCAGCTCCTCGCCGTTCACCTGCTGCTCGTAATCGAGCGCGGCCGCGATCGGTTCGTACTGGAAGGCGATGTGCTTGAAGCCCTGGTCACGCGCGATCTGTTCCAGCGCGGCCTGGGCCTCGGCATCGGCGGCGTCGTCCTTGTCGACGAAGCGCACGGGGCGGCCGAGCACGACCTGGCTGACCTCGTGGCCGAGCCGCGACTCGATCTGCGTCTTGAGATGCGCGAAGAAGAAGCCGAGAATGCCGGAGAACGGCACCGCCTTCTGCCTGATATAGGTCTTCTCGTGGATCAGCGCGGTGCCCAAAATGCTCTTCAGCGCGCGCATGAAGCGGCCGTCATGGCCGGTGAGATAGCGCTCGATCGCCGCGCGGCCGAACTGCACGCCGTGATCCTCGAAATCGAAGAACATCGCGCTCGGCAACGTCCGCTGCTCGCCCTCCAGCGGGATGAGCTCTGCGGAGGCGTGATCGCTGAGGCCGACCGTCGTGTTCGAAGTGCCGAAGTCGATGCCGCAATGGGCCGCTGCCGCCATGCTCGTCTCGTTTCATGTCCCGGGGAGGGCGGACCGCTTAGCCGTTTCGCAGCGCAATGTCATGTGCGAATGTGAGGCATGATGGGCATGAAGATGCCTCAGGTGGCGCATGGCTCGTTCGCCGCGCAAAGGCCACGGGCCGCTTCCTCGACCATGGCATAAGGGAATAGGGGGCATCGCCACGAAGGATGCTGCCAGTTAGTTTCTCCGTCATGCCCGGGCTTGACCCGGGCATCCACGTCGTTCCCAGGGCGCCGAACGACGTGGATGGCCGGGACAAGCCCGGCCATGACGACGGGGAGACAGACGAGCGCAAAAGTCCGATCGTCGAGTTGGATGGCCGGTGCAAGTCAGAGAAGATGCCGGCCCCACTCTCCTTGTTCCTTCATCCCGGCGCGAACAGCGCCCGTCAGCGCTGAAAGACGATCTTGCCTCCGACGAGCGTGATGTCCGCCTTGATGTCCTTGATCTGCTCGTCCGGCACGGTCATGTAGTCCGCCGACAGCACCGTGAGATCGGCGAGCCGGCCCGGCTGGATCGTCCCCTTGCGCGTTTCGTCGAACGTGTCGCGCGACGCCGCCGAGGTGTAGAGCCGAAGCGCCTGTTCGCGGCTGATCGCCTCCGCCGCGCCGTAGACCTTGCCGCTCGGATCCTTCCGCGTCACCATGATGTACATGTTGAGGAACGGGTTGATCGGGTTGACGGGAAAGTCGGATCCGGCGCCGAGATTGTCGAGCCCCATCGTCTCGATCAGGGTTTTTGTCGGCACGGCGCGATCGGCTGTCGGCCGCCCCAGGAAGCGCTCGACGGTCGCGGCCTTGTCCCACATGAAGACGTTCTGGAAATCCACCCTGAGCCCCAGCTTGCGCGCGCGCTCCATCTGCTCGGGCCTGATCAGGCTCGCATGGATCAGCACGAACCGACGATCCCGGATCGACTTTTCCTTGTCGGCGGCCTCGAAGGCGTCGAGCACCTGGTCGATGCCGAGATCGCCGACGACATGCACGCCGACCCGCCAGCCGTTGCGATTGCAGATCGCGACGAGTTGCGCCAGCCGCTCGGGCGTCTGCTGCGCGATGCCATGGTAGTTGTCGTGGGAGTCCGGGTAGACGTCGCGCATCAGCGCCGTCTTCAGCGTCATGCCGCCATCGTAGAAGATCTTGATGCCGGCAAACCTCACCCAGTCGTCGCCGAATCCCGACGACACGCCATTCCCCGACAGGATCGCGTCCCAGGCGTTGAGATCAGCGGGCGGCTCCGGCCTGTACATCAATCCCGTCCGCAGCGTCGCCTGTCCGGACGCGGCGAGCTTCTGCAAGGTGCGGATGTCGCGCGCTTCCGTCGCGCCTTCGACGACGCTCGTGATGCCAAAACTGTTCAGCGCGCGCTCGGCAAGCGTGAACTGTCTGATTTCATCGTCTTCGGTCCACGGCGGAACGGCCTTCTCGACCCGCTCGATCGCGGTCTCCACGAGCAGGCCGGTCAGTTCGCCGGCCGCGTCGCGCTCGAACGAGCCTCCGTCCGGGTTCGCGGTGGTCTTGTCGACGCCGGCCTTCTGCAAGGCCATCGAGTTCGCCATCGAGAAATGCCCGACGGTGCGCAGGTAGACCGGATTGTCAGGCGCGACGCTGTCGATCTCCTGCCGCGTCAGATAGCGCTTCTCGGCGAGTTGTGACGGCGGGTGCCACGCGCCGCCGACGATCCACTCGCCCGGCTTCTTCTTCGCCACGAACGCCTTGATGGCCTCGAGCGCCTCCGCGACCGTCTTCGCCCGGCCCATGATGACGACGTAGTCGCCAAGTCCGGCCGCCTTGAAGTGCGCATGCGTATCGATCAAACCCGGAACGACGGTCTTGCCCGCGACATCGAGCACCTGCGTGCGCGCTCCGGCGAGCGCCCGCATCGATGCGCTGCTTCCGACCGCGAGAATCTTGCCGTCGCGGACGGCGATCGCCTCGGTCACGCTGGATTGCTCGTCGAGGGTGAGAACCTTGCCGTTGACGACGACGAGATCGGGCGCGTTGACCTCCGCCTGCTGGGCGATGGCAGGCGCTAGGCCCGCGAACAGGAATCCCGCACCGAGCATCGCGAGGGCCGTTGATCTGCAGACCATTCCATCCTCCAGATTATTTCGTTCATTAATTGAACATTTGGCCGTTCTTGTTAGATGATAGCCGCACACATCGAAACGGTCCAATGATCCGGCGATTAGTTCGGCTGCTTGTGGCTCGCTAAGAGTCAGCGCCACGAAGAAAGCTGCGAGTTAGTTTCTCCGTCATGCCCGGGCTTGACCCGCCTGCGCGGCCGAAGCCGCTTCGTCGCGGCGAAGGCCCGGGCATCCACGTCGTTCCCGGTACGCCGAACAACGTGGATGGCCGGGACAAGCCCGGCCATGACGACGTGGAGACAGACGAGCGCAAAATTCTCGCCTTCCAAGGAGCTAGCCCGTAAGCGAGGGGGCGCAGGTGTTCGCGCGCGTGGGGCGGCCAGGAAGGATCGTTCCCTGGCCGCTCCTCGGTCACCCTGCTGGCCTGAACGCCGGTCCCTCGAAGCGCAGACCGGCTGCGCCGCGTTCGACACGGTCGTGCGCGGCTTGTCTCAGGCGCGCCTCGCCGGCCTCGTTCAGGCGGGCTTGCCCGTCCAGCAACGCCGCAAGGCGCGCAAGCGCCACGGCCTTGTTGCGATGCTGGGAGCGGCCGTCGCGCGCGATCGCGGCGAGGCCGCTCGGCAGATGCACGGCGCGCACCGCGCTCTCGGTCTTGTTCTGGTGCTGGCCGCCCGGGCCGCCGGCGCGAAAGCTCTCGAACCTGATGTCGGCCGCCGCCAATGCCGGCACCATTTGCGGCAACGGCAGATCGACCACGCCGACGAACCAGTTCTTGCGCCCGTGATGCGGCCGCAGCGGACTGCGGCACACCCAGAGCACCGAGCCCTGCGTCCAGCGTTGCGCGATGGTGTCTGCGGCCGGGCCGTCCAGCACGACAACAGCGCTGGCGGGGCCGTGACGATCCGCGTCGGCTCGCGCGATCGCACAGTCGGAGTCCGCAGTCTCGGCTTCGACCGCGAGCCGCGTGAGCGCATGCGCGACGGCGATCCGGCATTCCGCCGGACCGCGTCCCGAGGTGAGGAGCAGCCGTCTCATCGGCGGTCCTCCTTGGACCGCCGCTCGGTGGCGATCTTCTTCACCGTCACCAGCGGCCGGAAGCTGGCGACGACGCGCGCAAGTCCAAAGGACTCCAGATCGGCGATCACGCCCGCGATCGACTTGTAGGCCTCCGGCGCTTCCTCCGCGAGCAGCGCGCGGTCCTCGCAGATCACGCGGCCGCCGAATGGATTGCGCGCCAGTCGCTCGCGATCCGATCTGGTGGCGCCGACCCGGCCGATCATCGACGACCGGTCGAACTTGCGGCCGGCGCCATGCGCGATCGACCACAGCGCCTCCTTCGGCGCCGTGGCGAGCGGCGCGACCAGATAGGACAGCGCGCCGCGCGAGCCCGGCACGACGACGAGGCCCTGGTCGGATGGCGCCGCGCCCTTCCGGTGCAGCACGCCCTCGCTGCGATGGACCACGCAATTGTGCGAACACTCGCAGACCGGATCGGCCTCGCAGCGCAGTGCCGATGCCGCACGCCGCGCAATGAGGCTTCGGTTGAGCTGAGCCCAGCGCAGCGCATGATCGTGTGCAGCGAGATAGGCCTGGCCATCCGCGCTGTCAGGCGCGAGCGGCCTCAGCCCGTCCACCACGTGCCGTTCGAGCAGCGCATGGCCGAGACCGCGCGAGCCCGAATGCACCAGCAGGTAGGCGCGATCGCGATCGATTCCGGCGGTGTCATCGAACACCTCATCGACAGCCTGCAACTCACAGAAGTGATTGCCGCCGCCGATGGTGCCGAGCGACGCATCGAAGTCGGACGATGCCAGCCCATGCGTGGCCAGCACGCCTGCGATGTCGCCGTCATAGGGCTTGGCGATGTCGCGCAGCCGGTCGGCCGCCTTGTCGACGCGAATGCGCCGTGAGGCGAGATCGAGTGCGAACAAGGCCATGCCGCAGCCGGCGTCGGAGCCGACGAAGGCTGGGTGGATATGGTCGGCGAGAATGGCGCAGCCGACCGGACCGAACTTGCCGGGATGCAGGTCCGGCAGGCCGGCGACCGCGCGCACGCCATCGAGATCAGCCACCGTTTCGAGCTGGCGCACGGCGGCGCCCTCGATCCAGGAGCTGGACGAGTAGAAGCCGTGGACCGGCGCGCGGCCGTCCACGCGATGGGAATTGCCCATGTGGGTACCTTGGAGAGATCAGGAGATATGTGGGGGACTAACAGCGCGCGCGAACGCACGCAGGCCTTGCCACACCTCGTCTCACGCGAGGATCAGGCCCGGCGGCTCCTGGCGGAGCAACGGATGATCGCAGTCATCGTCTCTCTCCTATCTGGCGGAGCGGAATGCTCGACGCCGGCGGCGTACTAATCACATCACGATGCCGTTGGCAATGTGCGGAATCAATCGCTGTCGCGCTGTGACGCTCAGGACACGGATGCTCATTTGATCGGATCGTTTGCCATTCACCGTCATTGCGAGCGCAGCGAAGCAATCCAGAGTCACGCCCACTATCCTGGATTGCTTCGCTGCGCTCGCAATGACGTGGTGAGCTCGCGCGGCAACAACGGCTGATCCGCCCGCGGCCGGCAAGGACACGCGTATCCCGCCATCAGAAAAGTGAAAGGAAATCGGCGACGAAATAGATGATCGCCATCAGCACCAGCACGCCCATCAGCAGGAAGGATAGCTGAACGGCAACGGCGCAGCCGCCCAAGGTCGTCGCCATCGCCGCGATGTGCCGCTCCTCGCGACGGAGCTGGCCGATCACGCCGAGGATGATCGCGAGCAGGCCGAGCGACACCGCGGCCAAGGGCAGTTGCTGGCGCAGCCGGGCGGTCCACGATCTCTCGCGCACAGGCGCCTGGTCGTCGACGCCCTTGATGCGCGCCACCAGCCGGTCCTTGATGCGGTGCCCGACGTCGACGATGACCTTGTCGATGGGCGGCGGCGGATCGATCACCGGCAGCACCCAGTGCGGCAGGATCGCTGCAACGAGGGCGAGCAGCCCGACGACGCAGCCGATGGCTCCAAGCCGGCGGGACCGAACGATCGCTTCCGTCATGGCTCGAACCCTCCGCTGCAGACGTCTGCTCGATCGGCTCCGGTCGCTGCGGAAGGATTGCGAAGCGTTAATCTCATCGCCGACACCCGTGAAGGATCGAAGCCTGCAACGCTGGACACCGGATCATGCGTCGGCGGCCGAAGCGATCCGGTTCAATCCCTCCGCTCTCTGCAGGGTCAAAGCAGGCGATCCGCACCGTGCTCCGCCTCCCAGCCCTCGAGAAAGTCACGCTGCTGCGTCACCCAGCGGACGTTCTCGCTGCCCCACTCGGGCGAGCGGCTGGCCTGCTCGCCCATCAGCCAGATGTGCCTGACGATCACGAAGGCATGCGCGGCCTCGAAATCCGCGGTTGAGATCGCGCGGACCGATCGGTAGCCATCGACGAAGGCGCGCCACGCCGCATGGAAGCGGCGGCCGAACGACAGCTTCGCCCAGAGAAAGACCGACAGATCGTAGGCCAGATAGCCAGGGCCGCCATCGTCAAAATCGAAGAACACGGCCGTGCCGTCGGCGCCGATGCGCGCATTGAAGCCATGGCAGTCGCCGTGACAATGCGTCCACGTCAGGCCCTGCATCGCCTCGATCCGCGTGGCGGTGCGAGCCGCGATGTCCTGGAGAAAGTCGCCGTCGTGGGCGCCGATCAGACCGCAGAGCTGTTGAATGCGGGCGAGCGGCCGGTGCAGCAGATGGTCGAGATCCAGCCGGTAGAGCGGCGCGTCCGGTCGATACGACATCGCCGCATCGTGCAGTCGGGCGAGCGTCACGCCGTTGGCGCGCGCATCGCTCTGCGAAGCGACGTCCGGCGTACGTCCCTCGATCGCGTGAAACAATACGCCGTCGCGCACGCCTTCTGCCGCCTCGCCATGCGCGAACAGCGTCCCGTCGCGCGCCGGGACGGCGGCGGCAACCGGCACGCCGCAGCGCGCGAGATGCGCGAGGAAGTCGGTCTCGGTGCGGACATCCGCCGGGCCGCGAGCGCGGTGATGCGATAGACGGAAGACGTAGCGCGCGCCGGATGCGGATGTGATCAGATAGACATCGTTGAAGCCGCGGTTCATCAAGCGGCACGCGAGAGGCTCGGGCAACGCGTAGCGTGCTGCCACGAAGCGGCCGATGCTCTCGGCGCCGGTCGTCGTGTAGATCGGCTCCAATTCAGGCACGTGCATATTCCGGATGGCGGGATGATCGCATCCTATGCCGCTGTCGCTCGCGTTGGAAGCAGTGTGTCCACGAGCAATCGGTTGACGCCGTCGTCCGCAGGTTGTTTCGGACTGCCCGTCGGGCAAATCGGTCGATCTTGCCGACGCTATCCGTCGCCCCTGTCCAGTCCTCCCGGGGAAAATATTCTAGTTTCGCTTTTTCGGAATACATGTATGTTGCGCGCATCCTGTCCCATGCAGAGGGGCGTACGCGTCGTCACGATACGCAGGGGCGGGGAGTGGTGGCCGCGGGCCTGTCAGGCGCATCAGCGCAAGACGACTGGCAGCTCGCGGACGGTCAAGCCGTGTGGTCCTGGCGCCCCGAAGCTGGCGCCAAGTTGGCGACGACGTTCGTGCGTCGTTGTTGACGACGGGGGCAAACAAGCCGGTCCCCGGGGAGAGCACGGAGCAGCCGTTCCAACCATCGCGCAGGGAAGGCCGGGTCGGTCCGGCTGGTCCTGTGGTTCCTGCCCCGTGCACTTTTCTCCGCACGGGGGCCACGGGCCTCAGTCGAGGCTCGGTCTTCCCTGCACCCTCTCGTTTCGAGAGGGGGGCGATCAGCACAGCTCGAGCTCATTGAGCGGCGAGAGCGCGCACGCATGTCTCCATCGATACGTCGCGATGAGCCGCCGGGGTGGCGGAATGCCGCAGCCGCCGGGGCTGGTGGGTGTTCCGGATTGACCGGAATCAAGAGAACTCGCGCTCGTTCACCTAAGCCCCTACAACATCATCCGCTCGTCGTGATCAACAATGGACCTCGTGGTGCCGCAAACTCAAATCGTGCCTCCGGCTGGCTTGCGGCGGCGGCTCGGGCTTCCGTTGCTCGTCCTCTACGGCACGGGCGTGACCGTCGGCGCCGGGATCTACGTCCTGATCGGCGCCGTCGCCGGTCATGCCGGAGCCTATTCCTCCTGGGCATTCGCGCTGGCGGCATTCGTGATGGCGTTCACCGCCGCCTCCTACGCCGAGCTTGCGACCCGCTATCCCGTCAGCGCCGGCGAGGCGGCGTATGTGAGAGCGGCATTCAGGTCGCGGCTGCTGTCCACGGCGACAGGCTCGCTGCGACTCGCCATCGGCATTATCGCCGCCGCCGCGGTGACGCTCGGCGGCGCCGGCTACGTGCGACAACTGATCGATCTGCCGACGCCATTGATCGCAATGGCGATCGTGATCGCGCTTGGTCTGGTCGCGTCCTGGGGCATTCTCGAATCGGTGATGCTGGCCGGCCTGCTGACGTTGATCGAGACCGGCGGACTGGTGTGGATCGTCGTCTCGGCTGTTCATTCCGGCATCTCGTTCGCGCCGGCCTTGCTGGCGCCGCCGCCCGTCGAGCTGGGCGTGCTCTCCGGCATCACCTTCGCGGGCCTGCTCGCCTTCTTCGCCTTCGTCGGCTTCGAGGACCTCGCCAATGTCGTCGAGGAAGCCAAGAACCCGCAGCAAAACATTCCGTGGGCGATGGCGCTCACGCTGCTGATCACGTCCGTGCTGTATGTGCTGATCGCAGCGATCGCGGTCAGCGCCGTGCCGCCGGGCGTGCTGGTGGCCTCGCCGGCACCGCTGAGCCTCGTGTTCAACGCCGTGGCCGGCATCAGCCCGGCGACGTTCAACACGATTGCGATCGTGTCGACGCTCAACACGGTTCTCGCGCAGATGACGATGACGGCCCGCGTGGTCTACGGCATGGCGGAGCAGGGCGACCTGCCGCGCATCGCCGGCCGCGTCGATCCGCGCACGCGCACGCCGCTGATCGCGACCGGGCTGGTGATGCTGGCGGTGGCCGTGCTCGCGCTGGCCTTCCCGCTGGAGCGTCTGGCGGAGGGAACCTCGCTCGCGACGCTGACGATCTTCGCCATTGTCAATCTCTGTCTGCTGCGCATCCGCGTCCGGCGCATCGGATCGGATGTCGCCCATGTGCGCGTGCCGTTGTGGGTTCCCGCGCTCGGTCTCATCACCTGTGTGCTGATGATCATCAGCGCCTTCGTCGCACCTTGAGTGCTCGGGGGTCGTTCAGGGCCATGTCGATGCCGGATGTCATGAACCTCAATCCCGACATGGTCGCGATCGTGGTAGCGCTCGGCATCGGGCTGCTGATCGGCCTTGAGCGCGAGCGTCGTAAGGGCGAGGGGCCGGGGCGCTCGGCGGCGGGCCTGCGGACATTCGCGGCGGCGTCGCTGGCGGGCGCGATCAGCATGCTCACCGGCGGCAAGCTGCTGCTGGCGGTCGTCGCCGCCGGCATCATCGTTCTCGTCGCGATCGCCTATCTGCGCTCGCGCAGCGACGATCCCGGTCTGACATCGGAGACGGCGCTGATCCTGACGGTGCTGCTCGGCGGCCTCGCGACCGAGCGTCCGGCCTTGGCCGCAGGCGTCGCCGTCGTCCTTGCCGTGCTGCTGGCAGCGCGGCCCGTGCTGCACGGCTTCGTCCACTCGGTGCTCAGCGAGAGCGAGCTCAAGGACGGGTTGATCTTCGCCGCGGCGACGCTCGTCGTGCTGCCGCTGCTGCCAAATCAGCCGATCGGTCCGTTCGGCGCGCTCAATCCGCGCGGCATCTGGATGCTGGTCGTGCTGATGATGGCGATCAGTGCCGCGGGACATGTCTCGATGCGCCTGCTCGGCGCGCGCGGCGGGCTCGCGGTCTCCGGCTTCGCCTCGGGCTTCGTCTCCAGCACCGCCACGATCGGTGCGATGGGCGCGCGGGCGCGCAAGGCGCCGGAGCTCGGCGGCGCGGCGGCGGCCGGGGCGACGCTGTCCACCGTCGCGACCATCGTCCAGCTCGCGGCGGTGCTCGCGGCCACGAGCCTGCCGGCGCTGCAGTCATTGCTCGTTCCGGTGCTGTGCGCCGGCGGCGCCGCCGTGATCTACGGCGCGATCTTCACGATCGTCGGGCTGCGGCAGAGCGGCGCGGCGGAGCTGCCGCTCGGACACGCTTTCAGCCTGCCGGGGGCCTTGCTGCTGGCGCTGACGATCTCGGCGGTGCTGGTGCTCTCAGCGGGGTTGCGCGAGGCGTTCGGCGAAGCCGGCCTGGTGGTGAGTGCGGCCGTCGCCGGCCTCGTTGATACGCATGCGCCCGCGGTCGCTGCGGCTACGCTCGTGGCATCCAGCAAGATCAGTGCGGCTGAAGCGGTGGTTCCGATCCTGGCGGCGCTGTCGGCGAACACGGTCAGCAAGATCGTGGTGGCCTGGACCAGTGGCGGGTCGTCCTTTGCCCTGCGGCTGATCCCTGGCCTGATCCTCGTCATCGCGGCCGCATGGGCCGGCGCCTTTGCCCCGAGTCTTGTCGATGTGCTGCAGCCATGACGGAATGCACTCACGCGCTGCGCGGCAGCGGCTCGACGGTGGCGGCGGCGTTGCGGTGCCGGACCAGCCAGGCGATCGCGTCGCCCTCCTTCATCGGCTTGCCATACAGCCAGCCCTGGCCGTAGGAGCAGCCGAGCATGCGCAGACACTGCGCGTCCTCCTCGCGCTCGACGCCCTCGGCGATGATGCGGTGGCCGAGCGGCAGCGCCACCGCGGTGATGGCGGCGACGAGCTGCTGGTCACGGCGGCTACCGGCGATGCCGTCGATGAAGGAGCGGTCGATCTTGATGGTGTCGATCTCGACCGCCATCAGGTTGGCGATCGAGGAATGGCCGACGCCGAAATCGTCGATCGCGAGCGCGAAGCCATGCTCGTCGATCAGCTTCAGTTCGTCGGCGCAGCGCTTGGGATCGAACATCGCCTCCTCGGTGACCTCGATCTCGATCCGCTTGGGATCGACGCCGTAGCGCTCGGTGACCAGCTTGAGCGTCTGCGCCGGCGAGTGGATCGGGAATTCGCGCGGCGACACGTTGATCGAGACGCGGATGGCGTGCGCCTTCTTGCGGTCGAGCGCGCGCAGGAACGCGCAGACGCGCTCGCCGACGAACTCGGTGAGCTGGCCCGCGAGGCGCAGCCGGATCGCCGCGGAGACGATGTCCGGCGGCGGAATGCGGCCGGCGGTCGGATGCTCCCAGCGCAGCAGCGCCTCGAAGCCGATCACCTCCTGGGTGGCCATCGCGACCTGCGGCTGGAATTCGACGTGCAACTCGCGGCGGGCGAGCGCTGCCGGCAGCTCGGCGTCGAGGCGACGCTGCAGGGTGAGCGCACATTGCATCTGCGCATCGAACACCCGCATGCAGGCGCGGCCGTCGTCCTTGGCGCGATACAGCGCGGCATCGGCGCGGGCCGACAGCTCCTCGAGGTCGATGGCGCCGTCCGGCTGCGCCGCGATGCCGATCGAGCAGCTGACGCTCAAGGGCTGCCCCGCGATCAGGACCGGCCGCAGCAGCGCACTCATCAGCCGCTCGCCCAGCGCAACCGCGCGGGCAGCGACGTCAGCGCCTTGCAGCACCACGATGAACTCGTCGCCGCCGAGCCGGACCGGCAGCTCATCCTCGCTGCAGGCGGCGCGCAGCAGCGCGGCCACCGTCTGCAGCACGCGGTCGCCCGCATCATGGCCGCGGGTGTCATTGATGGTCTTGAAGTTGTCGACGTCGAACAGCAGGAACGCAACCCCCTGGCCCGCCGCGCAGGCCGCGCCGGCAATGCTGCGGAAATGGCTGCGATTGGCGAGCCCGGTCAGCGAGTCCGTCCGCACCAGGCGCTCGAGCGTGTGGTTGGCCGCGGCCAGCGACTCCGCGAGCTCCGTCGCCGCGATCGTCGTACTCTGGCTGGCGATGAAGTTGCGCTCGCCGAGCCGGGCGGCGCGGAACAGCATCACGGTCAGGAACGCGATGTCGGCGGCAACGACATAGCCGACATCGCCGCCGGAGAGCAGCATCCGCAGGATGGTCGCGGCCATCAGCGGCGCCCCGAAGGCGATGGCCATCGGCGAATAAGCGAGGCTCTGGATGATCGCGCCGGTGGTGGCGCCGGCCATGATGAAGACGATGTCGTTGACGTTATGCGCGTGCGTGAACGCCGGCAGGCCAAGCGGCACCACGGACCACAGCAGTCCGCTGGCGAGCGCCATGACCGTCAGCGCGCGCAGCACGCGCTGGGGATTGCGCTCGATCTTGCCGGAGGACTTCAGATGCGAGACCCATCCGGCGCGCAGTGTGGCAAAGGCCACGGCTGCAGCCAGCCACCACAGGATGGGCGTGCTGCCCTCGCGCAGGTAGATGAGCAGCGCCAGCGACGTTGCGATGGCGACGTTGGCGAACAGCGTCAGGAAGATGTTCTGCAGCGAACTCGCCGCCTGGGCTTTCGCGAGCGCCGCCGCCTTGGAGTCGGTGGGAGCGGTCTGCATGCGCGAAACGGATCATCCTGTTGGAGCGGTGGCGGAAAGCGGGCAGCCCTTGCGGCGGCCCATGCGGCAGCGCGTGAGCATGCTGAACAGGGGCCTAAGGCCGGGTTAATCCGTCAAATAAATACCGCGAGGACGCACGCCTACGTTGCGCACAGGTTCAGCCCAGCATCCCCGCCACATGCCCGGGCGGATCCCGCGATGGCCGCAACGACGATGCCAGGCGGCGCGGCTACGGATCCAGCTCGGTGTCCCAATAGAGATAGTCGAGCCAGCTGTCGTGCAGGTAGTTCGGCGGGAACAGCCGGCCGTTGCGGTGGAGCTGGTGGACGGTCGGCGCGTAGGGCGCCTGCTTGGGGAACATCTTGGCCTGCTGCGGCGTCAGATTGCCCTTCTTCAGATTGCAGGGCGAGCAGGCGGCGACGACGTTTTCCCAGGTGGTCTGGCCACCCTTGCTGCGGGGAATGACGTGGTCGAAGGTCAGGTCGTCGCCGGAGTGGCAGTACTGGCAGGCGAAGCGATCGCGGAGGAAGACGTTGAAGCGGGTGAAGGCCGGATGGGTCGTCGGCTTCACGAAGGATTTCAGCGACACCACACTGGGCAGCTGGATCTCGAACGATGGACTTCGGATCGCCCTGTCGTAGTACTCGACGATGTTGACGCGATCGAGGAACACCGCCTTGATCGCGTCTTGCCACGACCAGAGAGACAGCGGGTAGTAACTCAGCGGCCGGAAGTCCGCGTTCAGCACCAACACCGGCCAACCGCCTTGCGAGACATGTGCGTTCAAGTAACGCTCCTGGCCTCCATAACGGCTGCGAAGCAGCATGCCCCCACATACTACATGCAGCGTGACGGGATTGTGAAGCCCCAAGAATGGCTTGACACATGCCTTGACATGGCTTCTCCCGCCTTTCCGGCATCGGTCCAAAGCACGTCAGAAGGGGGGCGATGCCACGCTCCGCCGCAGTGCAACTCAGTTGCAGAAGAGTGCCTGTCTGATCGGCGGACGGCCTCAGGCCGGCACCCGTGCCAGCTTCTGCAGGCAGCGGTGGATGTTGACCTCGGCCGGCATCGGCTGGCCCGGGAAGCTCGTGCTCCAATTGGTAACGCCGACCTCGCCGACATAGATGTCGCCGCGGCTGTCGATCGCGAGCCCGTGCGGGGCCAGGAATTGGCCGGTTTCCAGCCCGGGACCGTGCTCGCCGCCGAGTCGCGCCAGCCGCTTGCCGCTGGAATCCGTGATCGTCAGGCGCGGTCCGAGATTGGGAACGTTAAGATTCACCGGCATGCCCGGGCCGAGCTCGCCGATGATGAAGGTCTTGCGCTTGGCGCCGCAGGCGCACAGCGCGCAGGGTCGGTGCAGATTGTTCCACTGCGTCTCGTAGCGGCCCTCGCCATCGAAGATCTGAATGCGGTGGTTCTCGCGGTCGGCAACGTAGACGTAGCCGTCGGCATCGGTCGCAATGTTGTGAACGATGTTGAACTGGCCGGGGTCGGAGCCCGGCTCGCCCCAGCTGCGGATCAGCCTGCCATCAGGGGTGTATTTGTGGACCCGCGCATTGCCGTAGCCGTCCGAGACGTAGATCTCGCCGGACGGCGACAGCGCGGTGTGGGTGCAGCGGTTGAACGGCTCGCCGCTCATGAACGGCGTCGGCCGCTCCGGCAGGCCGATGGTCAGCAGCACCTTGCCGTCGGGCGTGCACTTGCGCACGGTGTGGTCGCCATCATCGGTGCAGTAGAGATTGTCGTCGGCATCGATCGACAGACCATGGGCACGGCTGAACAGGCCTTCGCCCCAGCTGCGCAGGAAGTTGCCGTCGCGATCGAACACGATCATCGGATGGGCGCCGCGGTTGAAGGCGTAGACGCGATCCTTGCTGTCGACCGCGACCGAGGCGACGTCGGTCAGCGCAAAACCTTCGGGCAGCTTCGCCCAGTCCTTGACGACGCGATAGCTGAACTCGCCGGTGCCGAGCGTAGGGGACATCGGATGGCCTCCGTCATGCAATCCGGCCATTCAGCCCGATCCGCCGGCCGGCAGCAAGCCCTCCTCGATCGCCTTGATCTGCAGCGCCAGGTATTTGGAGTTGATACGGCACTGCGCGAGGCTGCCGGCGATGAAGTACAGGCCCGGCTGCGGCGTGCGCGTGTACATGTTGCGCAGCTCCTGGCCGTCGCCAAAGCCCCAGATCGGGCCGACGCGGTCGGCTGTGGCCTCGCCGAACAGCCGGCGCACCAGCACCTCCTGCGGCTTGTAGCCGGTGGCGAGCACGATGAGGTCGGCGTCGAGCTTGCCGCCATCCTCCAGCTCGGCACCGTCAGCGCCGAAGCGCGCGATGGCATCGAACTGGATCAGCTTGACCGCGCCGCTGACCAGCAGGTCGGAGCAGCCGACGTTGAAGTAATAGCCGCCGCCACGGGTGAGATATTTGAACTGCCAGCCGGTGCCGTCCTCGCCGAAATCGAGCTTGAAGCCGATCCGCGCCAGACCCTCGAGCAGCTCGCGATCGAGCTGCTTCGACTGCGCGGTCAGCACCTGATGACTGCGGCGGCCGAGCGCCAGCGGCATCGACGCCGCGATCAGGTCGTTATCCTCCAGCGTCCCGTCATTATATGCGGCATAGGCGAGCTGCGCCGAGGGCTCGATGTTGGTGACCAGCGTCGGCGCGCGCTGCACCATGGTGACCTCGGCGCCGCTGGCGTGCAGATCCTGCGCGATGTCGTGGCCGGAATTGCCGGTGCCGATCACCAGCGCGCGTTGGCCCGCCCAGCCCTCGCCATCGCCATACTGGCTGGAATGCAGCACCGTTCCCTTGTAGTCGGCGAGGCCGGGCAAGTCCGGCCGGTTGGGAATGCCGCTGACGCCGGTGGCCATCACGATATGGCGCGGCTGCATCGCGCGGCGGCTGCCGTCGGCGCGGCGCAGCGTCACGCGCCAGCGCGCCGCGGTCTCGTCATAGGTGCCGCCCTCGAACTCCGTGGCGGTCCAGACGTTCAGCTCCAGCGCTTCGGCATAGGCCTCGAACCAGTTCGCGAGCTTGTCCTTGGGGATGTAGACGGGCCAGCTCGGCGGGAACGGCATGTAGGGCAGGTGATTGACCTGGACCTGGTTGTGCAGGGTCAGCGCGTGATAGCGCTTGCGCCAATTGTCGCCGATCCGGATCTCGCGGTCGACCACCAGCGTATCGATCTGCATCATCTTGAGGCGCGCGGCAATCGCAAGCCCGGCCTGACCCGCGCCGATCACCAGCACGGTGGGATCCCGATCGGCGTAGGCGCGCGAGGCCTCACGCTGGTCGAGCCAGTTCGGCCCGCGGAAGTCGCGCGAATAGGATTGCCCGCGCGGCCGGCGCGCACCGAGCGGCTCCTCGAAACCTTTGAGTTCGTCGAGCGCGGTCAGCAATGTCCAGGCTTTCAGCCGCTGGCCATCGGCGACATCCGGGATCAGCCTGGCGATGCCGAAGCCGCGGCCCTGGATGGTTTCGAACTGAAAGAACGCCTCGATGCTATCGGTGCCGGCGCGCATCACATGGCGCGGGGCGGCGCGTCCCGGCGCGATGGCGAAGGCACCCGGCGCGGCCGCGCGGGCATCGACCGGCAGCTCGCGCAGGATCGCATCGCGCCCGTTGAGCGTCTTGATGCGCCAGCTCAGCGCCAGCACGTCGCGCCAATAGCTGTCGGCATGAAACAGGCTTGCGAGATCGCCGGCGTCGGGCGCTGCGAGCGCCTGTGCGAACGCGGCGAGCCAGCCCTCGACAGCAGCCGTGAGGTCGTGCGTCCGGTCGAGCATGCGTATCCTCCCGGCCGTCATGTTCGTGCGGCCTCGTCGTTCGCCGCAGAACGTAACCCGGGACCGACGCAGACGGATAGGGGTCTATCCGACGACGCCCTCGCGGTTCTTGAGCACGCGGTAATAGCTCCACCACAGATGCGCCGCCGCGCCGCGCAACGGCCGCCAGCTTTCCGCCAGTGGCATCATCTGCTTGGCCGTCGGGCGCGCGCTGAGGCCGAGCCCGACCTTGACCGCCTCCTGCACGGCGAGATCGCCCGCCGGCCAGGCGTCACCATGGCCGAGACAGAACAGCAGATAGACGTCCGCCGTCCATGGCCCGATTCCAGGCAGGGCCGTGAGCGTCGCATGCGCCGCGTCGGCATCCTCATTGGCGAGCACGTCGAGGTTCAGCCGTCCGGCGCCGAGCTCGCGCGCGATGTGCTTGAGTGTCTTGATCTTGGCGGCGGAGAGCCCGAGCCGGCCCAGCCGGTCGGCGCGGGCGCGGCGGACCGCGTCGGCCTCGAACGGATCGAATGCCTGCTGCAGCCGGCCCCAGATCGCCGCGGCGCTGGCGGTGGAGAGCTGCTGGCCGCAGACGATGTGGGCGATTCCGGCAAAGCCCGGCTCCCGCCGCCGCAGCGCCGGCATGCCGGTGGCGGCCAGGATCGGCGCGAGCCGCGCGTCCTGTTTGACGAGGTCACGGATCGCATCCTCGAGAATGGCCTGGCTGTCGAGGTGGAGGGTCATGGCGCGGCGGCTGAAAGGGCTGTGCGGTGTCGCGCCGGGTGGACGGCACGGAGACCCGGGTCTAAGGCAGCTTCAGTCAAAGTTGGAACTCTCATGAGCCTGCGTAACATCCCCTCAGACATGCACCCGCACAAGGTGGCCGGCGTCGACGCCCTGCTGGATCGTGTCGTTAGCGAGCACGGCGTTTTTCTGCCGCTCGCGGTCGAGAGCGGAAGCCGCGCCTGGGGCTTTGCCTCGCCCGACAGCGACTATGATTGCAGGTTCGTCTATGTGCGGCGTGCGGTCGATCATATCAAGCCGTGGCCGGTCCGCGACGTCATCGAGTTTCCTTTGCAGGACGATTTCGATGCCAATGGCTGGGATCTCGCCAAGGCTCTGCGCCTCCTGCTGAAGGGCAATGCGGTCATCATCGAGTGGCTGCGCTCGCCGGTGGTGTATCGTGGGCTGCCCTGGTTTCGCGACGACTTCCTGGCCTTCGCCAGAAGCGTCGTGAGCCGCGATGCCATCGCGCGGCATCATCTCCTGCACGGCGAGCGGCAGCGCCGCGTGTATTTTTCGGACGGCGCGGACGTTCCGCAGAAGCGGATCTTCTACGCACTCTGGCCGGCCGCGATGCTGCGCTGGCTGCGGTTGCACCCGGAGGAAGCAGAGGCGCCGATGGATTTTCCTTCCTTGATAGCGCAGTGCGATCCGCCGGCGGCGTTGCAGGCTGATGTGGCGGATCTGATGCGGCGCAAGGCTTTGACCCGCGATCTCGGCGCAGCGCGGCTGCCCGCCGCGGTTGGCGAATTCATCGACGCCGAGTTCGCGCTGGCTCGATCGGTCTTGGGCGATGTCCGCGGCCGGACAACAGATATGATGCAGCAGGCGGAGCAATTTTACCGGACCGTAGTCGAGCGTCTGGAAGCCGAGGCGCAGGGAGGAGGGGCGGATCGATCTGTTTCCTCGATCTCGCCATGATGCCACCCGTTTTCCGATTTGCCCCCAGTCCCAACGGCTATCTGCATCTCGGCCATGCCTACTCGGCGCTGCTGAACTTTCAGCGCGCGCAGGAGACCGGTGGCCGCTTCCTCCTGCGCATCGAGGATATCGATCCGACCCGCTGCCGGCCCGACTATGAGCAGGCGATCTATGAGGACCTCGCCTGGCTCGGCATCGTCTGGGAGCAGCCGGTGCGGCGGCAGTCGCAGCATATCGCCGAGTATGGCGCCGCGCTGGAGCGGCTGCAGGGCATGGGCCTCGTCTATCCGAGCTTCGAGAGCCGGGCCGAGATCGCGCGGCTGGTGGCGCGGCGCGAGGCCGATGGCGGCTGGCCGCGGGATCCCGACGGGGCGCCGCTCTATCCGGGCGCGGCGAAGGCGATGTCTGCAACGCGGCGTGCAGAGCTGATGAGCAGCGGCGTGCCCTATGCGTTGCGGCTCGACATGGCGGCCGCGGTCGCGCGCGCCGGCCGGCTGAGCTGGGACGAGGCGGGCAGCGGGCCCGAGGGCGAGACCGGGGCGGTCGAAGCAAGCCCGGCCGCCTGGGGCGACGTCATCCTGGCGCGCAAGGAGACACCGACCAGCTATCACCTCTCCGTGGTCGTCGACGATGCGTTGCAGGGCGTGTCCGAGGTGGTGCGCGGCCAGGACCTGTTCCACGCCACCGGCGTGCACCGGCTGCTGCAGGCCCTGCTCGGCCTCCCCGCGCCGGCCTATCGGCACCACCGACTGATTCGCGACGAGCACGGCCACAAGCTGTCCAAGTCCACCCGGGCGACGGGATTGCGCACATTGCGCGCGGAAGGCGTCTCGCCGGCGGAAATCCGACACAGGATCGGCTTGGTGTAGCCGCGTCCTGTCGCAAGTCCTGATGTCTCCGAATGTTTCCGGCGGGGACAACCTCCGGGGCATCGTGACACCCGGAAACGACCGTGCCATGCTGCTCGGTAGCGCGGGTTATTCGGGAGCTTCAATCGAAAGCGGCACGATCAGACATGACAGTGGAAGTGCCCCTTCGTTTGTCGGAGTTCATGTCACAGGGGCCATGATGAAGCGCGTTCGGAAGATGAGTACGGGGCGCCGGGCCCGCCCGGATCAGCCGGCTGCGTCCAGGCCTGCCAGCGCGAAGACGCGCGGTGTGAAGACGCCCTCCAGGGCGATCTCCTCCAAAACGACCTCGTCCAAATCGACCTCGAAGACGACCTCCTCGAGGACGCCGTCCCTCAAAGCACGAAAGTCGAAGGCTGGCGCAGCGAAGGCTGCTCCGGCCAGGCAGCGCGCGAAGGCGCGGCCGCTGCAGAAGCACGTGCCCCAGGTCACGGCTCCCGCGGGGGCGCGGCGGCGCGCCGCCAAACCCACAGCGACGGATGTCGTTGCGGGAAAGCCGATGCCCAGCAGCGGCACGAAGAGGCCAGGGCCCGGCGTCGTCGAGGCGGCGCTGGCGGTGTTCGCCCACGAGGTGCGCACGCCCCTGACAGGCATTCTCGCGATCAGCGACCTGCTCGCCACCTCCGAGCTCGGCGAGCGCGAGCGCCGCTGGGTCGATACGATCAAGGCCGGGGCGGAGCATCTGTCGAGCCTGGCGACGCTGTTCGTCGACGCCGCCAAGGACGAAACCACCGGCGCGACGCTGCGCGAGGATCTGTTCGACCTGCGCGTGCTGGCCCGCGCGGCCGGCGACTCGCTGTCCGGCCGTGCCGCCGCCAAGGGACTGGAGGCGCGGGTCGTGGTCTCCGACGCCTTGCCAGGGCTCGTGATCGGCGATCCCGTGCGGCTGCGCGCGGCGCTCGAAAACCTGATCGACAATGCGGTGAAGTTCACCGAGCAGGGTGGCGTCGCGCTGGAGGTCGCCGTCGCCGGCCATGCGGGTCGTGGCAGGACCTCCAAGGGGCCTGGCAAGGTCGCGGTCGCGTTCCGCGTCTCAGATTCAGGCATCGGTCTGAGCCTGCAGGAGATCAAGCGGCTGTTCCGTCCGTTCAGCCAGGCCAATGTCTCGATCGCCTCGCGGTTCGGCGGCGCGGGCCTCGGCCTGTCCTCGGTGCGGCAACTGGCGCGGGCGATGGGCGGCGACGTCGCGGTGGCGCCGCATGAGGGCGGCGGCACGACCTTCACGCTGACGGTGACGCTCATGGTTGCGGCAGCGCCGCACACGACGGCAGGAGGCGGCGAGGACGGTGTGACGCTGGCGCCGACGCGGCCGCTGCGCATTCTCGGGGTCGAGGACAATCCGTTCGGCCGCGTGGTGCTGAACACCATCCTCAACGAGCTCGGCCACCAGGCCGAGTTCATTGGCCGCGGCGAGGCGGCGCCGGAACGGATCGCCTCCGGCAGCTATGATGCCGTGCTGATGGACATGGTGTTGCCGGGCATCAACGGGATCGAGGCGATCGCGCAGATTCGCGCCCTGGGTGCCCCCCATGGCGACATCCCGATCATCGGCGTCTCCGGACGAGGGGAGGACGAGGCGGCGTCGCGCGCCGCAGGCGCCGACGCGTTCCTGCTCAAGCCCGTTTCGCCGCGGGCTCTAGCGACTGCGCTTCTTGCAGCGACATCCCGCGCGGCAGCCGCGACTTGATGATCGATGCGTTCAACTCGCCGCCATACACGAAGATGGCCGCGATGAAATACAGGAATACGAGCGCGATGATCACCGAGGCGAGGCCCGCATACATCGTCACGTAGTTGTTGGCGAAGCGCGCCAGATACTGGCCGAACACGATGCCCGAGACCAGCGAGGCGACGAAGGTGAAGACGATGCCGGGCAGGATCTGCATGAAGCTGCGCCGTCCCGACGGCAGCCAGGCGTGCAGGATGAACAGCGCGACGACCAGCGCGCTGATGGTGATGCCGTAGCGCGACAGGTTGACGAAGCGCTCATTGGCCTCCACCGCCAGCGGCAGATAGCGCCGTGCCGTGGCCAGCATCAACGGGCCGAGCACGATCAGGAACGACATCGCCAGCGCGGTGACGGCGGCGACCAGGGTGTAGCCGATCGATTCCAGCCGCAGCCAGTACCAGCGGCGCTGTTCGATGACGCCGTAGGCGCGGTTGAGCGCGACCCGCAGCGCCTCGACGCCATTGGAGGCGAAGTAGACCGCGAGCACGGCGCCGATCGTCAGCGCGTCCGTCCGGGTCGTCGTCAGCACGTCGTGGATCTCGCCGGTCAGGGCATCCGCGACCTGGGCCGGCCAGGTCTCGAGCATCAGGGTGGCGGCCTGGTCGGCGAGGTCCTTGGAGCCGAGGAAGCCCGCGAGCGAGGTCAGCACGATCAGGAACGGAAACAGCGCCATCAGGGTCGACAGCGCGATATGGCTGGCGATCGCCCAGCCGTCGTCGGCGAGGAAGGTGTAGAACGCATCCATGACGACGTGGACGATGTAGCGAAGCGCCTTCACCTGTCTCTGCACTCCGCGAAAGAACTGCCCTGATACAATCCGATATTACGGACCTAAAAGCCAGAAGTTGCAGCCCCGGCTGCCCGATCCGGCATGGCGCTCCTGCGTCCACGGTGTTATCTAGCGCCAATGGCTTCACTTCTCGGTAAATTCATCCTTCCGATCGCCGTCGGCGCGGTCGCCCTGGTGCTGTTTCTCGGCCTCGTCAACATGACGCGCGGCGGCTCGCCGAATCTGTCGCAGAAGCTGATGCGCTGGCGGGTGATCCTGCAGTTCGTTGCGATCGTCATTGCCATGGCGGCCATCTGGGCCATGGGACGTTGAGGCGGGACGTTGAGCCGGGACGCCGAGGCGTCGAATAAGGGACTTTGAGACAGCAGCATGGTGGTCCTGAATCGCATCTACACGCGGACCGGTGACGACGGCACGACAGCGCTCGGCAATGGCGAGCGCCGGCCGAAATTCGACCTGCGCGTTTCCGCCTATGGAACCGTTGATGAGACCAACGCCGCGATTGGCGTGGTCCGGCTGCACCTCGCCGACGCGCCTGAGATCGACGCCATGCTCGGCCTGATTCAGAACGATCTGTTCGACCTCGGCGCAGATCTGGCGGTGCCGCAGCGCGAGGGCAAGGCGGAGCGGCTGCGCGTCGTCACCAGCCAGGTCGATCGTCTCGAACGCGACATCGACAGGCTGAATGAGCAGCTTGCGCCGCTGACCTCGTTCGTGCTTCCCGGCGGAACGACGGCTGCGGCGCACCTGCATGTCGCGCGCACCATTTGCCGCCGGGCGGAACGGATCATGGCGGAACTCGCCGCCCGCCCGGACGAGCCGGTCAGCGAGGCCGCCATTAGCTATATGAATCGGCTGTCGGACTTCCTGTTCGTGGCCAGCCGGGCGGCGAACCGGAATGGCGCCGGCGACGTGTTGTGGGTGCCCGGGCAGAACCGTTAACCGGGGACTTGCAACAGGGGACTTGCGGGCTTGCGTTTTTTCGCCCCTCGCGCGTTGACCGGGGGGTACGGGCGCTTTAGGTTCCGCGCCCGAAAGGTCAACCCCGGACAATTAAGAGCGAAAGAGGATCGATGAAGGTTCTGGTGCCGGTCAAGCGGGTGGTCGATTACAACGTCAAGGTCCGCGTCAAGAGCGACGGATCGGGCGTTGAGCTCGCCAACGTCAAGATGTCGATGAATCCGTTCGACGAGATCGCCGTCGAGGAAGCGCTGCGGCTGAAGGAAGCCGGCAAGGCGACTGAGGTCGTGGTGGTCTCGATCGGGCCCGCGCAGGCCTCCGAGACGATCCGCACCGCGCTCGCGATGGGCGCGGATCGCGGCATCCTGGTCAAGGCCGAAGGCAGCGTGGAACCGCTCGCGGTCGCCAAGATCCTGAAGGCCGTCGCTCAGGAAGAGCAGCCCGGCCTGATCATCCTCGGCAAACAGGCCATCGACGACGATTCGAACCAGACCGGCCAGATGCTGGCGGCGCTGCTCGGCTGGGCGCAGGCGACCTTCGCCTCCAAGCTCGAGGTCGAAGGCAGCGACTTCAAGGTCACTCGCGAGGTCGACGGCGGCCTGCAGACCGTGAAGGTCAAGGGACCGGCGATCGTCACCACCGATCTGCGCTTGAACGAGCCGCGCTACGCGTCGCTGCCGAACATCATGAAAGCGAAGAAGAAGCCGATCGCCGAGAAGACCGCTGCCGACACCGGCGTCGATCTCACGCCGCGGCTCGAGGTGATCAAGACCGCGGAGCCTGCGGGTCGCAAGGCTGGCGTCAAGGTGAAGGACGTCGCCGAGCTCGTTTCCAAACTCAAGACCGAGGCGGGGGTGCTCTGATGGCCACGCTGCTGATTGCCGAACACGACAATGCCGGAATCAAGGACGCGACCAACAAGGCGCTGACGGCGGCTGCCGCGCTCGGCGCCGATGTCGACGTGCTGGTCGCGGGCCAGGGCGCCAAGGGCGCGGCCGAGGCCGCCGCCAAGCTCGCCGGCGTGAAGAAGGTGCTGCTCGCGGACGATGCGGCCTACGCGCATGATCTCGCCGAGCCGCTCGCCGATCTCGTCGTCAAGCTCGCCGCGAACTACGACGCGGTCGTTGCGCCCGCGACGTCGCGCTTCAAGAACGTGATGCCGCGCATCGCCGCGCTGCTCGACGTGATGCAGGTGTCGGAGATCATCAAGGTCGTCGCGCCCGACACGTTCGAGCGGCCGATCTATGCCGGCAACGCGATCCAGACCGTGAAGTCGAAGGACGCCAAGAAGGTCATCACCGTGCGCACCTCCACCTTCGCGGCCGCGGCGGGCGAGGGCGGCAGCGGGGCGGTCGAGACCGTCGCCGCCGCTGGCGATCCGGCGCTGTCGACCTTCGTGGGCGAGGAGGTCGCCAAGAGTGATCGTCCGGAACTGACCTCGGCCAAGATCATCGTCTCCGGCGGCCGCGCGATGCAGAGCCGCGAGAACTTCGCCAAGTACATCGAGCCGCTGGCCGACAAGCTCGGCGCGGGCGTCGGCGCCTCGCGTGCCGCGGTCGATGCGGGCTACGCGCCGAACGACTGGCAGGTCGGTCAGACCGGCAAGGTCGTTGCGCCGGAACTGTACGTCGCGGTCGGCATTTCAGGCGCCATTCAGCATCTCGCTGGTATGAAAGACTCCAAGGTGATCGTCGCGATCAACAAGGACGAGGACGCGCCGATCTTCCAGGTTGCGGATTATGGCCTCGTGGCGGACCTCTACCAGGCGGTTCCCGAGCTGACGGAAGCGCTCGGAAAGTAAAGCTGCTAACACCGGCCGCATGGGACTGCTGCGGCCGGTGTCTTATCTGTTAAGGGCATGGATGGGCGCGTTGGAGCGCCATTCCGGTGGATGACGACATGGCTCAGATCAACAAGCTCGGTGTGATCGGCGCGGGACAGATGGGTAACGGCATCGCGCACGTTGCCGCGCTGGCCGGGCTCGACGTGGTGCTCAACGACGTCACCTCCGACCGGTTGAAATCGGGCATGGCCACCATCAATGGCAACCTGACCCGTCAGGTCGCCAAGAAGATGATCCCTGAGGATGCCCGCACCGAGGCGCTGAAGCGGATCTCGCTGACCGACAGCCTCGACGGCCTGGCCGATTGCGATCTCGTGATCGAGACCGCGATCGAGAAGGAGGACGTCAAGCGCAAGATCTTCCACGATCTCTGCGCCGTGCTGAAGCCCGAGGCGATCATCGCCTCCAACACCTCGTCGATCTCGATCACGCGGCTCGCTGCCTGCACCGACCGCCCCGAACGCTTCATCGGCATCCACTTCATGAATCCGGTTCCGCTGATGGAGCTGGTGGAGCTGATCCGCGGCATCGCTACCGACGACTCGACATTCGAGGCGGCCAAGGAGTTCGTCGGCCGGCTCGGCAAGCAGGTCGCCGTCTCCGAAGATTTCCCGGCCTTCATCGTCAACCGCATTCTGCTGCCGATGATCAACGAGGCGATCTACACGCTCTATGAAGGTGTCGGAAACGTCGAGGCGATCGATGCGGCGATGAAGCTCGGCGCGCATCACCCGATGGGTCCGCTCGAGCTCGCCGACTTCATCGGCCTCGACACCTGCCTCTCCATCATGCAGGTGCTGCACGAGGGTCTGGCTGACTCCAAATACCGGCCTTGTCCGCTGCTGGTGAAGTACGTCGAGGCCGGCTGGCTCGGTCGCAAGTCGCAGCGCGGCTTCTACGACTATCGCGGTCCCAAGCCGGTGCCGACCCGGTAGTTCAACCGCTCATCCAGACGCTGGATCGATACGCTTCGTTAAGCCTGCCGGGGTACGGTGCTGCAACGAGGTATAGGCGTATGGATATGAGCTTGGTGGCTGCGGTTCTGGCGCAGCAGGCGAGTGCGACCCAGCAGCAGGTCGCCACGTCGGTCATGAAGCAGAACCTGAATGCGCAGAAGGACGCCGTCCTGACTCTGCTCGGCGGCGCCCAGCAGACGCTGTCGCTCGCCAATGTCGGCCCCGGTGTTGGGGGCAACCTCAACATCGCCGCGTGAGCGCGACGGCCTGACAGCCGTCCGGCAGCCTGGCGTCCGTTCCGGCCTAACGGCCCGAGATGCGTCGGGCTCTGCCCATCTGAACGGTACCATGGGACGCCCCCGGAAAACTCCGGTGGCAGCTGTTCTTTACGGTCGGGAAATCCCGCAACCGCTAGCGTTGCATGCGCTGGCGGAGGACGTGGATGCTGCGGGTACTGAGCTGCCTCGAAATGGAGCACGATAAATGGCTGGTGTTTCTGGCCGCTTGCGTGTGTCTGCTGACGAGTCTTGCGGCGGTCAACCTGCTTCAGCGCGCGCGGGTTACCGACGGTGATATTCGTCGGGCCTGGCTTGCCACCGCCGGGATCGTGACGGGCGGCGGGGTATGGTCGACCCATTTCATCGCCATGCTGGCCTACACGCCGGGTTTCCCGATCCGCTACGATCTGCCGATGACGATCATGTCGCTGGTCGCAGCCGCCGCCACGACGACCGCCGGCTTCGCTGTCGCCATTCTCGGTCGTCATCGCCTGCGCGCCGTGATCGGGGGCGCGATGGTCGGTCTCGGGATTGCGGTCATGCACTACATGGGCATGGCTTCGCTGCGGGTCCCGGCCGTGATCGTCTGGATGCCGGACCTCGTGGCAGCGTCCGTGCTGTTCGGTGTGGTGTTCGGCGCATCGTCCTTGCTTGTCGCAATGCGCAGTGAAAGCTTGCTGTCATCCGCCGGCGCCGCTGGCCTGCTGACGCTGGCGATTGTTTCGCATCATTTCATCGCGATGGGTGCGATCGATCTGCTCGAGAGACCGGATCCGGCGCCGACCGGCCTGTTGTTGTCGACGGTGACCCTGGCCGTGTCGATTTCGGCGATGACAGCCGTGCTGGTGATCGGCGGTCTGATCGTGGCGATGTTCGACCGCCGCTCAGGACACCGCATGAGCATTCGCAACATGCAGCTCGATGTGGCGCTCAACAACATGGATCACGGGCTTTGCATGTTCGGGCCCGACGGCCGCCTGCAATTGTGCAACGAGAGCTATCTGCGAATGTTTCGGCTGTCGCCTGAGCAGGTGCGTCCCGGGATGGTGGTCGAGCAACTGCTCGCAGCGCGCAATGCTGCCGGCACCGGGGTCGCGCACATTGACCAACATCTGGCCGGGGTCCGGGCCGGCCACAAGGCAGGCGTGCCGCAGAGCCGGATCGACAAGCTCGTTGACGGCCGCGTGGTCAGGCTGAACTACCGGCCGATGCCCAATGGCGGCTGGGTCACGACGCATCAAGATATCACCGAGAGCGTCACCGCGACCGAGGCGCTCAATGCGGCGAAGCTGGCCGCCGAGGAGGCGAGCCGCGCCAAGTCGGACTTCCTCGCCATGATGAGCCACGAGATCCGCACGCCGATGGCGGGAATGATGGGCATGATCGACCTCCTGGCCCGCACCAATCTCGACGAGGAGCAGCGCGGCCTGGCCGAGGTGGCCAAGGAATCGAGCCGGAACCTGCTCACGGTCGTCAACAACATTCTCGATTTCTCCAAGCTGGAGGCGGGGCGTCTGACGCCGGAATCGATCGGCTTCAGCCTCGGCCATACATTGAAGAGCGTGACCGCCCTGCTCGGTCAGCAGGCCCGTAACCAGGGGATCGCCCTTGAGATCTCGCTCGGTGACGACGTTCCATCCTGGCTGGTCGGCGATCCCGTCCGGATCGGCCAGGTGCTGTTCAACCTGGTCGGCAATGCGATCAAGTTCACCAGGCAGGGCTCCGTCCGCATCGTTGCGTCGCATCGCCCGATCGCCGACGAGCGCGTCGAGCTTCGCATCGAGGTGATCGACACCGGCGTCGGCATCCCGGCCGAGATCCAGGCGAAGCTGTTCGATCCGTTCACCCAGGCCGACACCTCGGTGTCCCGCAAATTCGGCGGCACCGGTCTCGGGCTTGCGATCTGCCGGCAACTGTGCCGCGCGATGGGCGGCGAGATCGGGGTCGACAGCGAGCCGGGGCGCGGCAGCCGCTTCTGGTTCACCGTTCAATGCGGCGTCGGCGAACGGCCGCAGGTCGCCTCGCCGCCGCTGCAGCCGGCGATCCCGGCGCAGGCCGATCGGCTGAACATTCTCGTGGTGGACGACACGCCGATCATCCGCACGCTGATCACCAAGCTATTGGCGCGGTTCGGATGCCAGTTCGACGTCGCTTGCGACGGCGTGGAGGCGCTCACCGCGGTGCAGGACAAGTCCTACGACATCGTTCTGATGGACATGCAGATGCCGGAGATGGACGGCCTATCGGCGACCGCTGCAATCCGCGCTCTCGACGGCCCGATCCGCGACGTGCCGATCATTGCGCTGACGGCCAATGCTCTGGCGGGCCAGCGCGAGATCTGCATCGGCGCCGGGATGAACGATTTCCTGACCAAGCCGATCGATCCGGACGCGCTCCAGGCTGCGCTCACCCGCTGGGGCGCGATCGAACGCCGCCGCCACGAGGCAGCCTAGCGCCGTGGCCGCCGGGACTACAGCCCCGCGGCGGCCTTCGACGTTGCCGCCTCGATCAGCTTGACCGCGTCCGCACTGTCCCATTCGGCCGGGCCCGCGATGGTCGCGATCTCGCAGCCATTGCCGTCGACCAGCACCGAGGTCGGCATGCCCAGCGCGCGGCCGACCGCCTTCAGATCCTGGAACACCTTGGCCTTGGCGTCGCTGAAATAGGCGAGCTTCGTCAGCTTGGCGTCGCTCAGGAAGGTCTTCGGCTTCTCCGGATCGCGGGTGTCGATGTTGACGGCGACGACCTGGAAGGCGTCGCCGCCGAGCTTGGCCTGCAGCCCGTCCAGCGCCGGCATCTCCTTGCGGCAGGGCACGCACCAGGTCGCCCAGAGGTTTAATAGCACCGTCTTGCCGCGGAAATCCGACAGCTTCTTCGGCGCGCCGCTCGCATCCTCGAAGGCGAGGTCCGGCAGCCGCAGCGGCGCCTTGGCGGCGGTCAGCGCCGCCACCTCGCCCTTGATCAGCGGCGCCAGCCGCGCCGCGGTGTCGACCGCCGCCTGGCAGGCCTGATCGCCGGGCGGCTTGCCCTTCAGCAGCCCACCGAACGCCACCGCTGCGATGCCGGCGACGGCGATGACGGCCACCGCGCCGGCGGCGAGCAGGGGCCGGCGCCGGGATGCGGGGCGGGCAGGGGACGTCTCTGGCTTATCGTTTGTCATCTCGGGTCGGTTGCGGCTATCAGAGGCGCGAATTTCGGTGCACCGGACGTGTGTCCCATCCTTTGGCGATCAGCAAGGCTTAAGAGCGGCAGGCATGAGCAACAAGATGTGGGGCGGCCGGTTCACGGAACGTCCCGACGAGATCATGGAGGACATCAACGTCTCGATCGACGTCGATCGCCACCTCTACGCGCAGGACATCGCCGCGTCCAAGGCGCACGCCGCCATGCTCGCCGCCCAGGGCATCATCACGGCTGGTGATGCGAAAAATATCGGCAAGGGTCTAGACACGATCCTGTCAGAGATCACCAAGGGCTCGTTCGAGTTCAAGCGCGCGCTCGAAGACATCCATATGAACGTCGAGAGCCGGCTGTCCGAGCTGATCGGCCCCGCCGCCGGCCGGCTGCACACCGCGCGCTCGCGCAACGACCAGGTCGCGACCGATTTCCGCCTGTTCGTCCGCGACACCATTGACGACATCGACGCATCCCTGGCCGCCTACCAGCAGGCGCTGGCGACCCGTGCGCTCGAATTCGCCGGCACCGTGATGCCCGGCTTCACCCATCTGCAGACGGCGCAGCCGGTCACCTTCGGCCACCATCTGCTGGCCTATGTCGAGATGGCCGGCCGCGACCGCGGCCGCTTCCTCGACGCCCGCAAGCGCCTCAACGAGTCGCCGCTCGGCGCCGCCGCGCTCGCCGGCACCTCGTTCCCGATCGACCGCCACGCCACCGCGGAGGCGCTCGGCTTCGAGCGCCCGATGGCCAACTCGTTGGATGCGGTGTCGGACCGCGACTTCGTGCTGGAGACCTTGTCGGCCGCCGCGATCTGCGCCGTGCATCTGTCGCGCTTCGCCGAGGAGATCGTGATCTGGACCTCGCCGCTGGTCGGCCTGATCAAGCTGTCGGACAAGTTCACCACCGGCTCCTCGATCATGCCGCAGAAGCGCAATCCGGACGCCGCGGAGCTCGTCCGCGCCAAGACCGGCCGCGTCATCGGCGCGCTGAACGGTCTCCTGATCGTCATGAAGGGCCTGCCGCTCGCCTATCAGAAGGACATGCAGGAGGATAAGCAGGGCGCGATGG
>NZ_CAFI01000008.1 GCF_000239775.1 Bradyrhizobium sp. ORS 375
GGCCGCGGCTTCGCCGTCGTCGCGTCCGAGGTCAAGGCGCTGGCCGAGCAGACCGCGAAGGCGACCGGAGAGATCGGCCAGCAGATCGCGAGCATCCAGTCCGCCACGGCCGAATCCGTCGACGTCATCCGGGAGGTCTCGGGGACGATCGAGCGGTTGTCACAAATCTCCGCGACCATCGCCGCGGCGATCGAGCAGCAGGGCGCGGCCACCCAGGAGATCTCCCGCAACGTGCAGCACACGGCGCAAGGCACGCAGCGCGTCTCCGACAATATCGTCGAGGTTCAGCAGGGCACCGCCGAGACCGGCTCGGCGTCCGCGCAGGTGCTGTCGGCGGCGCAGTCGCTGTCGGAGGAGAGCAGCCGCTTGAAGCTGGAGGTCGGCCATTTCCTCGAGACGGTCCGCGCCGCCTGACTCAGCGGTCGCCCGCCGCCGCGTCGCGCAGATGCTCGACCAGCAGCTTGGCCGGTCGCGGCAGCGCCTTGAAGCTGCGGGCGCAGATCACCAGCCGGCGGTCGGCCCAGGCATCGCGCAGCGGGATCAGGCTGATCGGCATCGTTCGCGCGCATCGCCGTGCCGCCGCTTCCGGCACCACGGCGATGCCGATGCCCGCCGCCACCATCTGGCAGATGGCGTCGAAATCGCGCAGCCGCGCCCGGACATGGTGGCGAATGCCGAGCCGCGCCGCATGCCGGCCAATGTGGACATTGAGTGCCGTGCCTTGGGTGAGACCGATGAAGTCCTGCCCCGCAGTTTCGCTGAAATCGATCTGCCTGAGGCCCGCGAACCCGCTGCGCCTTCCGGCCACCAGCACCAGCCGGTCCTCGCTGAAGGCGAAGCGCTCGATGGTTTCAGGCAGCGCATGCTCGGCAGCAAAGCCGAGATCCGCGCGGCCCGAGGCGATCGCCTCGGCGATCTCGGTGCTCTCGCGCTCCTCGACGTCGACGTTGATCTCGGGATGGGCGCGCAAGAACGCGGCCAGCGCCTTCGGCAGATGCTCGGCCAGACCGACCGTGTTGGCGAGCAGCTGCACATTCGCCCGCTGCCCAGACGCGAAGCCGGACAGGTCGCCCTGCATGGTCTCGACATGGGCCATGATGATGCGGGCATGATCCAGCAGGCTTTCACCTGCCGCCGTCAGCTCGACACCGCGACGGCCGCGCTTGAACAGGGCCACGCCGAACGCGTCCTCGAGACCCTTGATGCGGGCGCTCGCCGACGCCAGCGCCAGATGCGCCCGGTCGGCGCCGCCCGTGATGCTGCGGACCTCGGCAACGGCAATGAACAGCCTGAGATCGACGAGGTCGTACCGCATGCTCTTCTGCCTCTGTCCAGGACGAAGGCTTGCTCCGTAACCTCCACATTGTGACGAGGCTGCTCTCAGGTCAATGTCGCTGCCATGATCGACCCCGCTCCCATCCTGATCTTCATTGCCTTCGCCCTGACCCTCGCCGGCTTCGTCAAGGGGGCGCTGGGCCTCGGGCTCCCGACCATCTCAGTCGGACTGCTCGCGGTCGCCATGCCGCCCGGCCGGGCGCTCGCCATCGTCATCGTGCCGGCCGTCATCACCAACATCTGGCAGACCTTCGCTGGTCCCTATCTGCGCGACATCGCGAGACGGCTGTGGCCGCTGATGGCGGGCACCGCGATCGGGATCTGTCTGAACGCCGGCGCCCTCAGTCACACCTCGACACGCTACGGCAACATCGCGCTTGGCGTGCTGCTGATCGTCTATGCCGTGCTGGGCCTCACCCGCTTCGCCTTCAAGGTCGCACCGCGCCACGAGAAGTGGGTCGGCGGTATCGTCGGGCTGATCACCGGGCTGATCTCGGCCGCGACCGGCGTGCAGGTCGTTCCTTCCGTACCCTACATGCAGGCGATCGGGCTGGAGAAGGACGAACTGGTTCAGGCGCTGGGCGTGTTCTTCACGGTCGCCACCATCACCCTGGCCGTCAACTTGACGAGCTCCGGCCTGCTCAGCACGGCGACCGCCCTGCCCGGCGCAATCGCGATGGCCTGCGCCTTTCTCGGCATGTTTGCAGGCCAGGCGGCACGGTCGAGACTGCCCGCCGAGGCGTTCCGCCGCGTCTTCCTGATCGCGATGATCCTGCTCGGGCTCTATCTCGCCGGCAGCGCTTTCGTCGAGCTGGCCTGGGGATCAGCGCGCTTCTAGCATCGCGATCCGGACGCCGAGATAGACCAGCAGGCCGCCGATCGCCCGGTTCAACCAGAGCACCGCGGCGGAGGAGCGCCGCACGCCGCGGGCGGCGCGGGCCGCCGCGACGGCAACGCCGAGGCACCAGATCGTGCCGTTGACGATGAACATCGTCCCGAGCAGCAGAAGCGCGAGCGCCTGATGCGGCGCGTCAGCTGCGACGAATTGCGGCAGAAAGGCGAGAAAGAACATCGCCACCTTGGGATTGAGGATGTTGGTGAGCGCGCCCTGCCAGAACACCTGCCACATCGACAAGGCCGGTGCAGCGGGTCCGTCCTCGTTTGGCAGGTCCTTGCGGCGTGCCATGATCTGCATGAGACCGAGATAGACCAGATAGGCAGCCCCCGCCCATTTCACCGCGGCGAAGGCCGTCGCCGACGCAGAAAGCAGCGCCGACAGCCCGATCGCACTCCCGAATACGTGGACGAGACAGCCCGCGCTGATGCCGAACGCAGCAGCCACGCCGGCCCGCCACCCCATCTGAGCGCTGCGGCCAACGATGTAGGCCGTATCGGGACCAGGCGTGATATTGAGCAGCAGTCCGGACACCAGAAACAGCGGCAGATCGTGAATTCCAAGCATTGAACGTTTCCTAACGATATCGATCTAACTCTTGAGCATCGCGAGCTGTTGCGCGCCGGGGTCCGCAGAACGCCTCGTCGACGGTCGCGTGGCCGGCTCGGGAAAAGCATGGATTCGGCCGCCCGAGCCATGGTATGCGCGAGGCGGGAGCACGACGTGATGGAAAGACGCCTCGCCGCCATCCTTTGCGCAGACGTCGCCGGCTATTCGCGCATGATGGGGATCGACGAGGCCGGCACCCATGCCGCCTTCAAGGCGCATCGCGGCGCCATTCATCCGATCATCCTCAATCATGCCGGGCGCATCGTCAAACACACTGGTGATGGCTTCCTGCTGGAATTCGCGAACGCCGCCAGCGCGGTCCAGTTCGGGGTCGAGATGCAATGTCTCATGGCCGAGCGCAATGCGCATCTGCCGGCTGACCGCAACATGCGCTTTCGCCTCGGCATTCATAAGGGCGAGGTCACGATCGACGACGGCGAGGCGTTCGGTGACGGCATCAATGTCGCCGTCAATCTCGAATCGATCGCCACACCAGGCGGTTTTGCCGTCTCGGGCCGCGCTTATGAGGAGGCGAGCCCGCAGCTTCCGGTCAGCTTGACCCTCGCGGGGAGCTTCCAATTCCGGAACTTCCAAGACCCCGTCCAAGCCTGGACCTGGGAGCCCGACGGCGACGGCGCGCTCGGATCGCGGAACGCGACGAGCCTGCCGCCGCAATACCGCACGGCGATCGTGGGCGTTCTGCCGTTCGCCAACCTGTCCGACGGTCCCGACGAGTATCTCGCCGACGGGCTCGCCGATGACCTGATCCACGCGCTGTCGCTGCAATCGTTCTTCCGTGTGCTGAGCCGGACATCGACCTTCCGCTTCCGGGATCGCAATCTCAATCTTCGGCTGATCGCACGCGAGATCGACGCGACCTACCTGATCCAGGGGACCGTCCGGCGCTCGCACGACAAGATCCGGGTCACCGCAGAACTGATCGTCCCGGAAAGCGGCGCCCAATTATGGACCGGACGCTACGATCGCGCCCTCGGCGATCTCTTCGCGATGCAGGACGAGATTACCACGAGCCTCTGCGCGGCGCTGATGCCCGAGATCTACCGCGTCGAGGCCTCCGTGCCGTTCCGTTCGCCCGCGACCAATCCGACGGCCTGGGACCGTTTCCTGCGCGGCCTCTCGCATTACTACCGGCCGGCCAAAGCCGACTACCAGGTCTCGATCGCGCTGTTTCGAGAGGCCATCGCGCTCGATCCCTCGCTTGGCATTGCGCATGCCTATCTTGCGACCATCCTGATGCAGGGCATCAGCTTCGGCTGGATCAAAGGCTCGCGCGAGCTCTGGGAGGAGGCAATGAGCCTGGCCCTGGACAGCATCCGGCTCGACCCGCGCTCCTCTTTCGCCTACGCGATCCTCGCCTTCGTGCAGGCTATGCAGGGAGCGCATGAGGACGGCATGAAAGCGGCGCGCAAGGCCACGGAGCTCAACGCCTATGACATGGGCGCGCGCGGCGTGCTCGGGCTTTGTCACCTGGTCTCGGGCGAGCACCAGCAGGCGATCGATCAGTTCTCGATCGCCGCGCAACGCGGCAACAGCGATCCGCGCTACCAATGGCCGGCATTGAACGCCTTTAGCCACTACCTGATCGGCCGCTACGAGGCGGCGTTGTCCTGGGCGCGGGAGGAGCTGCTGCTCTATCCGGACCACCTGCAGGCCTTGATGATCCGGGCGGCAACGCTGGCCCAGCTCGGCGATACCGCGCAAGCGCGCGCCGCGATCAGCGGCATGCGTGAGCAATATCCCTGGCTGACGCTCGACCGCCACATGAAGAACATTCGCTGGAAGAACAGGGCCGACATCGACCACTACCGGGACGGGCTGATCAAGGCCGGGCTGATTTAAACCAATTACAAGGTACATCCTTGGCCTGCCACATGGCCTACACATTGCTTCCGCAAATTGATTGGATTCCAACGATGCTGCCGTGGTATCGCCCTCTATCAGAGTGAGGAACGGATGGAGAGACGGCTGGCCGCCATTGTCTGTGCCGATGTGGTCGGTTACTCGCGGATGATGGGCGCCGACGAGGCGGGAACCCATGCCGCCTTCAAGGCCCATCGCGGCGCCATCCACCCGGTCATCCTCAATCACGGCGGCCGGATCGTCAAATACACCGGAGACGGCTTTCTCCTGGAATTTCCCAGCGTTGTCGGCGCGATCGCGGCTGCAGTCGAGGTGCAGAAGCTGATGGCCGAGCGCAATGCGCACCTGCCCGGCGATCGCGTGATGCAGTTCCGCCTGGGCGTGAACATGGGCGACGTCATCTTTGATGAGGACGAGGTGTTCGGCGACGGCGTCAACACCGCGGTGCGACTTGAAGCCGCAGCCCCTCCCGGCGGGATCGCACTGTCGAACAAGGCCTACCAGGAAGCCAGCAAGCATCTGACGGTCACGTTCGTCGATCGCGGCCCGTTCCGCTTCAAGAACATCGAAGACACCATCAACGTCTGGACCTGGGATCCCTCCTCGCCGGAGCAGAGCCGCGAGCCGCGGCAGACCGCGTCTCTCCCGGCTCAATATCGGACCGCGATCGTCGGCGTCCTCCCCTTCGCCAATCTGAGCAACGAAACCGACGAATATTTCTCGGACGGCTTGGCCGAAGACCTCATCCATGCGCTGTCGCTGCAATCCTTCTTCCGGGTGCTGAGCCGCAACTCGACCTTCGCCTTCAAGCACGCGGGCATGAGCGCCCGCCTCATCGCCCGCGAGATCGACGCGACCTATCTGATCCAGGGCTCGGTGCGGCGCTCCGGGAACAAGATCAGGGTCACGGCCGAGCTGGTCGCGCCGGAGAACGGCGAGCAGCTCTGGGCCGGCCGCTACGACCGCGACATCGGCGACCTGTTCGCCGTCCAGGACGACATCACCGCCAATCTGTGCACTGCGCTGATCCCCGAGATCTATCGGGCCGAGGCGGCGGTGCCGGTCCGGTCCAAGACCACCGACCTCACCGCCTGGGACCGCTTCCTGCGCGGATTGTCGCACTACTATCAGCCGACCAAGGCCGACTACGAGAGCTCGATTGCGCTGTTCCGCGAGGCGATCAAGATCGACCCGGGTCTGGCGATCGCCCATACCTATCTCGGCACCATCCTGCTGCAGGGGATCCATTTCGGCTGGATCAGGAACTCGCGCGGGCTGTGGGACGAGGCGATGGCGCTCGCCGAGGCGAGCGTGCGGCTGGATTCCCGCTCGTCCTTTTCCTATTCGCTGCTGGCCTATGTCCACGCCATGCAGGGGCGGGTCGAGGCGGGCATCGAGGCGGCGCGCAAGGCGCTGCAGCTCAATCCCTACGACATGGGCGCGCGCGGCGTGCTCGGCGTCTGCCATCTCGTCGGCGGCGAGCATCGACAGGCCATCGAGCTGTTCTCGGTCGCGGCGCAGCGCGGCAACAGCGATCCGCGCTATCAATGGTCGGTGCTCAGCGCGTTCAGTCACTACATGCTCGGCCAATATGACGCCTCGCTGTCCTGGGCGCGGGAGTCGCATTATCAGAACCCCAACCATCTGCAGTGCCTCGCCATTCGCGCGGCGGCGCTGGCGCAGCTCGGCCGCTCGGTCGAAGCCGGCGAGGCCGTCGCCGCGCTCTTGAGCCAGCATCCGTGGATGACGATCGAGCGGCTTCTGAGCAACATCCGCTGGCGCAACCCGGCCGACATCGCCCATTATCGCGACGGCCTCGCCAAAGCAGGCCTGCCGCTGACCAAGCTGACCCTGGTCGACAGCAAGCCGAACACGCGCACCAATAACGCAATCTCGACTTGAGGTTGACACGGCGTAGGGTTACGCCATCATTCACAATTGCATTGTAACGTTCGGACGGCGTGCACTTCGCACAGTCTTCGGCGCAATTCGGCGCCGGCTTTGTTTGTTCGCGTGATCGTCGTTTTTCATCACAGGTGATTTGCAAGGATGTCGTTCGATGCAAGAAGACAGCGCCCGCGTCCGTGACGCCCTGCCCGGACAGACCCCGGTTTCGCCCAACAATCCTTGTCCCTTCCTGCGCGCGCTCGTCGCCGGCGGCTTCGTCGACGGCCACGATGTGCCGCTGAAGAGCATCGCGCATCGCGTCGAGGCGGCGAGTGGCGAGACCGGCCTCAAGAAGCGCATCGTCGGCATCGAAACCTTCGGTGTGGCGCTGATCGCCAACGGCTTCTCGCCGCTGCGGCTGTTGCAGAGCCTGTGGTCGGGCGCTGACCTCGATCAGCTGCGCGATGGACCGCTCGACAAGCATGGCGGCGGCTCGCGCATCCTCGACGCCCAGGCCAAGGTCCACCCGGAGGAGATCGATCGCTTCGCAAGCTTCGGCAGCGACTATCCCAATCCCGACGGCGGCACCGAGCGCGGCCTGAACGCAGCGCAGATTCAGACCTTCATGAAGGCCAACCTGCAGCGCGATGGCGACCAGGCGCGCTGGTACTTCCCGATTCTGATGCAGGGCGAATGGCCGGTGCTGCTGAACATCCTCGGCAAGGGCGAGGGCGACGACCGCTATCTCGCGGTCACCGAGGTCCGCACATTGTTCGTCGAGCGCCGCTTTCCGCAACGCATCGTGGCGCGGCTGATGACCAAGCCGAAGCCGGCCAGCATCTTCTGGCGCATCGGCAAGGCGGTCGTCGGCACCGCTGTGGTCGGTGCCGTCGCGCTGCTCATCGCGTGGGTGGCCGCCCCCGATGCGGTGAGCGACAAGCTCAGCGCGATCCTGCCGAAGAAGGTCGCGGCCTTGATCCCGCCGGCGCTGCCGCAAACCGAGCCGACCAAGGCCGCGTACTGGCTCGACCAGGGCTGGACCACTAAGGACCGGCACTGGTTCCACCACGTCACGCAGGGCACGGCGACCTTTCCGATTCCCTATGCCTGGTTCATGGCGATGGAGCAGCCTTATCTGTCGCTGTTCGGCACGCCCGGCCTGATCTCCGACAGCGCCTATCTCGAGCGCTTCGGCTTCATCCCGAGCCCGAGGAGCATCGAGGGCGATCCCAGCGCTCTGCGGCCGTTCGGCTACGCGGCCAACGCGACGGCGAAGGCGGACATCGCTCCGGCGCTGCCCGCCGGCCTGAAGCCCACGCCCGCTGGCAACGAAGGCGGCCTGCCCGTCGGCTTCGCGCGGCTCTCCGGCGCCGCCGATCCGGTCAGCGGCGCGGCGCAGTCGGACAAGATCGGCCTGACCTGCGCGGCCTGCCACACCGGCAGCATTCACTACAAGGGCGTCAGCGTGCGCTTCGACGGCGGCCCCGGGATGGTCGATTTGCGCAAGCTCGAAGAAGCGATGGGCTTTGCGATGATCTTCACGCAATACGTGCCCGGCCGCTTCTCGCGCTTTGCCGATCGCGTGCTCGGCCCGAATGCGACCGAGGCCGAGCGCGAGACGCTCAAGAAGGGACTGAAGGCGGCGACGGACTTCGCTCTCAACATGCAGGCCAAGAACTACCAGACGGCGATCGAGGCCAAGGGCCAGACCGAGACCGAGGAAGGCTTCGGCCGGCTCGACGCGCTGAACCGCATCGGCAATCAGGTGTTCTATCTCGACATGGCCGTCAGCGGGCTGCCGAACATGATCGGCAACCAGGAGGCCATCGACGCGCCGGTCTCGTATCCGCCGATCTGGACCGTGCCGTGGTTCTCCTGGGCGCAGTATGACGGCTCGATCGCTCAGCCCTTGATCCGCAACGCCGGCGAGGCGCTCGGCGTGTCCGCCCAGATCAACTTCTCGCCGGAGACGGCGAGCGACAAGCTGTGGCGCTCGTCGATGGCGATCGAAAATCTGCTCCACATCGAGGACATGCTGCGCGGCCCGGATCCGTTCGCGACGACGACGCCGGCGTTCGGCGGCCTGACCTCGCCGAAATGGCCGGAGAAGCTGTTCGCCGGCGATGACGCCTGGAAGGTCGATCCCGCCCAGGTCGAACGTGGCCGCAAGCTCTACGCCAGCATCTGCGTCGAGTGCCATCTCGGCCCGGTCGCCGACCCCGTGTTCGACAAGACCTATCCGGACAAGAGCTTCTGGAAGATCAAGCCGGCCGACGATTGGGAGAGCCATGGCTGGAATGCCAAGGGGCCGATCCTCGATCTCGTGCAGAAGCCGGTCGCGGCGATGCAGACCGATCCGGGACAGGCCACGATCCTCGCCACCCGCAAGGTCAAGGTACCCGGCTTCCTCGACGTCGATCCGGCGAAGGACCTGAAGGGCTGCAACCTGCCGCAGGGCTCGACCACCGAGATGCCCTATGCGCTGGCGCTGATGGCGGTCGTGCAGAAGGCGAGCGACAAATGGATGGAGGACCGCAAGCTCTCTCCGGCCGAGCAGGCCGCGCTGTGGGGCGATCGCAAGAACTGCCCGAATCCGGCCGGCAAGAGCTATCGCGCGCGTCCCCTGAATGGCGTCTGGGCCACCGCGCCCTATCTGCACAATGGCTCGGTACCGTCGCTGTACTGGCTGCTGACGCCGGCGGCGGAGCGGCCGACCTCGTTCTGCCAGGGCGCCCGCGACTATGATCCCAAGCATGTCGGCTTCGACGTGCCGAAGGGCGGCGAGACGGCTTGCAAGGTCGGACAGTCGCTGTTCGCCACCAAGGATTCCAGCGGCAAGCCGATCAAGGGCAACAGCACGCTCGGCCATTCCTTCGAGGGTCCCGCCAAGCCCAACAAGGACTATCCGAACGGCATCATCGGCGGCGCCTTCTCCGAGGAGGAGCGCTGGGACCTGATCGCGTATCTGAAGACGCTGTGAGCTGATGACGCGGCGCGCCTTGCCGATGGCGAGGCGCGCCGGCGCTGTCATGCGGCCCTCCATTCGCCGGGGCGGATACAGCGCCGGATCGCTCCCTGATCGCTCAGGGAATGCAGCATCACCCAGCCGTTAACCACGAGGTCGCGCACGCCCGGATGACGCTGCATGACCTCGTCCATCGCGCTCTCCGGAGCCGCGATGAAGACGTTGAGGCGCACCGGCTCGTGGATGAACCGGCTGCCGTCGTGGACGGATTGCCAGGGCAGCCCGACCCGCAAATCCCCGGCATTGCCCTCGAGCACGCCGAGCTGGCCGACGATGTTGTGCAGCACCTTGTTGCCGCTGCCGAAGGCCGAGTTGTTCACGGTCGAGCCGTAGTATTGCAGATTGATCCAGCTCGCGACCACCATCGGCGCCGTCATGATCAGCTCGAGCGTGCGATGGCCGTCGTCGCGCGCCGCCTCATAGGAGTGCAGGAAGGCGCGGCCGCCGAGATCGAGCCCGCGGGTGAAGCTCCGCGGCGCGGCGATGAAGGCCGTGTTGCCGGCGAGCCCCCATTCCGGCCGCACCTGCGACCAGTCCCTACTCCGCGCGATCACGGCTTCATCCACATTGGACCTGTCGCGGATGCCGAGCAGCGCGCTCCGCTCGAGCCGCGCCAGCCGCGCGGCATCGGCCAGCCGCGCCTTCAGCCGTGCGAGATCCGGCGCGAGCGTGGCCGGGACGTCGTCCTCGTCGAACAAGGTCACCGCGTCGGTGGTGGTGTCGTGCAGCGCGCCGATGAACCAGCAATCGGCGGGGACGTCGATGCCCTTGGCCCGCAGGCCCTCGCGCACCCGCCAGTCGTTGAGCACGGCCGCCGCGACCCGCGCATTCGCTTCGCCGGTGTGGCCGCCACAGGCGCCGCAATCGAGCCCCGAGGCGTGCGGGTTGTTGACTGTCGTGCTGCCATGGCCGGCGAGCAGCACCAGCCGCGCGAACGGACCGGTCAGCGACATCGCCTTCAACACCGCCTCGGCCATCGCGACGCGCTGCGGATCGGTGAAGCCGGTCATACGCCCGCCGAGCTCGCCGGGCGCGAGTCGGGGCTGCACCCGCGCCGCGATCTCCGGGTCGAGGCCATCGATCACCGGTGACGGCACCGGCCGCGTGACGCCGGCGCTATCGGTCGCGATCTTCGCAGCGAAGCCGAGGCCAGCGGTCTCGACGAAGGAGAACGACGACACGGCCGAGACCTTGAACGACTTCCACGCCTTGGCCGCACGCCGCCGCAACAGCCGCAGGCCGAGCACCTCGGCCTGCTCGATATCGTCGGCGTCCTTGACCGCCTCGCAGACGATGAAGGCGGGCTTCAGCAACACCGGGCATTGCGCGCCGCCTCTGCTGTGACCGATCGGGACATATTCGATCGGGAAGCCGAAGAATCCGGCGAAGCCGATCGTCTCGGCTTCGGGATAGGCCGTCTCCAGCGCGCGCCGAAAGATCTCCGAGCGGACGTCGATGCAGAACGCGGCCTGCACCGGCGGCCGCGCCGGCAGTCGCGTCAGTGCCGCCTGCGCGCCATGCCCAGCGAGCTGTGCGACGAGCTTGCTCCGGCATGCGATCTCATAGGCCTCGTGCAGCACGAGATCGATCGCGAGCTCCGGCGTCTCCTCGAGCCGCTGATCGGCCGGCAGCTTCGCCGCTTCCGCCATGGCCTCTGCCCACGCCGCCTTCACGACGTCATCAGCGCGCGCCTGATACAGCGCATAGCCCCAGGCCAGCCGGATCGCCAACAGCTCCAGCAGCGTATCGTCCCGCTCCCCGTCGAGCCCGGCGTTCCAGCCGATGTAGCGCGCATAGGCCGACCAGCCGCCGAGATCGAACAGCGCCCGCACCAGATAGTCCTCGACCGCGCGCCCGGGAATGCCGAGCCGGTCGACGATCAGACCGATCGCCTGCACCGGATCGGCCGGCAGTTCGGCGATGGCTCTGCGGAATCCCGCAAGCCCCATCATTTCGGGATTGCGGTCATAGGCTGCGAGCTTACGCCAGGCGGCGTACGGCTTCAGCTTGCGCACCGGGCTTGGCCAGCTCGCCTGGCCCTCGTCGAAATAGGTGGCGCAGAATGACGAGATCTCGTCGATCATGAACGCGACCAGCGAGACATAGCGATCGCCCTCGGCGAGCCGGTCCAGCACTTCGGCGACCGTCGCCACGACGGCCGGCGGCGACGACGGCCCGGCTTCGGCGCGCGCCTTCTGCTTGAGCGCCTCGATATCGAGCCCGGTCGACGGATAGAGCTGCAGCGCCTGCGCCAGCGCGGCATCGTCGATCCGGCCATCATCGAGCGCCTGCCGATAATAGGCGCGCGGCATCAGCATCCGCGTCCGCACCACGCGCTCGAACGTCGCGGCCGTGGCGGCGAAGCTCTGGCCGGTGAAGCCGAGGAACGGGTTGACCGCGACGAAGTGCTTCAGCGGCCACAGCGGCGCGACCCGCTGGCAGGCGCTGTCGATGCGGGCCATCAGCCCGGCATCGGCGCTGATGTCGATCGGGTCGGTCATGGACATGGCGAGGGCGGCCTGGGTCATCGGAGATCTCGGATCACGGGTTGGACGGAGCAGAGGTGGAATTGCGCGGCCACACGGTCAGCACGAGGCGGTTGGCGAGCGTGTTGAGATAGAGGCCGTTGCGCAGGTGAACGTAGGCTGCGATCCAGAACGGCGCGTCGGCGCGGCGCATCATCTGGTTCTGGAACACGGTCACCGCCGCGAACGACACCACCACGGCCGCCGCGATCAGCATCGGAACGACGCCATCGACCGGCCGCGATGCGGGAATGCTGCCGCCGACCAGCCAGGCCGTGCCGGCCTGCAGCGCGAAGTACACGATCGCGACGCCGGCGGCGGTGACCGCGGCGCGGGCGACGACGAAGGCGTTCGGCCGCTCGTCGATGGCGTTGGCCATCAGGTGCACCAGCCCCATCAGCAGCACCGAGCCGAGCGCGATCTGCGCCGGGTTGCTGCGCAGGGTCATGCCGAAGGCAAGCCCTGTGAGCAGCGCGAGGCCAATCACCGCGACCAGTGCCAGGATCAGCCGTGCCGCGTGCGGCTGGCCGCCGGGGCTCGGCGTCCACGACGCCCGGGCCAGGTCGATGATGCTGCCCGACGACAGGAAGGCGTGCGCCTTGTAGAGCGAGTGCGCCACGATGTGCAGCAGCGCCGCCGAGAACGCGCCGAGGCCGCATTGCAGCAGCATGAAGCCCATCTGCGCCACCGTCGAGTAAGCCAGCTGCACCTTCACCGAGGTCTGCGTTAGCATCACCAGCGAGCCGAACAGCGCGGTGGCGCCGCCGACCACGGCGAGCACATCGAGCGCCGGCGTCGCCAGCAGCAGCACGTCGCTGAGCCTGAGCACCAGGAAGCCGCCGGCATTGATGATGCCGGCATGCAGCAGCGCCGACACCGGCGTCGGCGTCTCCATCACCTCGATCAGCCAGCCATGCAGCGGCAGCTGCGCGGACTTCAGCATCGCAGTGGCGACAATCAGCAGCGCAGCAATCGTGACAATCGCCGAGCCGGCCCCCTCGCCCGCCCGGGCGTGGGCGGCGAGGCCTGCGATCTCCAGCGTGCCGAACCGGATGTAGAGCAGCACCGCGGCCGTCGCGAGGAACGCATCGCCGAGCCGGCTCGCGACGAACTTCTTGCGCGAGGCGCGGATCGCGGCCGGCCGCGTCTCGTAGAACAGCAGCAGCTTGCCGAGCGACAGGCTGGTCGCGACCCAGGCGGCGAACAGCAGCACGACATTGCCCGAGATCGGCAGCATCAGCACCGCGGCGAGCGTCAACAGCAACCAGCGCGTGAACCGGACCTGGCCGGGGTCGCCGTCGAGATAGTTGCGGCTGTAGCGCACCACGACCAGGCCGATGAAGCTGACCAGGACGGAGAGGATCGCAGCCAACGCGTCGAGCTGCAGCGACAGGCCGAGCCCGTGGCCGCCGAGCAGCGGCGTGCGCCCTGCGCCCAGTGCGGCTGCCGCGAGGCTCGCCGCCGCGGCGATGCCGAAGGCGATCGCGGCGGCGACGATCGCGCGGCCTGCAACGGCCCGAGGCCCCGCCTCCGTGCCCATGAAGGCGGCGATGGCGAGCGTGAGCGGCGCGAGCGCCGCGAGGCAAGGGAGGAGCTGGGTCATGGCGGCTCGGAGGTTGATCAAATGAGAGGTTGCCCTCGTCTTACCGGTCCCGAAGCCTTCTTAAAATTTCAATCATTGAACATGATCGTTCTATAATATAGAACGAACGTCATGCCCCACTTGAACTACCATCACCTGCGCTATTTCTGGATCATCGCCAGCGAAGGCAGCATGAGCCGTGCCGCCAGGCGCCTCAACGTGTCGCCCTCCTCGTTGTCGGTGCAGGTCAAGACGCTGGAGGAGCAGCTTGGTCAGAAGCTGTTCGAGCGCACCGGCCGCACGCTGCAGCTGACCGAGGCCGGGCGCATCGCGCTCGACTATGCCGGCAGCGTGTTCAAGTCCGGCCACGAGCTGATCGAGACGCTGTCGGGGCTGCGCCCGGGACGCCAGCTGCTGCGGGTCGGCGCGGCGGCCAACCTGTCGCGCAACTTCCAGATCGCATTCCTCAAGCCGCTGATCGGGCGCGGCGATGTTGAGCTGATCATCCGCACCGGCCAGTTCGCCGAGCTGCTGGAGCAGCTCGACGCCCACAAGCTCGACCTCGTGCTCGCCAACCATCCGGCGGCACCGGACACGCGCAGCAATTTCGAGAACACGCTGATCGACGAGCAGCGCGTCAGCCTCGTCAGCCGCAAACCGTCCAAGCCCGCGCGCTTGCGCTTTCCGCACGATCTGGCGACGACGCCCGTGATCCTGCCCGGCCGCGGCAGCGCGCTGCGCTCCGCCTTCGACGCGCTGGTTGGCTCCAGCGGCATCCGTCCGGTGATCGCCGCCGAGGTCGACGACATGGCGATGCTGCGCCTGATGGCGCGCGAGAGCGGCGCCATGACCCTGGTGCCATCGATCGTCGTGATCGACGAGCTGCGCTCCGGTGTGCTGGTCGAGCGCGCACGGCTGAGCGCGCTGAAGGAGCAGTTCTTCGCCGTGAGCCAGCAGCGCCGCTACCCGAACCCGCTGGTCGCCGAACTGACCGGATCGCGCGGCAAGAAGACGGGGTGACGCCATACGAGTCGCAACGGCGTCCGTTGCCTGATACAGCGCCCTCTCCCGTTCCGGGAGAAAGCATCGCAGGCCCATCCAAGTGCTGGCTTGGGTGAGGGGTATCTCTCCGCGAATGTCATCTACGGAGAGATACCCCCCACCAACCGAGCTTGCCGCGCTTTCCTACATGCCCTCTCCCGCAAGGGGGGAGAGGGCGCAGTCATGTGCACCGCGCTCATGCTCCAGAAGCAGTCGCCGCTGTGATGAGTCTGATGGTGCGCAGGGTGGCACAAAGGGGGCGCGCTCCACGTAGCCGCATCCAACGCAAATCTGTCGCGCGACGGGCCCACGCGTCGATCCTGGATCAGATGGTGGGCACGGCACGCCGGCAGCGAAGCAAGCCGCAAGACATCGCACGGCCTTTGTCCACCCTATGGTGTTCCTACACATGTCAAACAGCTATTGGCACACGGGATCGCGCTCTCGCGACGGCATCCGCCCGAGCTTTGCGCATCCTCGCCCTCCGCCGATAACGGGAGGGTGCAGGGAAGGCCGGACCTCGACTGAGGCCCGTGGTCCCCGTGCGACAAGAATGCACGGGGCAGGAACCACAGGTTCAGCCGGACAGACCCGGCCTTCCCTGCGCGATGGCATTACGGCTTATACGCGCTCTCCCCGGTGTCCGGGCTTATAGCCACCGTCACCCGCGCGCCTCATCAGGAGCACGCGAGCTTGACGCCAGCGTCGGGGCGCCAGGACCACGCGATTTCGCCGTGCGCATCGGATCGTTCGTCGGCATGAATGATCACGCTGCGACCCGCTGCGCCCACCGCATCCAGCCTCCCACGCTCGTGACGACCGCGATACGCCCCTCCTCGCGGAGACCGGACGCCGGGCAGACTACACCAATTCCGAAATTCGTAAATCGGAATATTTTCCGCGGGAGGGCTGGACAGGTTTTGGCGCGGCGTGCCCGTCGGGCAAATCAGGTCGCCTCAGGCGAACTCGACCAGGTCGATCAGATAATGCGCAAGGACCACCGGCCATAACGCCACCGATCGCTGCAGCATCAGCGTGAAACCTGCTCCGAGCAGCGCGGCCGTCGTGACGTTTCCAAGCCCGCTCCACCAATGGTAGCCCCCGAAGAGAAGAGACGAAACCATGACGAGCAGAATGCGACCGCTCAGCCACATCCGGAGCACGTGCTCGACACAGCGGCGGAAGACGATCTCCTCGGTGAGTGCGACCAGCGCCAGCCCGAACACCAGATCGAAGAAATAAAGCCAGCCGCTGGGGCGCGGGTAGGTCCCGAAGACTGTGCCTGGAAAATTTGTGGTCATGAAGAGCCTCACCGGTTGGCTGAAGCGCTCAACGAACGAGAGGCCGACAACCCAGAGCCCGATCTCCAAACCGGATAACTGATTCTCTTCCGCTCGGAACGCGACTGCTCGCGCAGCTGGGATCGCAGCAGCGATCATAAGCGCACCAAGCCGACCGGCGTAGTCCCAGGCGATCCAACCGAACGGCTCGTGCTGGTGCAACCTCAGCAACTGAGATGCGATCAAAGGGATGAAGACGACTGCCAGCCACGCAACTGCGTGAGCCTTTGCTGGCGTCTCCCTGGGGCTCTCAATCTCGCGCACGACACTGCTTTCCGACAACTCGCCGCCGGAGGACCGGAGACAAGCGACTGCGCGAACGGTATTCGCGACGGGCGTGAGCAGTCAATGTGTCGGTGAAAGCGTGCGTACAGGATAGGCAAGTAAGCGCCGCACAGCCCTTCTGATCCAAGCAGCGGAGGGCCGCTTTCCACCAATCGACAGGCGCGCCGGAGCACCGGGACAGCCCGACGCTACGGCGAGTCAGTCGTTGATGGAATTGCGATCAGGCGAGTGATCCGCGCGATGCCCAGATCCGTCGGACCGGCTCCCAACTCGTCTTGAGCGGGAGCACGATGGGAGAGCCGTCGATCAGAAGATCGCGGTCGGGAAGATGTTCACGCCGTGCTGAACCAGCACGAGAGAAGCGACGACACCGGTGAGCGCGAACATGGTCACCAGGCCGAAGCCGGAATTGAGTGCATGGGGTCCAACGAGCTTTCGTGCGATCATCATCAACATAATCGTTTCCTCCTGAAACTTATGAAGTGACGGCACTAAGGGAGATGGCGCGTTACCAGCAGGTTTCCGACATTGCAGAGACGCCGTGAAGCGCGGGCGCTTGGTGAACGCATCCTTGAATACGCCCCGGGGCCGGTATGAAGCTGCCTTAACGCTCGCAGCGCGCGCATGAGCCTGAACAACAAGGAAGGTGTTTGCGCACGAGAAGGTTGAATAGACACTCAGACTCGCGCCCTACGGAGCGGAGGCTCCGGGGCAGCGCACGACCTTCGCGGGCGTGAGATGATTAGTCGTATCAGGGCGAGTAGCGCGCCGAGACCTTCCTGACGCTGGATACCGGACCTGCGGGATGCCCCATGCTGATGGCCGGTGAGAAAACCGAGACTCCAGAAGCAGGTGCAGCGTCGTCCAACTAACTGGATGGGCTGACCTCGTTGTCGGGGCATCCTGACCAAGCAGGCGAACTACGCGTGGAGGTTCTACATGCGAGTGCCGAGGCCTGGCTCATGTCGCGGACCGGTTCGCCATCGGACTCTCGGACGTCGCGAAGATCGACATGCTCGAGGCGAACAGCGTCTGGTGCGAATGCTGCACCTCCGGTTGCTGTTGACAGACGCGTGCAACAACGCGATTTGTCAGCAGCGGCTGAAGCGCGTCAGACTCGCTGGAACAAGAGTTCCAAACATGAGTTCGGGTTCGGTACGAGCAAAGGCTCTGCCCTTCAGAGCTGATCTGTCGCGGCGTGCGCGACCCGTGCGATGATTGGCGCGAGGGGAGGAGACGTCGTGTTTCGTTGGGGATTGCGGCTCGCCGGGAACTCCGGCATCTGGCCCATCTCGGCCTATCTCCTCATCCTTGCGCTAGCGACCTCCATTCCGATCACAGCCTGTGCGGCGTTCCTCGCCTATCACTTCGTTTCGGAATCGTCGCAACACCGCAAGGTCGAGTATGAAGACCGGCTTCGGCTGATGCGCAACGCCACCGAGCTCCGTGTCGCCAACATCATCGAGGACCTGCAGGTCCTCGCGCTGTCGCCGCTGCTGGCGAACGGACGCTTCGCCGAGTTCAGGGACCACGCGATCGACGCGGTCAAGCTGATCGGCGGGGTGGCGATTGCGCTTTACGAGCCCGATGGACAGCAGCTCGTCAACACCCGGCTCGATCCCGGAACGCCGCTGCCGAAACGCACGGCCTTCGAGGCCGAGCGCCGGGCGATCGAGACCGGCCGACCGCAGGTGTCCGGCCTGCAGAAGGCGGTGGTCGACGGTCAGCCCATCGTCACCATCGCGGTGCCGGTGCAGGTTGCGGGGCAGGTCCGCTATGCGCTCAATGTCGGGCTCTCGCCGCGATATCTGTCGTCGCTGATGGACGACTACGTGTCTGCGGGGCTGGTCGGCAGCATCATCGACCAGCAGGGGCTGCTGCTGGCTCGGCGACCGCTGCTGGGCGACGACGACCTGATCGGCCAGCTGACCATCCCGGCCGTGAGATCGCACATCGGGCAGGCCTCGGCGTGGTGGATCAAGGCCGTCTCGCGGTCCGGGGTTGCGACCTACACATCGCTGCTGCGCTCGGATCAGAGTGGCTGGACGATCAATCTGGCGGTGCCTCGGGATGCCATCGATGGACCGCTGCATCGGACGATCGAATGGATCGTCGCGCTGACCCTGTTCACCTTCGCGCTGAGCATGGCGCTGGCGCGGCTGCTCGGTCGTCGCCTTCTCGCCGGGTTCTCTGATCTGGAGCGCTACGTGTCAGGTCTGCAGGCCGGCGTCGCCGCGCCCCACAAGGGGCGGATCGCAGAGGTCAATCGCATGAAGCAGGTGCTTCATCGCGTCGGCGGCGAGTTGGCGAGCGCCCTGAAGCAGCAGCGTGACCTGCTCGACGAGATCAACCACCGCGTCAAGAACACACTGGGCACGGTGCAGTCGATCGCGCGGCTGTCGCGTTCGAGCGCCAGCGACGTCGATCACTATGTCGCGGCCTTCGAAGGCCGCATCCTCGCGCTCTCGCAGGCCTACAATCTGCTGACGGAGAACAACTGGGTGGGCGCCGACGTCAGGGCGATCGTCGACCGCACGCTGGCGCCCTATGCCGGCGCCGACCGCCTGACCATCAGCGGCCCGAGCCTGCTGCTGCCGCCCAAGCTTGCGCTGGCGCTGGCGGCGGCCATTCAGGAGCTGAGCACCAACGCCGCCAAATACGGCGCCTTCTCCACACCCTCGGGCAAGCTCGACATAGCCTGGACAAGCCAGGAGAGCGGCCTCGTGCGCTTGATGTGGGTCGAGCGCGATGGGCCCCTGGTGCGCAAGCCGACGCGGCGCGGCTTCGGCACCAAGATGATCACGCGGATGTTCGGCGCCGAGAGCGGGTGGTCCGTTGCGCTCGACTTCGACCCGGGCGGCCTGCGCTGCACGATGCAGTTCGGCATTCACGACGAAGGTGCTCGCGAAACCCGCTTGACCGGGTGAGCTCCCGGCAGCCGACCGTTGCGCCGCCCTTGAGCAGACTCGCCTGCTGCCACGCTCGCCTTTGCGCAGAGACAGCCGGATCGGCACGCAAAGCGGTATTTGGCGACCGCGCAACTCTTCAGTGAAATAAACCGAACTGCAACACAGGGGCGCGATGTTTTGTCGCAGCGCAGTCCCGTTGGCGGCTGTTGTGCGGATTCGGATCGGCGCGGCGACCGACGATCGACGATCGGTATCAGGCACGGCCCAACAAAGAGCGGAGACCGGCTTCGACGGGCCGGATCATGGAGGTCAAGCGTGGGTACCAACCGACCAGAGAGCCGGGCGACCGCACTCGTTGCGCGCTTCCTCGGAGACCGCAAGGCCAACATCGCGGCGACGTTCGCGCTGGCGCTGCTGCCGATCCTGACGGCGATCGGCTGTGCGACCGACTACTCCATGGCGATGCGATTGAAGGTGAAGCTGCAGTCCGCCGCCGATGCCGCGAGCATCGCCTCCATCTCGGTCAATTCGGCCGGCTATGCCGCAGCCATGGCGATGACGGCGGACGGAACGGTGACCGCGGGGGTCAACGAAGCCAATAGTATTTTCAAGGGCAACGCCTCGACGTTTGGCGGCTATACCCTGACCTCCACGACCAGCACCGTGACCAAGACGAAGTCCACGCTGTCCTCGCAGGTCCAATTCACCGCCGCGGTGCCGACCACGTTCCTGACGGTGATCGGCTATCAGAATCTGACGGTCAGCGGCAGCTCCTCGTCGTCCGTCACCTTGCCGCTGTATCTCGATTTCTATCTCACCCTGGATGTCTCGGGATCGATGGGCCTGCCGTCGACGTCGGCCGAAGCCCAGCGCATGCAGGCCATCAGCCCTGACAACTACCGGCAATATCCGACCGGATGTACGCTCGCGTGTCACTTCTCGCCGCAGAACAGCGCCTGCACAGACTCTGGGACCCAGGGCTATCCGACCAACAATTACTGCCTCGGCTATGCGATCTCGCGGGTCAGCCAGAGCGGCTACAAGAGCCTGCTGACCACCAACAAGAACTACCCGAAGGGCGTCCAGCTGCCGCCATCGATCGTCTCCGGATTGCCGAACTCGCTGTACAACAAGCTGCCGACAGTGGCGAACTGCCCGACCGACGGGACGGACGACTGCATCCAGCTGCGCCTGGACGCCGTCGGCTACGCCGTCAATCAACTGTTCACGACCGCGAACAACACCAAGAAGGTCACCAACCAGTTCCGGATCGGACTGTATCCGTTCATTCGCTATCTCTATAGCTACTATCCGCTGACCAGCAACATCAGCGGCTCGACGAGCGATTCCACGACCATCAATTATGCTGCGGCGAACCTCGCGACCCTGCTCGACACCAACACCAACACCTCACTCGGCTCCGGCGGCACGCACATCGACACAGCGCTCGCCAGCGTCAACAACCTGATCGTCAGTGTGGGGGACGGAAGCGCCACGACCAACACCCTGCCCTATGTCTTCCTGGTCACCGACGGCGCGCAGGATCCCCAGGTGAAGGGAGTCCCGAACGGCTCATGGTCCGGCAGCAATCATGCGACCACGATCAATGCGGCCACATCGTGCACGCCGTTGAAGAACCGCGGGATCATCATCTCGGTGCTCTATATTCCCTATCAGACGATCAATCCGGTCAATGCGTCCTTCGCAGGCGACGAGGATGACTACGCCAACAACAATATCCCGAACATTCCACCGAGCTTGCAGGCCTGCGCGTCGCCGGGCTTCTTCTACACCGCGAACACGCCGGCGGACATCACGGCGGCGCTGAATGCGATGTTCAATCATGCCGTCTCCGAGGCGCATCTGACCCGATGAAGGCAAGCGCCGGACCATGCTCGCTTGGTTGAGCGATCATGTCCCGCCACGCCGGCGTTCCAGGGCGAAACGCCGGATCATCGTCGGGCGTCTGCACATAGGCATGGCCGCCGATGATCATCCACCACGGACCTGGTCCCGCGAAAGGCTCGCGCCTGACGGTGCGGAACGCCTCCTCGATCCTGGGATCATCGAGCTTGGCGGCGGTACAGATCAGCCTGGCGTAGAACCTGCGATGTTTTTCTGACTGATCCACGACGCGGCCTCACCGGCGATGCTGACAGAGCAAGGTCCGACCTTACACCGGTTCTTGCACATAGGACTACTAAAATACCTCCGACATCTCTGCCGGCTTCGGTTGCGGAGGGCGCATCTCAGAACTGAATCCCACCTGCCGCGTCGCTCTCAATGCTGCGCCTCGCGCGCGGCCGTGATCGCCCAGGCAAGGAAGATCGAGATCACGTCGCCGAGATGATTGGGGCCGCAGAAGGCTTCGAAGACCTCGCGGCGTACGCGGCAGTGGCACCAGTCGTCGTCATCGTCGCCCTGAACCTTCACCTCAGTGAATGGGCGCACCGCCAGGTCCGTCGAGGACAGGTCGATTCGCAGCGTCCATCCCGGGTTGTCCAAGGTCCCGATCTTGATCCCGTACTGATGCTCCCACTCGCCGTCGCATTGTGAGGCGTACCAGTCCTGAAGGGCCTTCAGAGGCTCGCGCTGATCCCGCATCGGCAATCTCGTCGGTTGGCGGCTGCGGCCCGCGATCGATCGGGCCGAAGACATCCGTGGCGCGCATCCGGCGCGGCCGGAAGAGGATGACGCAAGCGACCGATGTGCGCGAGAGCCGCCAGAGCACAGTCTCCGGACATGCTGTCCTATCCGTTACCTCGCCTCGGTCATCGCTGCCGCGGCGAGCAGGGCCGCTTCGATCGTGTCCCGCGTCTTGGCGAGATGCGCGGTCATGATCGTCACCGCGCGCTCGGCGTCGCGCGCCAGCGCCGCCTCCATCAACTCGCGATGCTCGCGCGCGACGTCGCGGTTGCCGCGATCGGTCTTGCGGGCGAGGTCGAGATAGCGCTCGTTGTGGACGAACAGGAGATCGCGCACCCGCATCATCCAGACGCTGCCGCAGGCCTGCGCGAGCGCGGCGTGGAACTCGCCATGCGCGATGGTCCAGGCCGGCGAGAAGCTGCCGTCGGCAGCCGCGATCGGCGTCGCCGCCATGCGGTGATGCGCGGCCACGACCGCCGTCTCCCAGCCAATGTCGCCATTTTCGATGGCGCGGCGCAGGCACTTGGTCTCGATCTCGATGCGCATGTCGGTGAGATCGCGCAGATCGGCCGCCGACACCGGCGCGACGCGAAAGCCGCGCTGCGGCAGTGCCGTCACCAGTCCCTCCGCCGTCAGCCGGGCTAGCGCCTCGCGGATCGCGCCCGTGCTGACAGCGAAGGCGGCACCGAGCTCGCTGATCTTCAGCTTCTCCTCGGGCCGATACAGGCCGGCGAGGAGGTTGGCGCGCAGCAGCTCATAGACGGCCTGGGTGGCACTTCCGGACATGGGGCACTCGATGGGACGCGGCACCATAGCAGACTTCCAGAAAATAGATTTTTAGAAGAAAATATATTTTTGTTGCCGCGTCCGTCGGGACCGGCCTAAGCTGCCCAGCAAAACGCCGCCGCCAGCGCGGCTTTCAGGGAGGACATCATGCGCAAGGCCATCGCAGCCGCAGGGCTGATCGTCGTGTCGTCGATGCTGGCGTCGCCGGGGCGTGCCGAGGATCAGCCCGGCGTCACCGCCACCGAGATCCGCATCGGCCAGACCATGCCCTATAGCGGGCCGGTGTCGGCCTTCGGCATCCTCGGCAAGGGCGAGGTGGCCTATTTCAAGATGGTCAACGACCGTGGCGGCATCAACGGCCGCAAGGTCAACCTGCTCTCGCTGGACGACAGCTACGTGCCGCCGAAGACGGTGGAGCAGACGCGGCGGCTGGTGGAGAGCGACGAGGTCTCCTTCATCTTCTCGACCATGGGCACCGCGCACAACACCGCAATCGCAAAGTATTTGCAGGGCAAGAAGGTGCCGCAATTGTTCGTCGCTTCGGGCGCCTCGAAGTTCGGCGATGCCGCGCAGTTTCCGCTCGCCTTGATGGGCGTGATGGCGCCGTTCCGCAACGAGGCGCGGATGTATGCGCGCTACGCGCTGCAGAAGAAGCCCGATGCGACGTTCGCGATCCTGGCGCAGAACGACGATTTCGGCCGCGACTATCTCGCCGGGCTGAAGGACGTGCTCGGCGAGCGCTTCGACACCGCGGTGACGGTGGCGAGCTACGAGGCGACCGAGCCGACCATCGACTCGCAGATCGTGAAGCTGAAATCGAGCGGCGCCGACGCGCTGATCATCGCCGCGACGCCGAAATTCGCCGCCCAGGCGATCCGCAAGACCCATGAGATCAATTGGCGGCCGATGACGTTCCTGACCAACGTCTCGGTGTGGATATCCTCGGTGATGGAGCCGGCTGGCCTGGAGGCCGGCACCGGCATCATCTCGACCGCCTACGTCAAGGACCCGCTCGATCCGGCCTGGGCCGACGATGCCGGCGTCAAGGGCTGGGGCGACTTCATGGCCAAATACGTGCCGGACGGCGACGTCCGCGATTCCAACTACGTCAACGGCTACAACAACGGCATGGTGCTGGAGCACGTGCTGAAGGCCGCCGGCAACGACCTGTCGCGCGAGAACATCCTCAAGCAGGCGCTGTCGATCAAGGACCTGGAGCTGCCGATGCTGCTGCCTGGGATCAGGGTGAACACCGGCGAGAGCGACCATCTGCCGGTCGAGCAGGTGCAGTTCATGCGCTTCACCGGCAAGCAGTGGGAACGGTTCGGGAAGGTGCTGTCGACCAAGTAGCGGCGTCTTGGCGTTTCGGCGCCGAGGGCTTAGACCTCTCCTGTCGACCACAGGAGAGCCGCGGCGCCGATGTCCGAGACCGATCCGCTCACGCTGAAATTCCGCTGTCCCCGCGAGCTCGAAGGCTTGATCCCGCAGCCGGTGCCGGCGCCGATGGGAATTCCCGACTGGGTCAAGGCGATGCCGGCGACGGCGTTCAGTCAGCTCAATCAGGCGGAGGAGCAGACCGTCAAGCGCTGTCCGCCGTTCATCGACGCGATGACGGCGGGCTTTCTGATTCCTCTGGTCTGCGACCTCAGGGTCGAGGACGGCGGCATCAGCTGGGACAATGAGCTGCCGTCAGGCGGCGCGATTGACTTCCCGCGCTCGCCGGTCAGCTTTCACGATGTGGCGCAGGTGACGGGCTCGCCGCTGTTCGAGGCCGACCGCTTCCTGCTGAAGTTTCACAATCTCTGGACGATCGAAGCGCCCGCGGGCTGGTCGCTGCTGTTCACCCATCCGCTGAACCGCTTCGACCTGCCGTTCACCACCGTGACGGGCCTCGTCGACAGTGACCGCTTCCACGACAGCTTCGTGCATTTCCCGGCGCATTGGCACGACATGTCGTTTCGCGGCGTGCTGCCCAAGGGCACGCCGGTGGCGCAGTGCATCCCGGTGAAGCGGCAGGCGTGGACGCTGCAGACCTCCGCATTCACCGATGAGGAAGTGGCGGAGGTTCATTCCGTGCGCGACGCGCTGAAGCGCGAGCAGGGCCTGTATCGCAAGCAGTTCAGGGCTTGATCGCCCCCGCCCCATCGGCACCGAGGAATCTGGCGGCGTCGCTCGGACGGAAGAAGAAGCGGCCGTGCGAGCTCACGGCCATCGTATAGGCGGCGCGGCTGAGCAGATGCGGCCGGCCGCGCATGATCGTGCGCAGCGCGGCTTCGGCGCCGGCGCGGTCGCCCAGCTCCATCAGGCACATCGCCAGATTGGCGCGGGTCTGGGTGTCCTCGGGACGCAAGCCCAGCGCGTGCTTGTAGGTCCCGGCCGCCTCGGCGTAGTCGCCGTCGAGAAACAGCACCCAGGCCAGCTCGATCAGGATGTCGGGACGACCGGGCGCCGCCTCGCGCGCCGCGGCGAAGTTGTCCCGCGCGCGGGCGCGCTGATTGGCCTGCAGACAGAGCCGCCCGAGATCGAGCTTGAGGTCGACGCTGTCCGGCGTCAGCGCCAGCGCCTCCTCGATGATGCCGATGGCTTCACCGAGCCGGCCTGATTTCGCCAGCCGCCCGGCCAGCTCCTGGAACGCTGGCAAAAACGGTGGCCGCCGCGCCGCGGTCTTGCGCAAGAGCGCGATGCCGTCGGCCGCACGGCGCGACTCGCAAAGCGCCGCGCCCAGCAACATCTCCAGCTCCGGATCAGGACCGCGCAGCGCCGCCTTCTCCAGCGGCGCGACCGCCTCGCCGGCGCGCTGCTGGGCGAGCAGCGCATGCGCGTAGACCATCAGCGCGGCGCGATCGGTCTTCGCGGTGCGCAGGATGGACGCTGCGATCTGCTCGGCGCGCGCGAACTGCCGCCCACGTAGCGCGTGGATCGCCTCCTGCAGGGCCTGCGCCTGCAACCTGTTCTGCGTCTTGCTCACGATCGACAACGCGTGGAGATGATCCGTCGGGTCTAGCCCGCGAAGCCCGGACGTGTCCAGCAACGTCCGCTCAGCCGAACAGCGGCGTGCCCGGCACAAAGGCGTCGAAGGCGGCCCAGAACTGCGAGCGGTAGCGGTCCTGCTCCTGCAGGATCTCGTGCTTGGCGCCGGCGATGACGAGATGCGAGCCGGCGCGCAGGTGATAGGCGAACTCCTCGATCGCGGCGGTCGACACCACGGTGTCGCTGGACGCCGCCAGCATCAGGATCGGCTGGCGGATCTGCGACGGATAGGTCATGCCACGGAAGGTCGCCATCGCCGAGAACGCGGCATCTGCCCAGGCCACCGTCGGCGAGGCGATGCCGAGTGTCGGATCCTCCTCGAGGATCGCGGCGTTGCGGGCGTAGCGCACGGGATCCGAGGTCAGCGGGTTGTTGACGAACGGCGCCAGCCCGCTGATCTCGTCATTGCCGCCCGGCACGTAGCGGCCGCCCTGCCCCGCCACGCGCATCGCGCGCAGCAGCAGCCGCGCCGGCAGCGAGGTGCGCTTGCCCGGCAGGTCGATCATCGGCGCCGACAGCACCACGCGGTCGAACCAGCGCTTCCCGGAATGCGCGAGCCGCAACAGCACCGTGCCGCCCATCGAATGCGCCAGCGCGAAATAGGGCGGCGGGCAGTCCGGGAGCACGACCTCGGTGATGAAGGTCTCGACATCGAGCTCGTAGTCGGAGAACGAGCGCACATAGCCTTTGCGGGAATCGCGCAGGCGCCGCGACGAATGGCCCTGGCCGCGCCAGTCGATGATCGCGACCGCGAAGCCGCGGTCGCGCAGATCGCGCACCGTCTCGAAGTACTTCTCGATCATCTCGCTGCGGCCGGTGAACACGCAGACGGTGCCCTTGCGCCCAGTCGGCGGGGCCCAACGCGCAAAGCGCAGCTCGGCGCCATCGGGGGTCTTGATGGTGCCGGCGGTGGCGTTTTCGGGGACGGGATTGGCGGGAATCGAGACGAGCGTCATGAGGCGCCCATCGAATAGGTGAAAGGCCGAGGGAATCAAGGGGTGGAACAGCAAAAAGAGCCCGTTTGGGAGACCCTTGAACGTCCAGGCGTCTGAACCATATCGGGGATGTGCAGGCCGTCACGGCTGCACGACAGCCCGGCCCGATGGCGGGCGGGTTTGCCTAACAGTCGCTCAATGGAGGACTTTGACCATGCGTACCTACGATCTCACCCCGTTCTATCGTTCCACCGTCGGTTTCGACCGTCTGTTTTCGCTGCTCGACCAGGCCACCGCCGAGCCCAGCCCCGGCTATCCGCCTTACAACATCGAGCGCACCGGTGAGAACGCCTACCGTATCACCGTCGCCGTCTCCGGCTTTGGCAAGGATGAGCTCTCCCTCGTCGCGAAGGAAAACACGCTGACGATCAAGGGCGAGAAGGCCGCCAACGAGAACGGCAAGAAGAGCGAAGTGCTCTATCGCGGCATCGCCGCCCGCGCCTTCGAGCGCTCGTTCCAGCTCGCCGACCACGTGGTGGTGAAGAACGCCAGCCTCGAGAACGGCCTGCTCCACGTCGACCTCGTACGCGAGATCCCCGAGGCCAAGAAGCCGCGGTCGATTCCGATCTCGACCAACGCGACGACCGAGCAGCCGGCGATCGAGGGTTCGGCCGAGAAGGCCGCCGCGTAATCGGCACGACGATCTCTTCAGAACACGAACGCCCCGGGCAAACCGGGGCGTTTTTTTGTGCTGTTGATTGGGCTGCTCTGATGCGATTGCGGCCTCTCCAAGCACGCTGTCATGCCCGCGAAGGCGGGCATCCAGTACGCCGCGTCGGTCGTGATGAACCGAGATGCCGGTGCTGACTGGATCGCCCGGTCAAGGCCGGGCGATGACAGCTGTGGGGACTGGACTGCAGCAGCGCGGCAGCAACTGCTCGCAATCGTCAATCCAGCCCCTGCGCCGGGGGCATCTTCGCTGTCGGCAGGATCTGGGGCACAGGCTTCGCCACCGGAGGGGTCACGGAGCCGGTCGTCTGCGGTGCGGCCGCGGCCGACTGCACAGGCTTGGCGTCCGCCGGCTTCGCCTCCGGCGCTTTCGCCTCCGGCGCCTTTGCCTCGGCCTCGGCCGGCTTCGCCTCGCCCGCCTTCGGCGGTTCCGCCTTGGCCTCAGTCGGCTTCGTCTCGACCGGCTTCACGTCCGGCTTGGCCTCGGCCGGCTTGATCTCCGCCGGCTTGGGCGCAACCGGCTTGGCCGCCTCGGCAGGCTTGGGGTTGAGCGCGGCCGTCTGCGGCGCGGGCGCCATGGGCCGGGCTGCCGGAGTCGGAACCTTCGGCAGCTGCGCCGGCATCGCGTTGGCAACTCGCGGCGCTGCAGGCGGCACGAGCCGCGGATCCGCCCGGATCACGGTCGGGGCCGGCAGGCGGTCGAGGCCGCCGCGCGGCGGCTCGAAGCGCATGCGTTCGTAGTCCTCGCCCCATTGCAAGGCCGGGACGAAGCGGATGATGCGGCCGGAGCGAGCATCGACGACGAGCTTGCCGTCCTCGCCCTCGCGGTCGAGCACCGCCACGACATAGACATTGCCGCGCTGCCGCGGCGCGCCGAGCGGCGAGAAGCCGTTGTCGCGCAGGATGGCATACACCTCATGGACCGGCAGGAACGCGGGCGCATAGCCATAGTCCTGCTGATAGCCCTCCCGGTAGCTGTCACGATAGCTGTCTTGGCGGTAAACCGGTGCCGGCGGCACGTAGCGTGGCTCCCGATAGCCGTAGTCCGAGCCCGGCCCGTAGCCGTAGCGCGGCGGCGGTGCCGGGATCACGGCCGGCGGCGGCGCCTCGGAATAGGGCGCATCGATATCGGAGACGGCCCGATACGGCCCGCGGAAACCCGCCGGTGGTAGCGGCTCGGCCTGCGCGGCAGCAAACGTCGCGATCAACGCGGCTGAGACGGCTCCAACTAGCAACTTCATGGCTCAAAGCTCCTGCATGCCCCCGCACGTGAAGCTGTTCGCTTCTTCTCAAGTGCGCTGACGTTCCGCCCTGATTCCGGCGGTCCTGGGTCGGAGACGGGGCGGGAACAGGGCGAAAGGTTTCAAAATTGCGCGCCATACGTGATCGGCCGGGCGGTTCGCGTCGTTCGATCCGAGCAAAAACGGAAGATTCGCCGGGGAACACGAACCTCTTGGGGGTCAGACCGCAGGACTCCGCGGCGCTTGTGTGATAGGTTAAAGTTTGGCAAGTTGCGGTTTAGGACAGAATTGCTGTCTAAAATTTCGTTGCAAAGGTGACCGAGACTTTGCAATGATGTTACGGCGCCCAATGACCTTGCGATCTGGGGCGTTGTGACATGAACAGGCCGTGGTCATCCAGCGGGGACGTGGTCCCCCGGTGACTGGCCTGAATTCTGCAAATGCGGCTCGCTGAGAAGGACGAGCGTTGGCTCCGGAGAGGGGCCCGCGCAGCGCCCGGGGTGCGCCGGACTGTGTACCGGACTGTGGTGAAGGCCCTGACCAATAACTGATGGGGACGGATATGAGCGGATCGAAGGTCGAGCACGGGAAGTTGGGCGGCGCGGTGCTGGCTGTGGATTCGCACGAAAAACCGGCCGAGATCACCCGCGAGCTGCATACGTGGCGCCCTGAAGCCGAGGGTCTCTACGATCCCGCGCAGGAGAAGGATTCCTGCGGCGTCGGCTTCATCGCCAACATCAAGGGCCAGAAGTCGCATCAGATCGTCGCCGACGCGCTGAACATCCTGTGCAACCTCGAGCATCGCGGCGCGGTCGGCGCCGACCCGCGCTTCGGCGACGGCGCCGGCATCCTGGTGCAGATCCCGCACGCCTTCTTCTCGCGCAAGGCGAAAGAGCTCGGCTTCACGCTGCCTGCCCCCGGCGAATACGCCATCGGCGCGCTGTTCATGCCGCGCGACGAGGCCTGGCGGAACGTCATCAAGAGCATCATCGCCGACCAGATCGAGGACGAGGGCCTGGTGCTGCTCGGCTGGCGCGACGTGCCGACCGACAACTCATCGCTGGGCGTGACGGTCAAGCCGACCGAGCCGCGCAGCATGCAGGTGTTCATCGGCCGCAACGGCGCCGCCAAGACCGAGGACGAGTTCGAGCGCAAGCTCTACATCCTCCGCAAGTCGATCTCGCAGGCGATCTATCAGCGCCGCGACCGCGGCATGTCGGGCTATTACCCGTGCTCGATGTCGTGCCGGACCGTGATCTACAAGGGCATGTTCCTGGCCGACCAGCTCGGCAAGTACTACGCTGACCTGCACGAGCCGGACTTCGAGAGCGCGCTGGCGCTGGTGCATCAGCGCTTCTCGACCAACACCTTCCCGACCTGGTCGCTGGCGCATCCCTATCGCATGATCGCGCACAACGGCGAGATCAACACGCTGCGCGGCAACGTCAACTGGATGGCGGCGCGCCAGGCGTCGGTGTCGTCGGAGCTGTTCGGCAAGGACATCAGCCGGCTCTGGCCGATCTCCTATGAAGGCCAGTCCGACACCGCCTGCTTCGACAACGCGCTCGAATTCCTGGTGCAGGGCGGCTACTCGCTGCCGCACGCGGTCATGATGATGATCCCGGAGGCGTGGGCCGGCAATCCCTTGATGAGCGAGCAGCGCCGCTCGTTCTACGAATATCACGCCGCGCTGATGGAGCCGTGGGACGGCCCGGCCGCGATCGCCTTCACCGACGGCCGCCAGATCGGCGCCACGCTCGACCGCAACGGCCTGCGGCCGGCGCGCTATCTCGTCACCAAGGACGACCGCATCGTGATGGCGTCCGAAATGGGCGTGCTGAAGATCCCGGAGGACCAGATCGTCACCAAGTGGCGTCTGCAGCCGGGCAAGATGCTGCTGGTCGACCTCGAGCAGGGCCGCCTGATTCCGGACGACGAGATCAAGGCACAGCTTGCCGCCAGCCATCCCTACACCGAGTGGCTCGCCCGCACGCAGATCCAGGTCGAGAAGCTGCCGGACGCACCGACCAAGGGTGCACGCACCAACCTGCCGCTCTTGGATCGGCAGCAGGCGTTCGGCTACACGGCCGAGGACATCAACATCCTGATGACGCCGATGGCCGCCACCGGCGAGGAAGCGACGGGCTCGATGGGCAACGACGCGCCGATCTCGGCGCTGTCGGACAAGCCCAAGCTGCTGTTCACCTACTTCAAGCAGAACTTCGCCCAGGTCACCAACCCGCCGATCGATCCGATCCGCGAGGAGCTGGTGATGAGCCTGGTGTCGATCATCGGCCCGCGCCCGAACCTGTTCGATCTCGAAGGCGTCGCCTCGACCAAGCGGCTCGAGGTGCATCAGCCGATCCTGACCGATGCGGACCTGGAGAAGATCCGCTCGATCTCGGAGGTCTCCGACAGCCACTTCGTCTCGCGCACGCTCGACACCACGTTCGACGCGAGCCTGGGCGCCGCCGGCTTCGAGCAGGTGCTCGACGATCTCTGCGGCCGTGCGGAAGCAGCCGTCCGCGAGGGCGTCAACATCATCATCCTGTCCGACCGCATGGTGTCGAACGACCGGATTCCGATCCCGTCGCTCTTGGCCTGCGCCGCCGTGCATCACCATCTGATCCGCACCGGCCTGCGCACGTCGGTCGGTCTCGTCGTCGAGAGCGGCGAGCCGCGCGAGGTGCATCACTTCGCCTGTCTCGCGGGCTACGGCGCCGAGGCGATCAACCCCTATCTCGCCTTCGAGACCATCATCGCGCTGAAGGACAAGCTGCCGGGCGCGCTGAGCGACTACGAGGTCGTCAAGCGCTACATCAAGTCGATCGGCAAGGGCCTGCTCAAGGTCATGTCGAAGATGGGCATCTCGACCTACCAGTCCTATTGCGGCGCGCAGATCTTCGACGCCGTCGGCCTCCGTGCCGAGTTCGTGCAGAAGTTCTTCGCCGGCACCCACACCCGGGTCGAAGGCGTCGGCCTTGCCGAGATCGCCGAGGAGACCACGCGCCGTCACCGCGACGCGTTCGGCGACGCGCTGGTCTACAAGTCCGCGCTCGACGTCGGCGGCGAATACGCCTTCCGCACCCGCGGCGAGGACCATGCGTGGACCGCCGAGTCCGTCGCGACGCTCCAGCACGCCGTGCGCGGCAACTCCAAGGACCGCTATCAGGCGTTCGCGAAGCTGCTCAACGAGCAGTCCGAGCGGCTCTTGACCCTGCGCGGCCTGTTCCGGATCAAGTCGGCTGAGGACGACAAGCGCAAGCCGGTCCCGCTCGACGAGGTCGAGCCGGCCAAGGAGATCGTCAAGCGCTTCGCCACCGGCGCGATGAGCTTCGGCTCGATCTCGCGCGAGGCGCATACGACGCTCGCGATTGCCATGAACCGGATCGGCGGCAAGTCGAACACCGGCGAGGGCGGCGAGGAAGCGGACCGCTTTAAGCCGCTGCCGAACGGCGACTCCATGCGCTCGGCGATCAAGCAGGTCGCGTCGGGCCGGTTCGGCGTGACGACGGAGTATCTCGTCAACTCGGACATGATGCAGATCAAGATGGCGCAGGGCGCGAAGCCCGGCGAAGGCGGCCAGCTGCCCGGCCACAAGGTCGATGCGACGATTGCCAAGGTGCGGCACTCGACCCCGGGCGTTGGCCTGATCTCGCCGCCGCCGCATCACGACATCTACTCGATCGAGGATCTCGCGCAGCTGATCTACGACCTGAAGAACGTCAATCCCGACGGTCAGGTCTCGGTCAAGCTGGTCTCCGAGATCGGCGTCGGCACGGTTGCCGCCGGCGTTGCGAAAGCGCGCGCCGACCATGTCACGATCGCGGGCTTCGAGGGCGGCACCGGTGCCTCTCCCCTCACCTCGATCAAGCATGCGGGCTCGCCGTGGGAGATCGGCCTCGCCGAGACGCATCAGACGCTGGTGCGCGAGCGGCTGCGCAGCCGCATCGTCGTCCAGGTCGACGGCGGCTTCCGCACCGGCCGTGACGTCGTGATCGGCGCGCTGCTCGGGGCCGACGAGTTCGGCTTTGCCACGGCGCCGCTGATCGCGGCGGGCTGCATCATGATGCGCAAGTGCCACCTCAACACCTGCCCGGTCGGCGTCGCCACCCAGGACCCGGTGCTGCGCAAGCGCTTCACCGGCCAGCCCGAGCACGTCATCAACTACTTCTTCTTCGTGGCCGAAGAGGTCCGCGAGATCATGGCAGCCCTCGGCTACCGCTCGTTCAACGAGATGGTCGGCCAGGTGCAGATGCTCGACCAGTCCAAGCTGGTGGCGCATTGGAAGGCCAAGGGCCTCGACTTCTCCAAGCTGTTCGTGAAGCAGAAGGAGGAGCCGGGCCAGAAGATCTACCACTCGGAGAAGCAGGATCATCATCTCGACGCCGTGCTCGACCGCAGACTGATCGAGCAGGCTAGGCCCGCGCTCGACCGCGGCGCGCCGGTCAAGATCGAGGCCGAGATCAACAACACCGACCGTTCGGCGGGCGCGATGCTTTCCGGCGCGGTGGCCAAGATCTACGGCCATGCCGGCCTGCCGCAGGACACGATCCATGTCAGCCTGAAGGGCACCGCCGGCCAGGCGTTCGGCGCCTGGCTCGCCAACGGCGTCACCTTCGAACTCGAAGGCGAAGGCAACGACTATGTCGGCAAGGGCCTGTCGGGCGGCCGCATCATCGTCAAGCCGCCGCGCAACTCCGGCATCGTGCCGGAGGAGTCGATCATCGTCGGCAACACCGTGATGTACGGCGCCATCTCCGGCGAGTGCTTCTTCCGCGGCATCGCCGGCGAGCGCTTCGCCGTCCGTAACTCCGGCGCCGTCGCGGTGGTCGAAGGCGCGGGCGATCATTGCTGCGAATACATGACCGGCGGCATCGTGGTCGTGCTCGGCAAGACCGGGCGCAACTTCGCCGCGGGCATGTCGGGCGGCGTCGCCTATGTGCTGGACGAGGCCGGCGACTTCGACAAGCACTGCAACATGGCGATGGTCGAACTCGAGCCTGTCTTGTCGGAGGAGATGATCGCCGAGGCCTCCTATCACCAGATGGGCGACCTCGAGGCGCATGGCCGTGTCGACGTGTTCAAGAACCTGCTGGCGTCCGACGTCGAGCGCCTGCACGTCCTGATCTCGCGTCACGCCAAGGCCACCAGCTCCAAGCGTGCCGCCGACATCCTGGCGAACTGGAAGGAGTTTGCGCCGAAGTTCCGCAAGGTCATGCCGGTCGAGTACCGCCGCGCTTTGAAGGAAATGGCGGCCAACGCCGACGCCGAGCCGAAGATCGCGATCGGGGCTTGAGGTTGCTCCTCATGGTGAGGAGGCGCGAAGCGCCGTCTCGAACCATGAGGCCGAGAGCGGGGCCTCGCCCTTCGAGACGCGGCGCAAGCGCCGCTCCTCAGGGTGAGGGTCAAGAGTGAGACGTCATTGCGAGCGCAGCGAAGCAATCCAGGGCCAGGAAGAAAGTCTGGATTGCTTCGTCGCCGGAGCCCGTCATCGGGCTCGCCGAAGGCGAGACCCGGTGGGCTCCTCGCAATGACGAAGTGAGAGACGGGCCTCATCCTTCGAGACGCGGCGAAGACGCCGCTCCTCAGGACGAGGGTCTAAGAGACGGCGTCATTCCGGGGCGCGCGCAGCGCGAACCCGGAATCTCGCGCCACAACTTCGAGATTCCGGGTCCGGCGCTGCGCGCCGTCCCGGAATGACGGAAACGATGACAAGGGACGTCGTAGGTCATGGGCAAGGTCACAGGTTTTCTCGAAATCGAGCGGCACGATCGCAAGTACGCACCGGTTGCCGAGCGGCTGAAGAACTTCAACGAGTTCGTGGTGCCGCTCTCCGAGAAGGAGCTGCGCGACCAGGCGGCGCGCTGCATGAATTGCGGCATTCCCTACTGCCACGGCACCGGCTCGGCCGCGCCGGGCACCACCGGCTGCCCGGTCAACAACCAGATCCCGGACTGGAACGACCTCGTTTACAACGGCAACTGGGAAGAGGCGTCGCGCAACCTGCACTCGACGAACAACTTCCCGGAGTTCACCGGCCGCATCTGCCCCGCCCCGTGCGAGGCATCGTGCACCCTGAACATCGACGACAATCCGGTGACCATCAAGACGATCGAATGCGCCATCGTCGACAAGGCCTGGGAGAACGGCTGGCTGAAGCCGGAGCCGGCCGCGGTCAAGACCGGCAAGAAGGTCGCGATCGTCGGCGCCGGCCCCGCAGGTCTCGCCGCCGCGCAGCAGCTCGCGCGCGCCGGCCACGAGGTGCATGTCTATGAGAAGCACGCCAAGGCCGGCGGACTGCTTCGCTACGGCATTCCCGACTTCAAGATGGAGAAGGGCATCATCGACCGCCGCATCGCGCAGATGGAAGGCGAAGGCGTCGTCTTCCACTACGGAGCTCATGTCGGCGGCAAGGACGGGATTGATCCGAAGTCGCTGCTGAAGGATTACGACGCCGTGGCGCTGACCGGCGGTGCGGAAGCGCCGCGCGACCTGCCGATCCCCGGCCGTGATCTTTCCGGCATTCACTACGCGATGGACTTCCTGCCGCAGCAGAACCGCCGCGTCGGCAACGAGCCGGTCAACGCCACCGAGATCCTCGCCGGCGGCAAGCATGTCGTCGTGATCGGCGGCGGCGACACCGGCTCTGACTGCATCGGCACCTCGCTGCGCCAGGGCGCCCTCTCCGTCACCCAGCTCGAGATCATGCCGGCGCCGCCGGAGCGCGAGGACAAGGCGCTGACCTGGCCGAACTGGCCGTTGAAGATGCGGACCTCGTCGAGCCAGGCCGAAGGCGCGGTGCGCGAGTTCGCGGTACTGACGCAGAAGTTCGAAGGCGAGAACGGCGCGGTGAAGAAGATGCACTGCGTGCGCGTCGATGCGCAGTTCAAGCCGATCCCGGGCACCGAGTTCGTGCTCGATGCCGACCTCGTGCTGCTCGCGATGGGCTTCGTGCATCCGGTGCACGAGGGCCTGCTCAAGAGCCTCGGCGTCGACCTTGACCCGCGCGGCAACGTCAAGGCCAACCTCTCGGACTACCAGACCTCGCTGCCGAAGGTGTTCTCCGCCGGCGACATGCGCCGCGGCCAGTCGCTGGTGGTGTGGGCGATCCGCGAGGGCCGCCTGTGCGCGCAGGCCGTCGACAAGTTCCTGATGGGCAAGACCGAGCTGCCGCGCTGAGCGCGGACGACGTCGCGCGTATCTGGCCTCTACGTCCTTAGTTGGATCCGATCCACCACCCCGACGCCCGTGCGCTCCCCTCCCCCTTGCGGGGAGGAGTCGGGGGTGGGGTCTCCGGGCGACGACCGTCCTGGAGGCCACCGGCGCTCCAACTGAACGTGCGGCAGTCGCGCTCTCGTCGACGCTTCCACCCTAGCTACGTCCGTCATTGCGAGCGCAGCGAAGCAATCCAGAGTCGCGGGCGGGATTCTGGATTGCTTTGCTGCGCTCGCGATGACGTGGTGGGGTCGTCGACTCAAACGGACAGCGAGCCCGTGGATGATCCCTCAGCTCTCGTCACGTCGAGCGGGACTCTCGGACCGCCCCCCTCCCCGCAAGGAGCCGCGGAGCGCACTGTCTGCGCGGTGGGAGATCGGGCCTATTCAGACAACGGGAAGACAAAAAGGGGTGGGGGCGTCCTCGACGTGAGTCTCCGCTCGGCCTGAAGTGGCAGGACAGGCCGTGGTCTCATGATCGATCGGATGAGCGTCGAAGCGTCAGGGTCGACGTTTCAACCGTGAAGCCCCCACCCGTCCTGGCCGCAAGGCCAGCTCGGATGAGCCGCGCGCGGCGCGGCTCTGATGTCAGGAGGGATGAGGCTGGCGTCGATGGCAGCCCTGCCCTGTTGTCCTCGGCAGGATTGATCGCGTCGCGTGCATCACGATGTCGCTCATGCTGGACGATCCCCATTGTTCGACGGCTGGACGCGGCGAACCCCTCCGGCTCCCGCAACCTAAGAGTGCGATTATTAAGATAAACCCAATGCCGCGCTCGGCATTCCCGTCAAATGCGATGCATCACGCAAAAAAGTTCGCATCGGGCTTCGCTCGTTCGAGTGACCGGACCAGGGATCAGAACATCGAACTCGCGCAGAGCTGATGCTTGCGATCAGTTCGTCGTCCGCGCCCAGATCTGTTCGGCCGGCACCGGCGGCATGACCCGGAAGATCTCGTCGATGAGTTGGCCCAGTTCCTCTGCGCTTGCGATGATCCGCTCCTCGATCACCTCGCCATCGCGCGCCTGCCGCTGATAACGGCGGCTGACCAGCTTGTGCCGCACGGTCGGTTCCACCCGCTCCATCATCAGCGTGTGCGTGGCCGGCACGTTCGCGTTGGTCGATGTGTACCAGCTGCCGAGCACATAGTCGGCGTGGATCTGCGGCGCGAGGTCGAACGCGTACATCATGCGCCAGCCGGTCGGCTGCTTGGCGCTGATCGTATAGAGCCCGTCCCAGGTGCCGATGCGGAACGTGCCCATCGGCGTCGGCTGCTCGGGCCCGACCTCCAGCCGCACAGGCCCGTCCATCATGCAGATGCCAAAGCCGACATCGACGAGATGCGGCTGGCCGTCGACCTCGACCAGCAGCATCATGTGCTGGCGCGGTCCGAGCGGATCTGTCGGCTGCGAGCGCCAGCGCACCCGCCCCGTGAGGCCGGTGACCTTGAAGCCGATCGCCTCCAGCGCCGCCTGAAACAGCACGTTCTGCTCGAAGCAGTAGCCGCCGCGACGGCTGTGGACGAGCTTCTGCTGCACCGAAGGCAAATCGACATGGACCGGACGCCCCATCAGCGGATCGAGCGCCTCGAACGGCAGCGCATCGACATGCGCGGCCTGCAGCGCCGCCAGCGTCGGCAGGTCCGGCGCAAGCGGCCCACGATAGGCGATGCGGGTGAGATAGGACGCGAGCTGAAACTCATCCGCCATCGCAGCGCCTTCCATCAGCTCTCGATCCGTGCCCAGACCGCGTCGACGGGGACAGGGAAGGTGAGGCCAAAGATCTCCTCGACGACGCGCTGCAACGCCTCCGGCGTCTCGATGATCTGCTCGCTCCTGATCTCGCCGTCGCGCGCCTCGACGACCAGCCGGCGGTTCACCAGCTTGTAGCGCAGCTCCGATGTCAGCCGTTCCAGGATCAGCATCGAGGTGAAGGGCGTGAGGGGACTGGTCGAGGTGAACCAGTTGGAGAGCATGTAGTCGGCGTGGATCTGCGGCGTCAGATCGAACACATACATCATGCGCCAGCCCGTCGGCTGCTTCGCCGCGAGCCAATACATTTCATCGGAGAATGTCAGGCGGAACGTGCCCATCGCTGTCGCCTGCTCGATGTCCGGCTCCATCCGCAGCGGCGTATCGAGCAGGCAGGAGCCGAAGCCGACATCCGCGAGATACGGTCCCTCCGGCAGGTCGACCTTCAGCATCATGTGCGTGCGCGGCGTATGCGGCGCGGCCGCGTCGAGCCGCCAGCGCACCCGCGCCGACAGCGGCGTGACCGCAAAGCCGATCGTCTCCAGCGCAGCTTTCAACAGCGCGTTCTGCTCGAAGCAATAGCCGCCGCGGCGGCCGTCGACGATCTTGGCCTGAAGCGAGGCGAGATCGATGTTCACGGGCCGGCCGAGCAGCGGATCGATGCCCTCGAACGCGATGGCATCGACATGCGCCGCCTGTAGCGCGGCGAGGGTCTCGAAGCTCGGCGTTAGCGGGCCGCGGTAACCGATCCGCGCGAGGTATTTGTCGAGGTTGAAGTCGGGTGACATTCCGGCAGTTCTCAGCGGTCGATATAATCGCGCCCGCGCGCAGATTGGAACGATCGTCGTTCCGGGGCGCGAGTGAAGCGAGCGAACCCGGAACCTCGAGATTCCGGGTTCGGTGCGACTGACGTCGCTCCGCCCCGGAATGACGGCATCCCTGGCATCGAGATCACGCCACCCCGGCGCGCAGCAGGTCGTGCATGTGGAGAATACCGACCGGCCTGGCGCCGTCGGTCACGATCAGCGTCGTGATCTTGGCGGAGTTCAGGATCTCCAGCGCCTCGGACGCCAGCGCCTCGCGGCGGACGGTGCGCGGGTTGGCGGTCATGATCTCGTCGACCGAGAGCGACAGCAGGTCGGCGCGCATCTTTCGGCGCAGATCGCCGTCGGTGATGATCCCTGCGACCTGGCCGCGGCCGTCGACGATGATGACGCAGCCGAGCCCCTTGGCCGACATCTCTTCCAGCGCATCGGCCATGCCGGTGCCGAGCGGCTTCAGCGGCACGGCGTCGCCGGAGCGCATCAGGTCGGAGATGTGCTTGAGCATGGCGCCGAGCTTGCCGCCCGGATGGAAATTGGCGAATTCCAGCGCAGTGAAGCCGCGGCCCTCGAGCAGCGCGATGGCCAGCGCATCGCCGATCGCGGCCTGCATCAGGGTCGACGTGGTCGGCGCCAGATTATGCGGACAGGCCTCGCGCGCCTTCGGCAGCTCCAGCACGATGCGCGCCGCCTGCCCCAGCGAGGACTGCGCGTTCGAGGTGATCGCGATCATCGGGATGGCAAAGCGCTTGGTGTAGTTGACCAGCGTCTTCATCTCCGGCTGCTCGCCGGACCACGACAGCGCTATGACGACGTCATCCGAGGTGATCATGCCGAGATCGCCATGGCCGGCCTCGGCGGAGTGAACGAAGAAGGCGGGCGTGCCGGTCGAGGCCAGCGTGGCGGCCATCTTGCGCGCGACGTGGCCGGACTTGCCGAGCCCGGTGAGGATGGCGCGGCCCTTGGCCTGGCGGATCAGCTCGACGGCGGCGGCAAAGGCCGCGCCCAGCGGGCCGTGCAGCGCGGCCGAGATCGCGGCAATGCCGTTGCTGCCGGCGTCCAGCGTGCGCAGCGCCGATTGGATGTCCGCGTTGGCGGGAGGGGCTTCGGTCAACGGCTTCGATCTCGGCATTCGCGCTTCCAAGGCTGAGACAGTCAGGCGCCGCTCTTTAGCATGGGTAAGGCGGCAAGGCGTCATCAACAGCCCATTAACCATATTTGTTTTTACTCCCTTAACGACGGTGTTGGCCGGCGGCGCGGGACTCCCCGACGACGCAGTTGATTTTGTTGGAGTATTTTCATCGTGGGGTGGAGGCCTGACAGCGGCCGCGTGAGGCGCGCGATGCGACGCGGCGCCTCTGCCGCATGCCTGCTGCTCGGCGCGCTCGGCCCCCACGCGGCCCAGTCCCAGACCATCGACGTGCTCCGCCCGGTGCGCGACGGCTTCCTCGCCCCGCAGGAGTCGCCGCTGCGGCGGACGGCGGTGAGCAGCCTGTCGGATGCCGTGCCGACCCCGGGCGTCCCAACCTCCCGTGCTCCGGCCAGCTCTGCCTCGGGCGCCAACCGCGTTCCCCTGCCCGGCGTGCCCGCCGCCAGCGGCGCGGCCGATGTCGGCTATGATTCGCTGAACCGCACCCGCAAGAAGGCCAAATACTATCCCGCGCAGCCGCGGCCGAAGCCGGCGCCCGGGCCCGGCACGCGGCCCTCCGGCGAGCTGACCGGGCAGCTGCGCCCGACCCTGCCG
>NZ_CAFI01000007.1:0-24986 GCF_000239775.1 Bradyrhizobium sp. ORS 375
CCTCGGCCGGATCGCCGCCCCGCTCGCGAAAGGGGAACACGGCGAGCAGGCCGTCGCCCATGAACTTCAGAACCTCGCCGCCTTGCTCGCGGATCGGCTCCACCTGGCAGTCGAAATAGTGGTTGAGGATCTCGACCACGTCCTCAGCCGGCAGGCGATCGGACAACGGCGTGAAGCCGCGCAGATCGGACAGCCAGATCGCCGCATCCATGCTGTCGGTGTGGCCGCGGCGGATCTGGCCGCCCAGAATGCGCTCGCCGGCGCTGTTGCCGACATAAGTATCGAGCAGCATCGAGGCCGTCCGCCGCAGCGTGACGATCTCGGTGTAGCGCGCCAGCGCCGGCATCAGCGAGCGGATCGCGTTCAGATCCGCGTCGCTGAAGCCCTCGGGAGATTTGGTGGTCCAGCTCGAGGCGTGGACCGCACGGTCGATGAAGGTCAAAGGCAGAGTCACGTAGTCGGTGACGCCTTCGGCGCGCAGATCCATCAGGATCGGAAACCGCTCAGCTTCGGAACCGCGCGGATCGGCCCTGAACTCGGCCCCCTGCTCGAACACGCGCGCAAGCGGACTGTCCTTGTAAACTGGCGTGCTCTCGAAGCCGAAATCGACCGCGCCCATCTCGACCTCGCCTCCCTGGCGCCAGATGAAGCTGCGGCCGGCGATGTCCGGATGCAGGGTGCGGACGAACACGCCGACACGCCACAGCGGGATGCCGAGCTCCAGCAATCGCGTGCAGCAGTCGGCCATCATCTCGCTCGGCGTCGTCGCGGAGCGCGCGCCGTCGACCAGCCACTCCTTGATGTCCTGCAGCTTGGAGATGTCCATGGCCGACCTTAGGCGAGCCGCGTGACAACAGCAAACACGGGGCGCCGAATGCTATCCCAACGCCTAACCGACCTGGCCGCGATGGCGCAGCAGATGATCGGCGAGCACGCAGGCCATCATCGCCTCGCCCACCGGCACGGCGCGGATGCCGACGCAGGGATCGTGACGGCCCTTGGTCAGGATCTCCGTCTCATGGCCGGCGCGATCCACGGTCTGGCGTGGCGTCAGGATCGACGAGGTCGGCTTGACCGCGAAGCGCACCACGATCGGCTGCCCGGTGGCGATGCCGCCGAGGATGCCGCCGGCGTTGTTGGAGAGGAAACGTGTGCCGTCATTCGCCGAGCGCATCTCGTCGGCATTCTCCTCGCCGGTGAGCTCAGCCGCACTGAAGCCGGCGCCGATCTCGACGCCCTTCACCGCGTTGATGCTCATCATGGCCGCCGCGAGATCGGCATCGAGCTTGCCGTAAAGCGGCGCGCCCAATCCAGCCGGCACGCCTTCGGCGATGATCTCCAGCACCGCGCCGATCGACGAGCCGGACTTTCGGATGCCGTCGAGATAGTCCTCGAAGAACGCCGCCTTGTCCTTGTCCGGGCAGAAGAACGGGTTGCGCGCGATCTCGTCCCAGTCCCACTTCTCGCGGTCGATCTTATGCGGGCCCATCTGCACCAATGCGCCGCGGACCTTCACGCCGGCGATGACTTTGCGTGCGATCGCACCGGCCGCGACGCGGGTGGCAGTCTCGCGGGCCGACGAGCGGCCGCCGCCGCGATAATCGCGCAGGCCGTATTTGGCCTCATAGGTGAAGTCGGCATGGCCGGGGCGGAACTTGTCCTTGATCTCGGAATAGTCCTTCGAGCGCTGGTCGGTGTTCTCGATCAGAAGCGCGATCGGCGTGCCAGTGGTGACCTGCGCTCCGGTGTCGGGATCGGCCATGACGCCGGAGAGGATCTTCGCCTGGTCCGGCTCCTGGCGCTGCGTGGTGAAGCGCGACTGGCCGGGCCGGCGGCGGTCGAGATCGGTCTGGATCTCCGCGGCTTCGAGCGGGATGCGCGGCGGACAGCCGTCGACCACGCAGCCGATGGCCACGCCATGGCTCTCGCCGAAGGTGGTGACGCGGAACATGTGGCCGAAGGTGTTGAAGGACATGAGGTGCGAGCCGCCGAGGTGGACTGTGAACGCCTACGTTGATTGTCAACGTGGTATCCCGGCAGGCGCAGGGGGTCAAACCAAGGCCGCCGTCATTCCGGGGCGATGCGCAGCATCGAACCCGGAATCTGGAGCTTGTCGGACTCATCTCGAGATTCCGGGTTCAGCCCTGCGGGCTGCCCCGGAATGACGAGGCCAGCGATCAGCTGAACTTCTCGAACCCGTTCTCGCCGAACACATACACCGCGCCCTGCTGGATCGGCAGGTCGACGGCATGGCTCGGCGTGGCGAAGCCGAGCGCGACCATCAGCGCGCGTGCGGTGCCGCCATGGGCGACCGCCACGATATCGCCGGTCAGCCCATCATACCAGTCGCGCACCCGGCTTTCGACATCGGCATAGGTCTCGCCGCCCTCCGGCGCCAGCGTCCATTTCTCGGTCAGGCGCTTGGCGTAGAACACGGGATCGGCGGCCTGCATCTCCGGCAAGGTCGCGCCTTCCCACTTGCCGTAGCCGATCTCGCGCAGCCGCATGTCGAGGCCGTAGTCGGCCACCGGCAGCTTCAGGGTCTGGCGTACCAACTCCATCGTGGCGCGGGCGCGGATCAACGGGCTCGCGACGTAAGGCAGGCGCGTCACGGCATGGCCGTTGCGTCCGACCAGCTCACCGAGGATGGTACCGGCCTGAACCGCCTGCTCGCGCCCGCGCGCGTTCAGCGGGATGTCCTGCGTGCCCTGCAGCCGACCGAGCGCATTCCATTCCGTCTCGCCGTGGCGGATGTAGTAGATCGTAGGCCGGGGCATTGGCGCGCTGCGTTAGTCCTTGGCGCCGACGGAATTGCTGAGCGAGATGTCGGGCGCCTCCGGCCGCTTCATGCCGACGACGTGATAGCCGGAATCGACGTGATGCACCTCGCCTGTGACGCCGCGCGACAGGTCGGACAAGAGATACAGCGCGCTGTCGCCGACCTCCTCGATGGTCACGGTCCGGCGCAGCGGCGCGTTGTACTCGTTCCACTTCAGGATATAGCGGAAATCGCCGATGCCCGACGCAGCCAGCGTCTTGATCGGACCGGCCGAGATCGCGTTGACGCGGATGTTCTTCTCGCCGAGGTCGGCGGCGAGGTAGCGGACGCTGGCTTCCAGCGCGGCCTTGGCGACGCCCATCACGTTGTAGTGCGGCATCCACTTCTCGGCGCCGTAATAGGTCAAGGTGATGATCGAGCCGCCGTCGGTCATCAGCTTCTCTGCGCGCTGCGCGATCGCGGTCAGCGAGTAGCAGCTGATCAGCATGCTCTTGGAGAAATTGTCCTGCGTGGTCTCGATGTAGCGGCCATCGAGCTGGTCCTTGTCGGAGAAGGCGATGGCGTGGACCACGAAATCGATCTTGCCCCACTTCTCCGAGAGCACGTCGAACACCGCGTCGATGGTCGCGGGATCAGTCACGTCGCAATGGCCGAGGACAAGGCCGCCGAGCTCGGCGGCCAGCGGCTCCACCCGCTTCTTCAGCGCGTCGCCCTGGTAGGTCAATGCGATCTCCGCGCCGGCCGCGCGCGCGGCCTTGGCGATGCCCCAGGCGATCGAGCGGTTGTTGGCCACGCCGAGGACGACCCCGCGCTTGCCCTGCATCAAACCTGAAATCTGCGCCATGCGGCTTCCCATCGAACCGATTATTAAGGACTGGACGTACACCACCGGTCTGGCCCGGTACAGCCCCATTCCGCCCGCTCTGTGGCAAACTCCAGGCCGGGTTTTCCGGGGGCGGAATAGGTCTGTGATCACGGGGTTATGGTCTCTGCAAGGCGCGGTTGCGGCCCGCGCCTTCGGGACAGAAGGGCACGGCCGCAGGACAGCCCATGAGCGCGTTTCGCCAGAGCGTCGAGGCCATGATCCCGGCACTGCGCCGCTATGCCCGCGCCCTGGCGCGCGACCTGGATGCGGCCGACGATCTGGTCCAGGACACGCTGGTGCGGGCGCTGCGCTCGGAGCGGCTGTTCCTCGGCGGAGATATCCGGAGTTGGCTGTACACGATCCTGACCAATCTGAATAAGAACCGGCGGCGGTCGCTGGCGCGGCGGCCGCACTTCATGCCGCTGCAGGACGACAATCCCGACGCCAGCGGCACCGAGGCCGAAGGCCGCGATATCGAACGCGCACTCGCCGCTCTGGTGGAGGAGCAACGTGCCGTGCTGCTGCTCGTGGTGCTCGAGGGCATGAGCTACCGCGAGGTCGCCGACATCCAGGGTGTCCCGATCGGAACGGTGATGTCGCGGCTCGCCCGCGCCCGCGCCCATGTCCGCGCCGTGCTCGAAGGCGAGCGCCCGGCGCTGAGGAGAGTGAAATGACCCGACGATCGACCGCACAAAAACCGTGCTGCCGCGCTCGCCTGACCACGGCAGGGACGACCGCGCCGATGCGCGGCCGCTCGACTGCAACGAGACCCAGATGATGACCGAGCCGACCATTCCCGTCACCGAGGACGAGCTTCACGCCTATGTCGACAATGAGCTGCCGGCGGAGCGCCGCAGCGATGTCGAGCGCTGGCTCGCGACGCATCCGGCCGAGGCCGAGCGGGTCGAATCGTGGCGCAGCATGGCCGAGGCCCTGCATGCCCGTTATGATTCGGTCGTCAATGAACCGGTGCCATCGCGGCTGGATCTCGACCGGCTCGATCGTCGTCCCAGGCGCTGGATCATCGGCGCGATGGCGGCGAGCGTCGTTGCGTTTGCGGTCGGCGGCGCAGTCGGCTGGATCGCGCATGGCGCCGCGACATCACCCTCCCTGCTGCAGAGCCTGACCGGCGAGGCGCTCGATGCGCATCGGCTCTACGTCGTCGAGGTGCGGCATCCCGTCGAGGTTCCCGGCGAGGAGAAGGCCCATCTGCAGCAATGGCTGACGCGCCGCTGCGGCCGCACCGTGCAGGCGCCGGAGCTCGAGACCACAGGGCTGAAGCTCGTCGGCGGCCGCCTGCTGCCGGGACCGACCGGACCGGCCTCGTTCCTGATGTACGAGAGCGCCTCGGGCGAGCGCTTCACCGTGTACGCGACCAAGGTGGGGATCGAGGCGGCGCAGATGCGCTACACGGCGCAGGGCAATACCTCCGCGCTGTCCTGGGCGGACCGCGGCGTCAGCTACGTCGTCAGCGGCAGCAGCGACCGGACGCGTCTCACACAGGTTGCGCGCCTTGTTTATGACCAGTCCGAACGCGGGGGCGGCTAGCGCCACATCACGCTTCGATGGCGGCCGCGATGTGCGGCCTGGCGAATCCCGCCATCCGCAGAAGCGGTTGCCAGGCGCCCGCAAACCAGGCATCGGCGTATCGCGCCGCACGCTCGACATCAGCCGGGCACACGCCAAGGTGGACGCCGCAATTCCGTCACCGAAAATCTGGAATCATGGCACCGGCGCGTCTCAATATCGCACCAAATACTCACGAAAAAATGACGAGTGTTCGATCCGCCGATCGACACGGAAGCGGCCTCGATCGGGGTTTTGTACCGCGCTGGTCCCCCTTTCGAGGCCGCACTTTTTTCCGAAGTCTCGCCAGGTTTTGTCCATCCAGCAGGATGGACTGCATTAATGATCGAAAATCGGCTCGCCGGTCTTCGTCATGGCCGGGCTTGTCCCGGCCATCCACGTCGGCCCGCACCCTGGGATAGGCGTGGATGCCCGGGACAAGCCCGGGCATGACGGAGCTAACAGCCGGCAGGGTCGTTCGTTACGACAGGTTGCTGCGCGGATTGTACGGGTGCTTGTCGCGCCATTTGGTCATCAGCGCTTCGAGCTCGGCGTCGTTGCCGTCGGGCAGCACGATCTTCGTCGTGATGAACAGATCGCCGGCCGAGCCGTCGCTCTTGGGCAGGCCCTTGCCCTTCAGCCGGAAGGTGCGGCCGCTCGACGTGTTCTTCGGGATCGACAGCTCGACCGCGCTGCCGAGCGTCGGCGCGCGCACCTTGGCGCCGAGCACCGCTTCGTACAGCGTGATCGGCAGATCGAGCCTGACGTCGCTGCCCTCGACCTTGAAGAACGGATGCGGCGCGATCTGGATGGTGATCAGCAGGTCGCCGGGCCGATGTCCCGGCGCGCTCTCGCCCTGCCCTTTCAGCCGGATCTGCTGGCCGGCGGTCACGCCGGGCGGAACCTTGACGTTGAGCTCCTTGCCCGAGGGCAGGCGCACGCGCTTCTCGCCGCCTTTCACGGACTCCTCGAGCGTCACCGACATCGCAACCTTCAGGTCGAGATCGACGCCGACGCCGCCGGTGTCGAACTCGAACGGGCTGCCGCCGCCGCGGCCGCCACGGGCCGAGCCGCCGAACATGCTGTTGAGAATGTCCTCAAAGCCGCCACCGCCGCCGAAGCCGCCACCAGGCCCGCCGCCGCTGCGGAAGGTGTAGTTCTCGAAGCCGCCGCCGGGACCGCCCCTTCCGGCGCCGCCGCCAGGAAAGCCCTGGAAGCGCGGCTTGCCGTCGGCATCGATCTCCCCGCGATCGAACTGCTTCCGCTTCTCCTCGTCGCCCAGGATCTCGTTGGCCGAATTGATCTCGGCGAACCTGGCCGATGCCTTCGGGTCATCCTTGTTGCTGTCGGGATGATGCTTCTTGGCGAGCTTGCGATAGGCGCTCTTGATGGCCGCAGCGCTGGCGCTTCGCGGCACCCCCAAGACCTCATAGGGGTCGCGCATCCGTCACGTCTCCTTACAGAAAGTCAGATACTAACCTATGGGCTCCCCGCCCGCTTTGCATTTCATCTGGGGAGTCCGTTGTATTTTTGCAACGGGTTCGGAGCGATCCCGCTAGCTTTGCTGCCAGGGTTTGAGCGTCTGGATGTCCCAGCGTCCCCGCTCGATCCGGCAGGCCGACCCCTGCAGCCACCGTTCGGTCTTGCCGTTGACGTAGCTCGCCAGGAAATCCCGGCACATGCGGCCATTCTCGCCGGTATACGTCTTGGCGATCGGGGTCACCGAGCCGCGGGCGCCGGTCTGCGGGTTCTGCCAGGGCTGGCTGGAATCCTTGGTGCCCTTCGTCAGCACGTCGGAGGCGGCGTTTCGGGCGAAAGCCAGATCGGCCTCGGTGGGCTCGCGTTCGGGCGCCGGGCTGACCGTGCCGGTGATCTCCGCGTCCTCCATCTTGGCGAACGCCGTCTCGGGACGCGACAGGCTGCAGCCGCCGCCCGACAGGCCGATTAGAATGAGTGTCAAAGCGGTGCCGGCATGACCGATCGCGGATAGGCCAAGCCGGACCGATGCCCTATATAGGGCCGGACCAGACTCGACTTGCACGCGCTTGGCCGCGGGTGAACGCAAAACTCGGACTCCCCATACACATGACCGACCCCACGAGCATCAAACACCAGACAACCTTAACATCCGGTACATCGGCTGATTTTACCCAGGCCGGCGAGCCGTTTGCGCTGTTTGCCGAGTGGTTCGCGGAGGCCACCAAGAGCGAGCCGAACGATCCGAATGCGATGGCGCTCTCGACCGTCGACGCGGACGGGTTGCCGGATGTGCGCATGGTGCTGATGAAGGGCTATGACGCGGACGGCTTCGTGTTCTACAGCCACAAGGCCAGCCAGAAGGGCCAGGAGCTCGCCGCCAATCCGAAGGCCGCGCTGCTGTTTCACTGGAAGTCGCTGCGCCGGCAGGTGCGCATCCGCGGCCTGGTGACGCCGGTGACCGACGAGGAAGCCGACGCCTATTTCGCGAGCCGGCCGAAGCAGGCGCAGCTCGGCGCCTGGGCCAGCAAGCAGTCGCAGCCGCTGGAGAGCCGCTTCGCCTTCGAGCAGGCAATCGCCAAGGTCGCCGCGCAATACATCATCGGCGAGGTGCCGCGGCCGCCGGGCTGGAGCGGCTGGCGCATCACGCCCGTTCGCATGGAGTTCTGGCACGACCGGCCCTTCCGGCTGCACGATCGCATCGAATTCCGCCGCGACGCCGCCGGGCAGCCGTGGGCAAAGGTGCGGATGTATCCGTAAGCGACGGCGAGGCTCTGTTGGGCCTCATCGTGGACTATCGCTCGACAGCGTTCGACATCGGTGCGCAGGAAACGCGCACCGAACATGCAACCCTTGTGGTAAGCTGATCCCTCGTGGATCGGGAGAAATATCTCATCATGCCGACCTCCTCCAACCAGCCGCGGCGCACGATGCTGCTGACCGGCGCCAGCCGCGGCATCGGTCATGCCACCGTGATCCGGTTCTCCTCGGCCGGCTGGCGCGTCATCACCTGCTCGCGGCATCCCTTCCCGGAGGAGTGCCCCTGGGGCGCAGGCCCTGAGGATCACATCCAGGTCGACCTCGCCGATCCCCAGGATACGCTGCGCGCGATCGAGGAGATCAAGCAGCGCATGGATAGCGGCGAGTTGCATGCGCTGGTCAACAACGCCGCGATCTCGCCGAAGGGATCGGGCGGCGCGCGGCTCGGCACTGTCGATACCGATCTCGACACCTGGAATCAGGTCTTCCGCGTCAACTTCTTCGCGCCGATCATGATGGCGCGCGGCCTGATCAAGGAGCTGAAGGCGGCCAAGGGATCGGTCGTCAACGTCACCTCGATCGCCGGCTCGCGCGTGCATCCGTTCGCGGGCGCCGCCTATGCGACCTCCAAGGCGGCGCTCGCCGCGCTGACCCGGGAAATGGCCTCGGATTTCGGCCGCGTCGGCGTGCGCGTCAACTCGATCGCGCCGGGCGAGATCGACACCTCGATCCTGTCCCCGGGCACCGAGAAGATCGTGCAGGAGCAGATCCCGATGCAGCGGCTCGGCACCCCCGACGAGGTCGCGAAGATCATCTACGTGCTGTGCACGGAGACCAGCTCCTACGTGAACGGCGCCGAGATCCACATCAACGGCGGCCAGCACGTGTGAAGGCAGCAGCGGGAGACCGGTTCGCCTCCGCAGATTGGTTCACACCGACTTGCGCGGTTCGACGAGTCACGGGCTACTCGCCAAGCCGCAGTTAACGCCGTCTGCAGAGATTGGCGCGGTCATGCAAGTGAAGGCGGCCAATGTGCTGAACGAGGAGCGACGTAAGGCTGTGGTTTCGGGTCAGGTCTTCGCTTTATCCACACCACGTCAGCTGACTGCCACGGCGCTCTCCGCGCACTCCGCTGTTGTCCCGGCGAACGCCGGGGCCCGTACGCCTCAGCAGATGTGGGGAACGAAGGGCTTAGTCACGGCCGGCTTGGGCCGCTACTACGGCCTGTGGCTATGGGTCCCGGCGTTCGCCGGGACGACAGCTTGGGTGATGCAGGCAGCCGGGCAGAATTCGAGCATTGTGAGCGTTCAACAAGAACGCCGGTTCAGCCTTCGCACACCAGGCCGCGCAGGATCTGCGCGGCGCGCCAGCGCAGGCGGGCGGATTCGACGTTGAGGGCGCTGGAGCAGTCATCCTCGCGCTCGTCGTCGTCGAGCTCGGCGCCGCAATAGCTGCAGGTTCGCGGCGACAGCGCATGGGCCACGACGATGTCGGCCCGGCCACGCTGATAGCTGGCGAGATCGACCACGTTGTTCGATGCCGTTATGCGTTTCTCAACCATTGCCGCCTCTTGGCCCCGGGCGCGGTCAACGCGCCTCCAGCTTCGCCTTGCATGCCATGCGCCGATGCGCCTGCTTTTCGTCATGCTCACGAGCTGAGTTATCGCAGAGAAGTTTCGATCAAACGTTCAGTGTTCCCGTCAAATTTTACCTGAGGAATTGAGGCGCCTTTGCAGCGGCCCTGCGGCGGACCTAATAAGTCATTTCAGGCATGCATCTGCTGTGTCGACTGAAGTGCATAACGACATACCAGCGACCAGGTTTTCGATGAACGAACATGCCTGCGGCTGCTAGCAAGCTCGCCCGCGTGAGGCTTGGCCCAGCGCATCGCAGCGAATACCGGCGTTCTCGCATCGACGCCAGACCAGCGCAGCCGCCGGTTCAATGCAGCTCGGCTACAGCCACTTCTTCAGCTTGAAGATGTAGTACGGAACGATCGCAGCAATCAGCATCAGGACGAGCGCCATCGGATAGCCATGCGTCCATTCGAGCTCCGGCATGAACTTGAAGTTCATGCCGTAGATCGACGCGATCAGCGTGGGCGGCATCAGCACGACAGCCATGACGGAGAACAGCTTGATGATGTTGTTCTGCTCGAGATTGACGACGCCGAGCATCGCATCGAGCACGAAGGTGATCTTGCTGGCGAGATAGGAGGCGTGATCGGTCAGCGAGGCGACGTCACGCTGCATGGTCTTGAGTTGCTCGCGCATGTCCTTCGACCATTTCACGCCTTCGACCACCGCCGACAGGAAGGTCACGAGACGGCCGATCGAAACCAGGCTCTCGCGGACCTTCGAGGTCAGATCGCCCTTCCGGCCGATTGCGATCAGGATCTGCGAATACTGCTTGGCGTGGCCGTGCCGCTCGTTGTTGGGCTCGAAGATCTCGTGGCTGACCTGGTCGATGTCGGCGCCGACCTTCTCCAGGATGTCGGCGCAACGATCGATCACCGCATCGAGCAGCTCCATCAGCACCATCTCGCCGGTGATGCCCGGCGCGCAGCTGCGGGCGAGCTTGGCCTCGACCACCGCGAACGGCCGCGGCTGGTCGTAGCGCACGGTGACCAGGCGGTGACCGGCGAGGATGAACGTCACCGCCGTCGTGCGGGGCATGTCGGTGTCCGAGTGGCACATCAAGGTCGCCGTCATGTAGCGGGCGCCGTTCTCGATGTAGAGCCGGCTGGAGATCTCGATCTCCTGCATGTCCTCGCGCGTCGGCACCGCGATCCCGGCGAGCTGTTCGACAGCCCGATCCTCGGCGTTGCTCGGGTTGACCAGGTCGACCCAGACCGCATTGTCCGGCAGGGCTGCGGGATCGGTGACGGCCGCCTTTTTGAGCGAGGACTCGGACGGGACGAACACCGAGAACATGAACAGGGACTCCGAATCGCGAAAGGTGGTTTCGGGGGGCTTAGCGGCGGGATGCTGCCGCCTTGTGACGCAGCTTGCCGGCAGGGTCCATCGGCTTTTCATGCCGGCGGCCCTTCACTCCGTCTTCAACGCCGCGAGGCGCTGAACCGTGCCCTTTGAACCACAGCTGTGGATGATGGGTCGAAATTTTGCGGCAAAAAAGCAACAATGAGGGCGCTGCAGCGTGACTTGTGCGTGTATCGGCTGGAATCGGGATCGATTTTGACGATAATGGGACACGTGGAATCGCGCTGCAGTGGCGCGGCCGTACCATTGCAACGTCAGCTGTCAATTGGAAATTGGTGACATGTCGCTGAAGGTGAAACTCGGACTCCTGGCCGCCGGCCTGATGCTGTCGGGCTGCATGCAGGCCACGACCTATGAGGCGACCAACGCCCAGGCCTTCAAGCCGAAGGACAAGGAGCTTCTCGCCAAGATCCGCTACACCAACACGCCCGTGGCCGAGCCCTTCCGGCGTGCCATCGTCGAGTATCATCGCAAGGAGGCGCCGGGCTCGATCGTCGTCGATTCCGACAGCCACTACCTCTATTACGTGCTCGATGGCGGCAAGGCGATTCGCTACGGCATCACCGTCGGCGAAGAGGCGATGGCTTGGTCGGGCATCGCCAAGGTCGGCGCCATGACCGAGTGGCCGGCCTGGCACCCGACCAAGAGCGAGATCGAGCGCCTGGGCGTGCCGACCTTCGTGGCGGCGGGTCCGGACAATCCGATGGGCTCGCGCGCGATGTACCTCTATGCCAACGGCAAGGACACGCTGTTCCGCATCCACGGCACCAACCAGCCGGAATATATCGGCGCCTCGATTTCGTCGGGCTGTATCCGTCTGACCAATGAGGATGCGATCGACCTCTACAACCGGGTCAAGGTCGGCACCATCGTCGTCGTGCTGGATCCGAAGAAGGGCGATTCGCCCTACAAGCCGCAGATGGCCCTGGGCGGCGGCACTTACGCGGCGATGCAATAAGCGTCCGCGGCCAACGGAATCAAAAGCCGAGAAACGCGTTTATCACCTTCTCCAAAGGCGCCGGTCATTCGGCGCCTTTTTTGTTTTGGTCGGGGCAGCGCGGGCCTGGCAGCAGCCATCGTGATCCGCGCACGCGCGAGCGGAGACGTTCAGGTCCGGCTCACGCGGCCGTCTGTCGGTCCGGCTCAAGACCTCGTTCTGTGCTTCTTCTTGCTGCTCTTGGCCGGCGCTGGCTGCGGTGTCGGCGGCGGCGTGGCCGGCTCCGTCTCGTCGGCCTCGGCGTCGGCGTCACCAGAATCAGGCTCGGCCGGCGCAGCATGTGGCGCTCCCGTGTCCGCGGCGTGCCCTGCCCCCGGACGCCCCGCGCCCTTGCCCCCCTTGCCTGCCTTACCCGCCTTGTCCTCATCGTCGGCCTCCGCCGTCTCGCGCGGCGGCGCCTCGTCCGGACGCATCGCCGGCATCAAGGGCGCGATCTTCGGCAGGGGATCGAGCACGTCCCACTGGCAGATGCGGTAGTTGCTGCGCCGCTCGGCGAGATCCAGGTGAATATGATCCTCGTGATACCAGTCGCTGTCCGGGCCCAGCACGGTCGCAAACTGCGTGCAGACCGAATGCAGCACCGCCTCGCGCAGATCGCGCGGCTGGGTGCGATCGGTCAGCTCGATCATGCGGCCATCGGCCAGCTTGAAGCCGCGCACGTCGAGCGCATTGGCGCGGCCGTGCTCCGACATCTGCGCGCCGGCGATGTTGTTGCGGCCGCGGCACTGGTACGAATCATAATTGTCGAGCGCCGCGATCGGGCTGCCGAGGCGTGCCGCAAGCGGCGCCAGATCGCCACGCACCCAATTGGCGACCGCGGTGGCCATCGTGCAGCGCATCGTCGCCGCCGGCGTCAGCGCCACGCGCCGCTTGTCCGGCAACACCACCGCCTCCAGCCGCACCAGATCGTCGCCGCCGCAGGCGCCCGGCCCCTTGATCGGCGGGATCGAGGGCGCGATCGCGATGTCCTCGGTGAGCGCCATGCGGCAGGCCGAGATCTGCGGCGCCGGCGGCGTCTTCGCCTCCTTTGCGCCATCCTTGGTCACGCCGTCTTTGGCCTGCTCCGGACCTTCGTCCTTGGCGCCGTCTTTCGCGGTCTCTTTGGCCTGCTCGCGGGAGACGGACTGCGGCGCCGTCTCCGGACGCGGCCGCGGCAGCGGCACGGCGGCCAGCGGAGACCCTGGCCGCACCGCCGGCGCTGGCCCGCTGTGCTCATGGCCATGGCCAGCGTCCCGCGACCGCGCGGCTGCCGGTGGGACGGTCATGACCCAGCTCAAGGCGAGCGCCGCCACGGCCGCGCTAACCATCGAGCCCGGCGCGACGCCGTGGCCGTCACAAGGCCATTTGCGCCCGCTGCGGCGCGCGCTAAAACTCACGAAACCGACCAAAAGACCCTCGCTGTCGAAAAGCGAATACCACCCGGAGGAACGACCTGATGCTTGGTTTGATGCAAGACTGGCCCCTGCTTTGCCACCGGATCATCGAGCATGCAGCGACAATTCACGGCTCCCAGGAGGTCGTGACCCGCTCGGTCGAAGGTCCCATCGTTCGCACCACCTATCGGCAAATCCACGACCGCGCCCTCAAGGTCTCCCAGCGACTGACCCGCGACGGCATCAAGCTCGGCGACCGCGTCGCCACCATTGCCTGGAATACCGGCCGCCATCTCGAGGTCTGGTACGGCATTATGGGAATCGGCGCGATCTGTCACACGGTCAATCCGCGCCTCTTCCCCGAGCAGATCGGCTGGATCATCAACCACGCCCAGGACCGGATCGTCATCACCGATCTCACCTTCGTGCCGCTGCTCGAGAAGCTCGCCGACAAGCTGCCGAGCGTCGAGCGGTACGTGGTGCTGACCGACGCGGCGCACATGCCGCAGACCACGCTGAAGAACGCGATGGCCTACGAATCGTGGATCGGCGAGGCCGACGGCGATTTCGCCTGGGGCACGTTCGACGAGAACACCGCCGCGGCGATGTGCTACACGTCCGGCACCACGGGCGATCCCAAGGGTGTGCTGTATTCGCATCGCTCCAACGTGCTGCATGCGTTGATGGCCAACAACCGCGACTCGCTGGGAACATCAGCGGCAGACACAATGCTTCCGGTGGTCCCGCTGTTCCATGCCAACAGCTGGGGCATCGCATTCTCCGCGCCCTCGATGGGTACCAAGCTGGTGATGCCCGGCCCCAAGCTCGACGGCGCCTCGGTCTATGAGCTGCTCGACACCGAGAAAGTGACCTACACCGCCGGCGTGCCGACGGTCTGGCTGATGCTGCTGCAGCACATGCAAGCGCACAAGCTCACGCTGCCGCATCTGAAGATGGTGGTGTGCGGCGGCTCGGCGATGCCGCGCTCGATGATCCAGGCGTTCCTCGACATGGGCATCGGCGTGCGCCACGCCTGGGGCATGACCGAGATGAGCCCGATCGGCACGCTCGCCACCCTGAAGCCTCCCTTCCTCGCCGCCGAGGGCGACGCCAAGCTCGACATCCTGCAGACCCAGGGCTTCCCGCCGTTCGGCGTCGAGATGAAGATCACCGATGATGCCGGCGCCAAGCTGCCGTGGGACGGCAAGACCTTCGGCCGCCTCAAGGTGTCCGGTCCCGCCGTGTCGAAGGCGTACTACAAGGTCGACAACAAGATCCTCGACGAGGAAGGCTTCTTCGACACCGGCGACGTCGCAACCGTCGATGCCCACGGCTTCATGCGCATCACCGACCGCTCCAAGGATGTCATCAAGTCGGGCGGTGAGTGGATCTCGTCGATCGATCTGGAGAACCTCGCGGTCGGTCATCCCGCCGTTGCGGAAGCAGCCGTGATCGGCGTCTATCATCCGAAGTGGGATGAGCGGCCGCTGCTGATCGTTCAGCTCAAGCAGGGTCAGACGGCGACCCGCGAGGACATCCTGAAGTTCATGGAAGGCAAGATCGCGAAGTGGTGGATGCCCGATGACGTCGCCTTCGTCGACGGCATTCCGCACACCGCGACCGGCAAGATCCTCAAGACGGCGCTGCGCGAGCAGTTCAAAGCCTATCGCTTCCCCAACGCGGCGGCGTAACAGCCACTCCCGCTCTGCGCGTGATCCACGGCCCCTGCGCCCCCGCAGGGGCCGTTTGCGTTCCCGGCAAAAAGTTCCAGCGCCGCGGTCTCGACCATAGGCGAATAGGAAACCCGACCGGCTCGTTCCTAAGGTTCGCCACCAAAAAAACGAGGGAACGCCACCATGCGATATCCAACGCGTCTGCTGCCCTGGCTGTTAGGAGCCTCACTCGTCGCCACAGCCGCTCACGCCGCCGGCAACAAGGTCGTGATCGGCGACATCGACGACATGTCGGGGCTGTATGCCGACGTGATCGGCCCGGGCGGGGTCGAGGCTGCCAAGATGGCGATCGAGGATTTCGGCGGCAGCGTGCTCGGCAACAAGATCGAGTTCATGGAGACCGACCATCAGAACAAGCCCGATGTCGGCGCCCAGAAGTTTCGCGAATGGGCCGATCGCGACGGCGTCACCATGATCCTCGGCGGCTCCAACACCGGCGTCAGCCTCGCGATGGCCAATGCCGCGAAGGAGAAGAAGATCCCGTTCATCGCGATCGGCGCGGCGGGCGCCTCGCTCACCGGCAAGGACTGCACGCCCTACACCGTCCACTACGCCTACGACACCACCTCGCTCGCCAACGGCACCGCCAAGACCATAGTCAGCCAGGGCGGCAAGAGCTGGTTCTTCCTGACCGCGGACTACGCCTTCGGCACCCAGCTGCAGGAGGCGGCGTCGAAGGTGGTCGAGGCCAATGGCGGCAAGGTTGTCGGCGCAGTGCGTGTGCCGCTGTCCACCTCCGACTTCTCCAGCTATCTGCTGCAGGCGCAGAGCTCGGGCGCGCAGGTTCTGGGACTTGCCAATGCCGGCAATGACTTCACCAACTCGATCAAGGCCGCCGATGAATTCGGCATCGCCAAGACGATGAAGCCTGCCGCGCTGCTGGCCTTCATCAGCGACATCCACAGTCTCGGCCTGAAGACCGCCCAGGGGCTCTATTTGACCACCGGCTGGTATTGGGATCTCAACGACAAAACCCGCGCCTTCGCCAAGCGCTATTACGAGAAGACCAAGCGCGAGCCGACCATGAACCAGGCCGCCTACTACTCGGCGACGCTGACCTATCTCAACGCCGTCAAGGCGGCCGGCACCACCGAGTCCGACAAGGTCATGGACCAGCTGCGCAAGATGAAGATCAACGACATGTTCACGCCCGACGGCAAGATCCGCGCCGACGGCCTGATGGAGCACGAGATGTACATCATGCAGGTCAAGAAGCCGGAGGAATCGAAGTACCCGTGGGACTACTACAAGGTGGTCCAGACCATGTCGGGCGAGGAAGCGTTCGGCAAGCTCGCCGACTCCGCCTGTCCGCTGGCGCACGGGCACTGAAGCCACACGCTGCGGCTGCGGTCAGGTTTCGACCTCGCCCGCAGCCCGCTGCGGCGGTCTCGGAGCCCCGGCACGGGCGCACAATCGACGAAACCGCGCCACGGCCGGCGTGACTGGCCACGGCGCGGGACCAAGGCGCAGACTCCGCTTGAATTTGGCCGGGGCTCATGGTCTCAAGCGAGATCATCCGCCCCGGCTCCCGGGGCCGCCCAACCCCGGCAGTTCCTGACACGATGGCTCGCAGGTTTCACGCCCCCTATCTGTCGGAGCCGACCTCCAGCCTGGCGACCTGGACCCGCAATCTGGCGGTATTCTCGGTCGTCGCCGTGCTGGTTTCGATCCTGATCCTGCGCTTCGACTTCCTGGAGATGAAGCCGGCGCTGGCGACTTTTTTCGGCGCGCTCGGGCTCGCCGTGCTGTCGATCCTGCTCGGGCTCGCCGCCTTCGTCGCGATCTGGCACAATGGCAGCCGCGGCATGAGCCGGGTCCTGCTCGCCTTCATGATCGACGCCGTCGTGCTGGCCTATCCTGGCTATCTCGCGCTCCAGAACCGCAAGCTCCCCAAGATCTACGACATTACCACCGATCCGGTCGATCCACCGCGCTTCGAGGCGCTGGCGCCGCTGCGCAATGGCGACGGCACCAACACCGCGGCCTATGCTGGCCTGTATTCGTGGGAGCAGCAGCGGACATTCTATCCGGACATCGAGCCGGTGCAGGTCGAGCTGCCGCCGGATCGCGCCTATGCCGTCGCGCTGAAGCTGGTCAACCGCCGCAAATGGTTCGTGGTCGACGAGCGGGCGCCGCAGCCGCCGCGCCGCGAGGGCCGCATCGAGGCCGTGGCGCGGACGCCGATCATGGGCTTCCGCGAGGACATCTCGATCCGCATCAAGCCGGACGGCGACGAGTCCCGGATCGACGTCCGCTCCGCCTCGCGCTATTCCGCCTCGCCCTATTTCGACTCCGATCTCGGCAGCAACGCCGCGCGCGTCAACAAGCTGCTCGAGGACCTGTCGAACGCGACCGAAGCCGAAGCCCAGAAGCCGGTGAAGAAGGTCACACCGCCGCCCGTGGCGAAGGGCAATGCGAACGCGAAGACTGTGAAGAAGTAGGACCGGGACGAACCGGTTTCCACCGCGCCCCTTCCGCGATGTGTCCCGCCACTTCGCTGCTCCCGCGTCGCTACGCCAGCCGGTAGGTGCCGCCGATCACCGGATCGCCCTCCGTCGCCACGATGCCGCGGGCGACGAGGTCTTCCAGATGCGCCAGCACGGAATAGCCGGCGGCCGTAGTGAGCCGCGGATCGATGCCGATATAGATCGCGCGCACCATGGTCGGGATATCGGCCTCGCCCTTGGCGAGGCGGTGCAGGATCGAGGCCTCCCGCGCCTGACGATGACGCATCAGGAAGCGCGTATAGCGCGGGCCCTCGGTAATCTCGGGGCCATGGCCTGAGAGATACAGCTCCTCAGGGCGCGCGGCGAGCCGCTCCAGCGACGCCATGTAGTCGACCATCGAGCCATCCGGCGGCGCGACGATCGAGGTCGCCCAGCCCATCACGTGGTCGCCGACGAAGGTCGTGCTGCGCTCGCCCCAGGCGAAGGCGAGATGGTTGGCGGTATGACCCGGCGTCGCGACGGCCTGCAGCCGCCAGCCCTGCCCCTCGATGACGTCGCCGTCAGCCACGGCGACATCGGGCGCGAAGTCGCGGTCGACACCGGATTCCGGGCTGTGCTTTTCGCTCTCGTAACGCGGGCGCGACGCGCGATGCGGGCCTTCGGCATAGACGGTCGCGCCGGTCGCGGCTTTCAGTCGGCCGGTGTTCGGCGAGTGGTCGCGGTGGGTGTGCGTGACCAGGATGTGCGTCACGGTCTCGCCGCGCACCGCGTCCAACAGCGCCTGCGCGTGCGCCTCGTTGTCCGGACCGGGATCGATGATTGCAACGTTGCCGCGGCCGATGATGTAGCTGACGGTGCCGGTGAAGGTGAACGGGCTGGGATTGTTGCAGAGGACACGGCGAATGTCCGGGCGCACCTCGTCGACGACGCCCGCAGCCAGCGGGAAGTTGCGGTTGAACGGAACGTCGTCCTCGGCCATCTGCTGCCCTTACTTTCCACAGGCACGTGAATGGCCTGCTTCCTCCGCCGTCATGCCCCGCGCAGGCGGGGCATCCAGTACTCCGTGGCATCTCGGCTGATCACAGTCGTCTCGGCGTACTGGATCGTCCGCCTTCGCGGACGATGGCAGTTGAGGACTCAAGGCCCGTCCCCGAGAACGATCCGACGGACTAGAAGAACGCCTGAATGCCCGTGATCGCGCGGCCGAGGATCAGGGCGTGGACGTCGTGCGTGCCTTCATAGGTGTTGACCGTCTCGAGGTTGGAGACGTGGCGCATCACCTGGTACTCGATCTGGATGCCGTTGCCGCCGTGCATGTCACGCGACACGCGCGCAATGTCCAGCGCCTTGCCGCAATTGTTGCGCTTGACGATCGAGATCATCTCCGGCGCCATCTTGCCCTCGTCCATGAGACGACCGACGCGCAGCGAGGCCTGCAGGCCGAGCGCGATCTCGGTCTCCATGTCGGCGAGCTTCTTCTGCACCAGCTGGGTGGCGGCAAGGGGACGGCCGAACTGCTTGCGGTCCAGCGTGTACTGGCGGGCGCGTTGCATGCAGTCCTCGGCAGCGCCGAGCACGCCCCAGGAGATGCCATAACGGGCGCGGTTCAGGCAGCCGAACGGGCCCTTCAGACCTGAGACGTTGGGCAGCAGCGCATCTTCCGGCACCACGACGCCGTCCATCACCACCTCGCCGGTGATCGAGGCGCGAAGGGAGAGCTTGCCGCCGATCTTCGGCGCCGACAGGCCCTTCATGCCCTTCTCGAGGATGAAGCCGCGGATCTGGTTGTCATGCGCGGCCGACTTGGCCCACACCACGAACACGTCGGCGATCGGCGCATTCGAGATCCACATCTTGCTGCCGGTCAGGCGATAGCCGTCGGCAACCTTTTCCGCACGGGTCTTCATGCCGGCGGGATCGGAGCCGGCGTCCGGCTCGGTCAGGCCGAAACAGCCGACCCACTCGCCGCTGGCGAGCTTCGGCAGGTACTTCTTGCGCTGGTTCTCGTCGCCATAGGCGTAGATCGGATACATCACCAGCGAGGACTGCACCGAGTTCATCGAGCGATAGCCGGAATCGACGCGCTCGATCTCGCGCGCGACGAGGCCGTAGGCGACGTAGCTCGCATTGGCGCAGCCATATTCCTCGGGGAGCGTGATGCCGATCAGGCCGAGCTCGCCCATCTCGTTGAAGATCTCGCGGTCGGTCTTCTCCTCGAGATAGGCCTTGGTCACGCGCGGCAGCAGCTTGTCCTGGGCATAGGCGCGCGCGGTGTCACGCACCATGCGCTCGTCTTCGGTCAGCTGCTCGTCCAGCAGGAAGGGATCGTCCCACTGGAAGCTCGACTGGGCCGGCTTGTCCTTTGCCTGAGGGCGCGCGCTCATGAATGGTCCTTTCGCGTCTCGCTGCGCACTGGTCGCAGCCTCTAGAGGTTAAATCCTGGGAGTTCAGCCTTCAAGCCGCTCGTTGGCGACGATCTCGATGCCGAACCCCGACAGGCCCTTGTAGTCATGGGCCGATGACGTCAGGTTCCGGATCGACGTCACGCCAAGATCTCGCAGGATCTGCGCACCGACGCCGACCTCGCGCCACTGACGATGGCGATCGGCCTCCGCGGTATGCGGCTCCGCGACCGGCTCGACCGGAACGCCGGCCGCGCCGTCGCGCAGATAGATCAGCACACCGCGGCCGGCCTGCTTGAAGTGCTGCAGCACCGCTTGAATACGCTGCGGACCCGCAATCAGATCCTTCACGATGTTGGGCTTGTGCAATCGCGTCAGCACGTTCCTGCCGTCGCCGATACCGTTGTAGACGAATGCGGCGTGGGTGATCGGATCGAACGGCGAGCGATAGGCGAAGCCCTGCAGCGGCCCGATCGGGCTCTCGGTCGTGAAGGTCGACACGCGCTCGATCAGCTTCTCGCGCGCCTGCCGGTAGGAGATCAGGTCGGCGATCGTGACGTGCCTGAGATTGTGGGCGGCGGCGAAGCGGACGACCTGCTCGCCCTTCATCACCGTGCCGTCGTCGTTCATCAACTCCGAGATGACGCCGACCGGCGGCAGCCCCGAGAGCTTGCAGAGATCGACGGCCGCCTCGGTATGGCCCGAGCGCAGCAGCACGCCGCCATCGCGCGCGATCAGCGGGAAGATATGGCCGGGTCGCGCGAAATCATTCGCCCCCGCATTGGGATTGGCGAGCGCACGACAGCAGGAGGCGCGCTCCTCGGCGGAGATGCCGGTGCCGCCGTCCGGCTTGTAGTCGATCGAGACCGTGAACGCCGTGGTGTGGTTGGAATCATTGTGCGCGACCATCGGGTCGAGCCGCAGCCGCCGCGCGTCGTCGGCCGTGATGGGCGCGCAGACGATGCCGGAGGTGTGGCGGATGATGAACGCCATCTTATCCGGCGTGCAGAGCGAGGCAGCGACGATCAGATCGCCTTCCCCCTCGCGATCGTCATCGTCGGTCACGACGACCATCTCGCCCTTGGCGAAGGCGTGCAGAACTTCCTGGATCGAGTCGGCCATTGCAAGTCTCGCTGCTTTTCCGGGGCTGCTTTAACCGGGATCGCGCGCGCGCGCCAGAGCAGCGGAACCGCCGTCGGAAAGGTCGCCTTCCCCGGAAAAGAGCCTGTCCCGCGAGGACAAGCGCCCTGGTATCTGTTTAAAGTCGCGTCAAATCCAGAACAAGGGAGCCGCGCCTCATGGCCGCATTCGATTTTGCACCGCTCCTCGGCCCCGGGCTGCCCGCGCCAGCCGCACGGTGGACGGGATTGGCCAGATACAGCTTCGTCGGAGGCAACAACGATGCCGACGCCGTGCCGGTCGACGATCTGCGTGCGGCCGCGGACGCCGTGCTCGCCCGCGAAGGCCGCGCGCTCGCGACCTACGGCCTGGCTCACGGGCCGCAGGGTTATCGGCCGTTGCGGGACTTCCTTGCCGCCAAGCTGACCCGTGATGCCGGAATGTCGGCGCGCGCCGACGACATCATGATCCTCTCCGGCTCGCTGCAGGGGCTGGACCTCGTCAACCAGGCCCTGCTCGCGCCGGGCGACTGCGTGCTGGTCGAGCAGGACAATTACCAGGGCACGCTGACACGGCTGGCACGGATCGGAGTCAAGCCGATCGGCATTCCGCTCGACCGGGACGGCATGCGAACGGATGTGCTGGCGACGGTGCTGGCCGATCTCAAGGATCGGGGCATCCGGCCGAAATATATCTATACCATCCCGACCGTCCAGAACCCGACCGGCACCATCTTGCCCGAGAACCGGCGCGCCGAGCTGTTGTGGCTGTCCCGAGCCTATGGCGTGCCGGTGTTCGAGGACGATTGCTACGCCGACCTGATCTGGGACGGCAAGCGCCCGCGCGCGATCCACGGCATGTCCGACCATGGCGGCGTGATCCACCTCGGCTCGTTCTCCAAATCGGTCGCGCCGGCGCTGCGGGTCGGCTTTCTGGTCGCGCCATGGAGCATCATGTCGGTTCTGCTGGCGCTGAAGACCGATGCCGGCTCCGGCGCGCTCGAGCAGATGGTGCTGGCCGAATATTGCAAGCCGCATTTCGCGACCCACGTGCCGCAGCTGGTCCGAGGCCTTCGCGCCAAGCTGGACACGCTGATCGAGGCGCTCGACGCCGAGTTCGGGACATCAGCCGAGTTCGAAGCACCGAAGGGCGGCATCTTCCTCTGGGTCAAGCTGCCGGACCAGGTCGACGCGATCAAGCTGTCACAGGCTGCGCTGAAGCGCGGCGTCTCGATCAATCCGGGTCCGGAATGGTCGACCGACGCCGCGCACGCGCGCAGCCGTCTGCGGCTATGCTTCGCCAGCCCCTCGCATCAGGAGATCCGCGAGGGCATCGCGGTGCTCGCCGAGGTCTGCCGCGAGGAGTTCGGCGTGCCCCGGCGCTCCGCCAATGTCGAGCGCAGCAGCGCGGTCGAATGACCGCGCGGCTCACCGCACCGAGAATGGCGACTGATACGGCCGCCCGAACGGCACGCCGTTGATCACGGTCTGCATCGGCTTCAGCTGCAGCTTGCCGTCCCGCTTGTTGCCGCGCGTATCGACGAACGTGACGGGCCCCTCGACGAGATCCACGATCGCGAGGTCGGCCGGCGCGCCGACCTGCAGCGTGCCGAGCTTCGGCGTCCGGCCGATGATCTTGGCCGGCGCCGAGGTTGCCATGCTCACGACCTGATCCAGCGAAAATCCCATCGCCAGGAACTTGCTCATGACATTCGGCAGGAACGGCATGCCCGGCGTGTTGCCCGAGAACACATGGATGTCCGAGGAGATCGTATCCGGGCTGCAGCCGCCCGGGATCGCCACCTCCGCGACGGTGTAGTCGAAGCTGCCGCCGCCATGGCCGACGTCGAACAGCACGCCGCGCTGCTTGGCGGCAAGCGCCGCCGGCAGCAGCTTGCCGTCCTGCACGATGTTGGTGAAGGCGCCGCCGATGTTCGGCGCGCCTGAATAGGCGTGAGTGAGGATATCACCGGGCCGCAGCAGGTCGAGGATCTGCGACATCAGCTCGCCGGTCTCGACGCCGCCGATATGCACCATCATCCGCGCCGGCCAGCCGCAGAGCTCGCACGCCTTGATGCCGCGCTTCAACGGCTCCAGACCGTGCTTGAAGATCACGTTCTCCGACATCCGCACCTTGACGCCGAGCAGGAAATCCGGGTTCTCGGCGAGCGCCATGGCGCAGGCGTCCACTTGCGCGTTGTCGATGTTATAGAGCTCGGCGACCGGGAAGGCCGACAGGCCGTTATTGGCGATGTGCACGAACGCGTAGATGCGCGCCCGCGACTGGCCGACGATGAAGCGACGCAGCGCGGCGAGATTATTCACGCCGGCGTCGCCGGCCGAGACGACCGTCGTCGTACCCTGGAATTGGACCAGCTCATCCGGCGGGATCCCGATCGCCGAGCCATAGGGGTAGACGTGACTGTGGAGGTCGATCAGACCCGGCATCACCAGCCGGCCGGCGGCGTCGATCGACCGCAGCGCCTTCTCCGCCGGAATTTCGAGCTCGATGGCTTCGACGACGCCCCAGCGGATGCCGATGTCACGCTTGCCGCGCAAGGCTTGGCTGGGATCGATGACGTCGCCGCCCTTGATCACCAGGTCGAACTTGTCAGCTGGCCCCATCGCGGCACCAGCAGGACCCGCGATGGCCGCCATTGCGGCAGCTCCGGACGACAACAGGAATTTGCGGCGCGATAGCGCGGACATGCTCGGCCTCCCCCAATAGCCTTGTTTGTAGTTGTCGCCAGCATGCGCCTTGACCGCCGGGCCAGCAAGGCCGGCCGGGAAAGAATGAGACTTTGTGCCAACCATCGGCGCTCAGGTCCGTCGTTGCGCCCCTGACGCAGTGCATTAAGATGGCGCGGCAGTCAGCTCTGCGAGACCGTATGCCCTCGATCTCCCGCCCTCTCCTCGCGATCCTGCTCTACGCATCAGCGTTCGTCTCTGCCGCTGCCGCGGACGAGACCGTCGACATCGCTCGAGGCTGGGGCCTGATCGGGACCTGGGCCGCCGACTGCAGCGCACCACCGGTGAAAGGCCGCGGCGCCATCATCTCCTACGAGGTCACACCGGACGGTAATCTGATCTATCGCCGCGACCATGATCCGTCCGACGTGAACGCGGTGGCAAACGCGCGCATCGAGCCGGACCAGACCCTGGTGCTGTCGATCGTGCTCCCCAAAGCGCGCCAGACGCGGGAGAACGGAATCACCAGGACGGCCGACGGCAGCATCCGCTCGTTGTTCAATCGCGGCGAGGATGACAGCTACACCATTCGCGACGGCCGCTTCGTCGCCAATGGCAAGCCGACGCCGGTGCTTCGGAAGTGCGACTGACGATACACTGCGGCTTCCACTGCAGCTTGCCACGCGCGGCAAACACCAAATCTGAACGTGCATTCAGCAACTTCGCAGAAGTTCCTGCGGAACGTTCTGTCACACTTCAAGTTGACCTCGCGCAATTCAGCCTGGAGGACAACATGAAGAAGATCGCTCTTGCCCTTGCTTCCCTGACTGCCATCGCACTCGCGGCGCCGTCGATTGCCAACGCCGAGACGGTGGTGATCAAGCGCGGCGGCCATCACTATCATCACGGTTGGGAACGCCATCATGGCTGGGATCGCTCCCGCGCCGAGTACCGGATGCATCGTGACTGGCGGCCCTATCACCGTCACCACGACCGCACCGTGATCATCAAGCACCGCTACTGATCTGCAGCGCAGAGATGGAAATGGCCCCGCGAGGGGCCATTTTTCTGCGATCAGTCCGAGCGAGTGGTCAGCGATCCCAATCCGGCGCGAAGCCGGGGTTCACGAAGCGTTTGTCCTTGGGCAGCCCGGCGATGGTCGCGTGGTCCTCATCATCCAGTTGAAGCTTCATCGCGTCCCAGTTCGCCTGCTGGCTCTCCGGACGCGCGGCCTTCGGAATGGCGGCCACCCCATCCTGATCCAACAGCCACTTGAGGGCGACC
>NZ_CAFI01000007.1:25008-32214 GCF_000239775.1 Bradyrhizobium sp. ORS 375
TNNNGNCGATCGCAGCCAGCGTCTCGTCGGCTGCCGCGCGTCCCTGCGCGAGGGGACAATAGGCGACCAGGGGAATAGAGCGGCTCTTCATGTAGGCCTTCAGCTTCGACTGGTCGAGCATCACATGGTACTCGACCTGATTGCAGGCGACCGGCGCCCCGATCTCCTCGACGGCCTGTTTGAGCAGCGCGACAGTGAAGTTGGCGACGCCGATCGCGCGGGTGCGCCCCTCTTGCTTCAGCATCATCAGCGTCTCCAGCGCGGCCGGCAGGTTCATGTCCTTGGCCGGCCAGTGGATGAGATAGAGGTCGACGAAGTCCAGCCGCAGCTTCTTCAAGCTGGTCTCGAACGCGCGGCGGATGGAATCCGGGGCGAGATTCTCCGGCCAGACCTTTGTGGTGACGTGCAAATCCTCTCTCGCCACCGAAGCCGTCGCGAGCGCGGCGCCGATCGCATCCTCATTGGCATACATCTCGGCAGTGTCGATGTGGCGGTAGCCGAGCGCGAGCGCGCTCTCGACCGCCTCGCGGCACACCGTTCCCTGCATGCGGAAGGTGCCGAGCCCGAGCTTGGGCAGACGGATGCCCTGCGTTTCGATGACGTTCATGATCTCTCCTGGAACAACGCGGACCTGTGGCCAGCCGCGGGCGGGCGCAGCCTCGGAACATCAAGACCTTGGCGGGATACGCTCAGACTGCCTGAGGCGCGCTTGGGAGTTCAAGCGGGCGCTCGGCCGACCACAATCAACATGTCGGGACATTGGTTCCGGATCAGGGCGACGCCGGCCCGCTCAGCGCCAGCTGCAGATGCCGCCGCTGCCCGGCTTGCACGGCCAGGTCTGGATGCGTGTATCCATCGCCTGCGCGTCCAGCGGGTTGCCGCGGCGGTGCGCGAGGTTGGTCCGAGCTGCCCCTCGCGGCCGCTCCGCGGTCTTGTCGGAACGAACCCGTCGGGTCGCAACGGCGCGCGGAACGGCAGAATGCACCTCGGGATCGATCGCCGAGCGGGAGACAGCCGCCGGCCGGTCGGTCTTCGCCTCGATCGGTACCGCCTCGAAATGCGCTTCGGGGCCGAGCGGCTCCGGCGACAAGACCGCCCGCGACAAGTCGAGCCTGAGAAAATCACCCGGCCGATAGGCGCCTGCCATAGCGTCGGTGCCCACGAGCAGCGCGGCGCAAGCTATCGTGCCGACGAACGCTCTCAACACCATCTCGTCCTCCCGTCTTCCCGCGCAATGCCAATTGCGCGCCCCTGCTGCGAGATCCCTGCGACAACTGATCGCGAGAGCGACGGCGGGACGATCAAGCCATGCCCTCAACTCGCGCGTCATGATGTTCGTTGATCGACCGTTATCAGCCTGAATAAAAAGCCCAGGAACCGCCGGTCGTTGACGCAATCATAACCAAAGTTCCGCGCCCGTCTCTCATGTAGGACACACCGGCGCCTTTTCCAGGCCTAAAACTGCGAGTCACGGTTACCGCTGTGCACGACAGCGGGCGCTCGCATAAGTCATACTAATCAGACAAGTCATACTAATCGGATGAGTCGATTCTGATGCGGCAGCTCAGGGTCTGAGCTGAGCCCGGTGTGATCTGCATGATCCCCGGTTTCGCGGCGAACTCGCCCGCGAAATCGGTCGGGCTGGCGAAGCCATGCCAGGGCTCGATGCAGAGAAAGGGCGCCCCGCCTGGCTTCGACCAGAGACCGAGCTGGTGGAAATTATCCCAGGACAATTCCAGTGCAGGTCCTTTGGTCCCGACAAACCGAACCGAGCGGCTGGCCGGCCGATCGAGGATCACGGCATCGTCGTCGAACAGACGCTCGCTCAGTTCCAGAACACCGCCCTCGATTGGCGTAGGCTCCGGCTGCGGGCGGAGCAAGCCGCCGGTCAGACGCCGGATCGGTGCCGGCTCGGGCTCTGCAAAGATCAGCCGGTAGCTCTCCTTGGGCTGGCCCGGGAGCAGCGGCCAGTTGAAGGCGGGATGGCCGCCGAACGAGGCCGGCAGCACCTCCGCGCCCGGGTTGGCCACCTCGATCACGGCGTCGAGCGCATCAGCGGTGATCCGGTAGCTCAGCGTGAGACGGAAGGGGAACGGATAGCGCGCCAGCGTCGTCTCGTCCTCGGTCAGCTGCAGCACGCATGTATCGGCGCTGCGCGTCAGCCACGTGAAGCGCAGGTCCCGGGCGAAGCCGTGCTGCGTCAGGCGATAGGTGCGGCCATGATGATGCAGATGGTCATCCTTGAGCCGGCCGACGATCGGAAACAGCCAGGGCGCATGCCGCGGCCAGGCAGCCCCCGCCTGCCAGAGCAGCTCCAATCCACCGGCCGCTTTCAGCGAGCAGAGCTCGGCGCCGTCGGCCTTGATGGTCGCGGCAATGCCGCCGGCGCTGATCGTATGGAGGTCGTCGCTCATGCCGCGTCACCCGCTTTGCCAGGGAATGACAGCGTGATGCCGGATTGCGCTGACGGCGTCCAGAGCTCTCCCGCCGGCTCAGCGCTCGCGGATCCGCAGCCCGTCGAGGACACTGATGACGCCGAACTGCGACGATTGCGGCGCGGCCGAATGAGGCAAGCCAAGCCGAAACTTCGTGCAGACCGACCGCTTGCCCGGACGATTCATTCGTGTACGAATGACCATGACCGGCTTGATGCTGCGCCGCGCGCTGGCGCAAACTGCCGCAAAACGCTTCCAGAGAGAAGGACATCCCGATGGCCCATGACGCGCCGCAAGCAACCGGTCCCAGCAAGCTGGTCATCCGCAACATCGGCCTGATGCTGTCCGGCGCGCTGGAGCGACCGATCCTGGACGCCGACACCATTGTCGCGGAGAACGGCAAGATCACCGCGATCGGCCGCTACAAGGACGTGGACGTGGAGGGGGCGACCACCATCGTCGATGCGCACGGCACCACTGTCGCGCCGGGGCTGATCGACAGCCATGTCCATCCCGTCGCCGGCGATTGGACGCCGCGGCAGAACCAGATCAACTGGATCGATTCCTACCTGCATGGCGGCGTCACCACGATGATCTCGGCCGGAGAGGTGCACATGCCCGGCCGTCCCCGCGACGTGGTCGGGCTGAAGGCGATGGCGATCTTCGCGCAGCGCGCGTTCTGGACGCTGCGTCCGGGCGGGGTAAAGGTGCATGCCGGCGCGCCGGTGATCGAATGCGAGATGGTCGAGGACGATTTCAGGGAGCTTGCGGCGGCCGGCGTCAAGCTGCTCGGCGAGGTCGGCCTCGGCGGCGTCAAGGACGGCCCGACCGCGCGCAAGATGGTCGGCTGGGCGCGTAAGTATGGCATCCAGAGCACGATCCACACCGGCGGCCCGTCGATCCCCGGCTCCGGCCTGATCGACAAGGACGTGGTGCTGGAAGCCGGCACGGATGTCGTGGGGCACATCAATGGCGGCCACACCGCGCTGCCCGACGATCAGATCCGCTGCATCTGCGAGGGCTGCAAGGCCGGGCTCGAACTGGTGCACAACGGCAATGAGCGCTCGGCGCTGTTCACCTTGCGCACCGCGCGCGAGATGAACGAGCTCAACCGCGTCATTCTCGGCACCGACGCGCCCGCCGGCTCCGGCGTGCAGCCGCTCGGCATTCTCCGCATGGTGTCGCTGCTGTCGTCGCTCGGCGACGTGCCCGCCGAGATCGCGTTCTGCTTCGCCACCGGCAACACCGCGCGGATGCGCGAGCTCGATTGCGGCCTGATCGAAATCGGCCGCTCCGCCGATTTCGTCATCATGGACAAGGCGCAGCACTCGCCGGCCAACACCCTGCTCGACAGCGTGCAGCTCGGGGACCTCCCGGGCATCGGCATGACCATCATCGACGGCATCGTCCGCACCCAGCGCAGCCGGAACACGCCGCCGGCGACGAAGATCCCGGAGATCGTGGCGAAGTAGGTTTTTCAACAAGCAGACTTCGTCATTCCGGGGCGCCCGAAGGGCGAACCCGGAATCTCGAGATTGGTTTGCGCTATTGTTTTCCTCAGCTCGAGATTCCGGGTTCGTCGCTACGCGACGCCCCGGAATGACGGAGAGCGTGAGCAAAGACCGTAGGGTGGGCGAAGCGGCGCCGTCAGGCGGCGCGTGCCCACCGTCGGCAGATGCGGGCGTGGTGAGAATGGTGGGCGCGCTGCGCTTTGCCCACCCTACGCTGCCCGCCTTCGCAACAACTAACGCAGCCGGCTCAGCAGCGACAGCAGCGTCTCGCGCTCCTTCGCGTCCAGGGGCGCAAGCGTTTCCTTGGAGATCGCGAGCGCCAGCGGCGCGGTCTTTTCCGCGAGCTGCTGGCCCGCACGGGTCAGGCTCACCAGCAGCCGCCGGCCGTCCTGCGGATCCGCGCTCGTCTCGGTCAGACCACGCGCGGTCAGCCGATCGATCACGCCCTTGATGGTCGCAACATCCATCGCTGTGAGACGACCGAGCTGGTTCTGCGAGCACGGCCCCGTCTCCACCAGCTTCGACAGCGCCGCCCATTGCGTCGGCGTGAGGTTGCTGCCGATGTCGCGGGCGAAGATCATGGTGTGGCGCTGCCAGACCTGGCGCAGAATGAATCCGATCTGGTCGTCCAGCACGTAGTTCGCTTTTGCCGGCTTGGCCGCTGCCTTGCCGGCCGCCTTGGTCACCGGCTTCGGCGTCGCTTTGGTCGGCGCTTTTGTCGATCTTTTCAACGTGGCCGTCTTCGCCATGATTGTCCTTGCCTCAGATCGACAGATGCGCGTCGCGGATGTCGGGCCGCGCGTCGAGCTCGGCCATGGTGCCGGCAAAGCAGATGCGGCCGCGCTCGATGATGTAGGCGCGATCCGAGATCAGCTTCGCGAAGTGCAGGTTCTGCTCCGACACGATCAGCGACACGCCTTCCTTCTTCATCGTCAGGATGGCATCGACCATCTGCTCGACGATCTTCGGCGACAGGCCCTCGGACGGCTCGTCGAGCAGCACCAGCGACGGGTTGCCCATCAGGGTGCGGGCGATGGTCAGCATCTGCTGCTCGCCGCCGCTCATGCGTCCGCCGGGCCGGTTCTTCATCTCGCCGAGATTGGGAAACAGCTTGTACAGCTTCTCACGCGTCCATTGCGGCGCGCCGGGCCGCGGCTTCTGCCGGCCGACCTCGAGATTCTCCTCGACCGTCAGGTCCGTGAAGATGCGACGCTCCTCGGGAACGTAGCCGAGACCGGCACGGACGATCTCATGCGTCGGCGCGCTGGAGATGTCCTTGCCTTCGAACATGATCTGTCCGTCGCGCAACGCCACGAGGCCGACGATCGAGCGGAAGGTCGTCGACTTGCCGGCGCCGTTGCGGCCGAGCAGCGCCACCACCTCGCCCTCGCCGACCTCCAGGCCGATGTCGAACAGGATGTGCGCCGGGCCGTAATGGCTGTTGAGATTGGAAACGGACAGCTTCATGCCGAGGCTCCCTCGCGATGCCGGGCGTCGTACAGCAGGCCCTCGCCGAGATAGATCGCCTGCACCTCGCGATTGGCGCGCACCTCGGCCGGCGAGCCCTGCGCGATCAGGCTGCCGCGATTGAGCACGAGGATGCGGTCGGCATGCTCGAACACGACGTCCATGTCGTGCTCGGTGAACAGCACGCCGATCGACTGCTCGCGTGCGATTTTAGCGGTCAGCCGCATCAGCTCGACGCGCTCGCGTGGCGCCATGCCGGCAGTAGGTTCGTCCATCAGCAACAGCTTGGGCTGGTTGGCCAGCGCGATCGCGAGCTCCAGCCGCTTGAGGTCGCCATAGGCTAGCTCGCCGCAGGGACGCTCGGCATAGCCGGCCATGCCGACGAGATCGAGCAGACGATCGGCCTCGCCGCGCTCGATCGAAATCATCGGCGTCCAGAAATCGAACAGGCGGCGATGATGCGAGACCAGCGCGACCTGGATGTTCTCGCGCACGGTCATGGTCGGATAGGTCGCGGTGATCTGGAAGGTGCGGCCGACCCCGAGCCGCCAGACCTCGCGCGGCTTGCGACCGGTGGTCTCCTGCCCCATCACCGTGATACGGCCACTGTCCGGCACGTTCTGGCCGTTGAGCATGTCGAAGCAGGTGCTCTTGCCCGCGCCGTTCGGCCCGATCAGCGCCAGGATCTCGCCGGCCTGCAGCATGAACGACACGTTGCGCACGGCATGAATGCCGCCATAGGATTTCGACAGGCTCTCGACCGAGAGCAGGGACACACCGAGGCTCATTGCGCGCCCTCCATCTTGGCCGACAGGGCCGTTGGCTTAGGGGCGGCCGCACGTCGCCGGTGCATGACACTCTCAACCACGCCGACGATGCCCTTCGGGAACACGACCACGATCAACACGATGAAGATGCCGAGCACGAGCTTCGACCAGTCGGTCTGGCTGACCAGCCAGATGTTGAGTGCCTTGTAGACGATGGCGCCGAAGATCGCACCGGGCACCGTCTCCACGCCGCCGAGCAGCACCATGACCAGCGCATCGACCGATAGCGAGATGCCCATGTTGTCCGGGAACACGCTGCCCTTGAGATAGGCGAACAGCGCGCCGCCGATGCCGGCCGTGGTGCCGGCGATGATGAAGGCCGTCCACTGGATACGCTTGCCGTTGATGCCGATGGATTCGCTGCGCAGCGGCGAGTCGCGCATGCCGCGCAAGGCGTAGCCGAACGGCGAGAAGGTGACGAGGCGGAGCACGCTGACGACGAATGCGGAGACGCCGAGCGCAAGCCAGTAGAAATGAGACGGCGAGGCCGCCCATTTCTCTGGCCACAGACCGAGGATGCCGTTGTCGCCTCCGGTCACCGCCACCCACTGGAAGGCGATCGACCAGACGATCTGGGCAAAGGCAAGCGTCAGCATTGCGAAGTACACGCCAGAGAGCTGCACGGCGAAGGCGCCGAATACGGCCGCGCCGAGCGCGCCGAGCAGCGGTCCCAGCAGCAGGCAGGCGATCATCGGCAATCCGGCCATCTTGGCGAGGAACGCGACGCCATAGGCACCGAGGCCGAAATAGGCGGCGTGGCCGAACGAGGCGAGGCCGCCGACCGCCATCAGGAAATGCAGCGACGCGGCGAAGATCACGAAGATCGCGATCTCCGAGCCGACGGTCAGCGCGTAGTTGCCGGCGATGAAGGGCAGCATCGCGGCAAACGCCAGCGCCACGAGAGATGCGAGACGCTCCACCGAGCTGAGCGGACGCCAGGGAATGACCGTGAGACCGGGCGTACGG
>NZ_CAFI01000006.1 GCF_000239775.1 Bradyrhizobium sp. ORS 375
ATCTCGAAATTGGCTTGCGTCCAGTTCCAACAACCTCGAGATTCCGGGTTCAATCGCCGACGCGTAGCCGCTTCGCGGCTGCGCCTCGTCGATTGCCCCGGAATGACGGCGCAATGCGACTCTCAAGTCCCGAGACGACCCTACCCCGCCTTCACATACTTCCGCCAGTCGTGCTCCTCCTTGAACCCGAGCACCTCGCGGGCCTTGCGGTTCGACAGCGGCGCTTCGCGCTCGCCGAGCTCGCGGGTCACCGGCACGCCGGGGCAGTAGCGCCGCAACAGCTCGCGCGTCGGCATGTTGGCCGTCACGGTGTCGTTCACCGCGTTGAACACCTGGAAGCCGAGCCCGTCCTTCTGGATGGCCAGATGCACGATCTCGCCGAGGTCGCGCGCATCGATGTAGGACCAGGCGTTGCGCTTGCGCGACGGCGGGTCGGCGAGGAAGCGCGGGAACATGTCGTATTCGTGCGGCTCGATGACGTTGCCGATGCGCAAGCAGTAGACGTCGATGCCGTAGCGCATCGCGAAGGCCCGAGCGGTCTTCTCGTTCACGACCTTCGACAGCCCGTAGGAATCCATCGGGTCGATGTCGTAGTCCTCCTCGAGCGGGAAACTATGGAAGTCCTTGTCACCCTCCGCGAAGCAGACGCCATAGGTGGTCTCGCTGGAGGCGATGATGATCTTGCGCACGCCGAGCTTGGCCGCCGCCTCGATCACGTTGTAGGTCGAGATGGTGTTGACCCGGAAGGTCTCATTGTCGGGCTCGATCAGTACGCGCGGGATCGCGGCGAAATGCACCACGGCGTCCGGTGCAGAGGCCGGCCGGCCCGCGTTGAAACCGCCAAAACCGTAATGCGTGGTCAGCGCATTGAAAGTCTGGCCGCTGTCGGTGAGATCGGCGATCAGCGTGTTGATCCCAGGATGATCGAACGGCCTGAGGTCGACATTGAGCAGCTCATAGCCCTTGGACTTGAGATGCGGCAGCACATGCCTGCCGGCCTTGCCGGTCCCTCCGGTGAACACCACGCGCTTGGCTGTCATTGTTGTCGGTCATCCTTGATAGGGGGCTCGACTCTGCTTCTAACAGTTTTGGCCGGGCCCACTCCATAGGAACCCGCCGGCGGACGCCCGAACCAAGGCTCCTGCCGCCAACGCCGATCCGGGCCGATGCTGCACCGCGCGTGTGGTCCGACGGATCGGGCATCACCGCTCGCCGCAGCGACGACGCAGCTTGCGCGCCAAAGCCTGTCCCTGACCAATTTCACGTCGGCCCACCACAAGCGAAGAATCCGTCGCCTGGAGGTGCGATCCCGCTGCGGGCCCCGCTTTCGCAGAATCTTTTCGACAGCGAGTAGCCAAGTTCCCGATTTTGAGGTAGGTATTAGGGTGTAGTCACGTGGGAATTCATTGGGGCGGCACCTCCGTCCCCGAGGGGATATTGTCATGAGATTGCGTTTGGTCACGAGATTGTCTTGTGTTCTGAGATTTCCGCCGAGCGTCGTCGCGCCCTCCGCCGTCGCGGTGCTGGCAACCGTTTTGTTGTCGGGACCGGCCGTCTCGCAAATCACCCCGGGCCCCGTAACGGTCATTCCACCCGTCACCGTCGACACGCCGAAACAGGTGGCGAGACCGCAGAGGCCGAAGCCGGCAGCGGGCGACGCGATCGCCCACCGCACACCATCCACCGCTCGGAGCGCATCGTCCGGCGCACGGCCCGCGGCGATTGCGCCAGACTCGATCCAAGGCAGGATCGCCAAGCTGGAGAGATCTGCCAGCAGCTGCAACGGTGGATGCGAAACCAGCTTCAGGTCCGGCAATCAGCCGTGGATCGGATGCAGCCTGTCCGGCGCGGAAGTGACGCCGTTCGATGGCAAGTGCTCGGACACGCTGACCTACAAGCACTACGCGGACTGCCAGGAGACCAAGGCGCTTCTGGGCTGGGAGCGGAACAAGATCTGGTGGCACTGCAGCAGCCTGCAGATCGGCGGCAAGTTTCAGGTCGCCGAGCTGAAGCGGTCGCGGCGCGCGCATTAGCGTCGGCGTCCCCGGCAGAACCGAGCTGCTGATAGCGATCGGCGCGTCGCTGAGGTCGTTATCTTGCCAGGCTCGCGCGGAGTTCGACGACGTCTGGCCTCGTCATGACATGAGACGGGGCAGAAACGCTTTATTCTTGTCACGATGCGGCCCGAGCCGACGGCTGTCGCATTGATCAGTGTTGTCCGGACGATGCCGCTCGGCGTTCGCCAACGCCCGAGCACGAGCTCACCCGCGGCCGCGCCGATCAACCTCCAGCCGACGTCACGGCGTCGACGGAGAATGCCTATTCCCTGCAAACTGCTGATCGATCGGCGCCTGAGCGCGGGCAGCGAGAGGCCGCTGAAGCAGCGCGCTGCCGCCTCCGCCCGATCCCACTCGGCGCAACGCAGACATGACGTCGGTCCGCGGCTCAACTCATCAGGACGTAGCAAGGCTCGGCGCCGCAAAGCTGGAAACGTTGCATCCTTGCATCGCCCTCGTACTAATAAGTCCCGTTCGCAGATTCTTTTCGCCGCCGAGTAGTCAGGTTCCCCATTTTCAAGTAGGTAATATAATGTGGTCACGTGGGAATGCATTGGGCGGCACCTCCGCCCTTGGAAGGATATCGTCATGAGATTGCCGTCGAGTATCGTCGCGTCCTCAGCCGCTGCCGTTTTGGCAACCATCTTGTTGGGCGGCCCGGCCGTGTCGCAAATCACCCCAGGCCCCGCCACTGCGATTCCGGACGTCACGGTCGACGCGCCGAAGCAGGCGGCGAAGCCGTCGAGGACGAACCAGGCGTCCAACCCCGGCATCAGCCACCGGGCGGCCGTGGCGCCGCGAACCTCATCCGCGCCTGTGGCGACCGCTCAGACGGCGCCGAGCACGTCCGCGGCTCCCGCGGGCTCCGTCGAGGAGAGGCTCGCCAGGATCGAAATGAAGAGCAGCAGCTGCGCTGGCGGCTGCGAGACCAGTTTCAAATCCGGCAATGCGCCGTGGGTCGGATGCGCCCAGTCGGGTCAGGAATTCTCGCATTTCGACACGACCTGCAGCGACACGCTCAAATACAAGGACTATGCCGATTGCGCCGGCACCAAAGCCTTTCTCGGCTGGGATCGCAACAAGGTCTGGCTGCATTGCACCAGCCTGCTCGCCGGCGGCAAGTTCGAGGTCGCAGAGCTGAAGCGCGCCAAGCGCGCGCACTAGTCGGCCGACTCGACTGAGTTGGCCATCGCGTCATCGGATGAGAGACCCGGCGGCCCGCACTTTCAGCGGGCCGCCGATCCATTCGGGCCCGCTGTCATGCGGTCCGTCAGGGAGCAGGCCCGCTATTTCATGCGCGACGCGCTCCACGTCGCGCGCGCCGTGCCGACCATCTCGCGCGATGCGCCGCCGTGGTGGGCACGCGTCCGCCCTCGCCCGTCGATCCACGGAGCCAGACGCCGCTTCGCCCTCCCTCTGGATTGCCGCGCCCTGCCGTGAACCTCTGCGCCCCTGCACCGACCTACATGATGCTGGGCGGGATTGAGGTCGCGAATGACGACTCTGGCCAAAGTGATTTCCAAGGCGTTTTCTGATTCATCGACTGAGATTGCAGACGCGCTACTGAAGCACCTGCTGCTGTTCTATGCCGCGGTCTTGCTGGTCGCGGCCATGGCGCTCACTTACGGGATGGATCTGAGCCCGGGCCTTTTCTGATCATCTGTCCACAGGCGGGATTCGCCTCGCGCGAGCCGTGCCGAGAACATAGCCGATCGAGGACGGCCGCCGCGGTTCAGCAGACGGTCAGCCGCGACATCCACGGCTGCCGCGGACGTTGGCCGACATGGCGATCGGCGCTTACCCCACATTGGCAGAGCCATATGACGGCGGTAGACGGCCGCAGCGATGGCCAGCTACCTTCCAGCCTCGTTCTGAATCGACATGATCGGGGCAATCCAACGGCAGCCCCCATGTGCTCCTGAAGGAAGATGCAGCATGCAGACCAAGCGCCTGGGCAGAAGCCCGATCGTGGTTTCGAAGATCTGCATGGGGACGATGACCTTCGGCAACCAGGCCGACGAGGCCACGTCGTTTCGAATTCTGGACAAGGCGTTCGACGCCGGCATCAATTTTTTCGACGCGGCCGAGAACTATCCGGTGCCGCCGGACGAGAAATGGGCCGGCCGCACCGAGGAGATCATCGGCCGCTGGATGAAGGGCAGAAGCCGCGACGCCATCATCCTGGCGACGAAGGTCTGCGGCCCCAGTCACGGCTGGATCAGGGGCGCGCAGCGCAGCGGCATGACCGCGCTCGATCGGCACAACATCACCCGGGCGATCGAGGCCAGCCTCCGGCGGCTGAACACCGACTATATCGACCTCTACCAGACGCATTGGCCCGACCACGGCGCCCGCTACGAGGATACGCTCGAGACGCTCGATGATCTCGTCAGGGCCGGCAAGATCCGCATCATCGGCTGCAGCAACGAGACCACCTGGGGCCTGATGAAGAGCCTCGCGACCTCGGAGCGCGAAGGCTTTGCGCGCTATGAGACGATCCAGAACAATTTCAGCCTGAACAACCGCCGCTTCGAGGACGAGTTGGCGCAGGCCTGCCGCAAGGAGGAGATCAGCCTGATTCCGTTCTCGCCGCTCGGCGGCGGCGTGCTATCGGGCAAGTACAACGGCGGCGAGCTCCCGGAGGGCGCGCGTTTCACCAACTATTTCAAGATCGGCGGCCGTCACACGACGATGGCGCGTCGCTACGTCAATGACAAGACCTTGGCTTCCACCGAGCGTTTCGCGGCGATCGCCGCCGAAGCGGGGATGTCCGTGATCACCCTGGCCACCGCGTGGAGCAAGCAGCACGATTTCGTCGCCTCGACCATCGTCGGCGCTACCCATCCCGACCAGCTCGACGACATCCTCGCCGCCGCCGACCTGACGCTGAACGCCGACATCCTCGCCAAGATCGACGCGGTGTCGAAGGAGATCCTCTATCCGATGGGGTAGAGGCTCGCTACGGGCGCGGCCCGATCAATCGGGGCGCGCGGGGAAGTTGAACGGCTGCACGAACGGTCCCTTGGCGTTGCCGGTCGGATCGACAATGAGCGGCTCGCAGCGATGCAGGGCCTGGACGACCTTCTCCACGTCCGTCCTGAACGCATCGGAGTCGATCGGAGACACGATTTTGGGCGGCCCCACGATCTTGCCGTCTTCTCCGATCGTGACCGACAGACTGACCGCGTGCCGGGTCGGACCATAGCCATGCAGGCACTTCCTCACATGGGCGGACCACTCGGCGATCTGCCATGCCATCGGCACCGATTTCTGGGACACGAACGGCACCGGCCCGGCGCCTTGCAGCGGCGGAGCTCCGGTCTGGGCATGACCGAGGGACATCGCAGCAAGACAAGGGAGCAACAACCAGAACGAGCGCACGACCAGTCCCTGCCAATCAGCATTAGCAACACGATCCGCCGAACTCAGCCGGACGAATCTGTTGGATTCGTGTCGTCGCATCGCCCGTGCTGGTGAGCACCGCCCGCTAATCATTGACGACGCGCAAGTGGGGCTTCGTCGACGCCACGCGAAACTTCGTCATCAGGCCGCGATTCGATGCGGTCGGCAGCTTCGTCGACGGCCTCGCCTGGGCATCGAGAGCAGCTGGCATCTCGCGCCAGATTGAACCGCAGGAATGACCTCGCAACTAACTCATACGGCAAACCCTGCCGGTCACCCCCCCAACTAACGGAGGAAGCTATGCGCAAGATCGTGCTTATAGTGTCTCTCACCGTTTCGGTCGGACTGTCCAGCAATGCGCATGCCGAGGGTTGGCATATCTGCAACCACACCCCCGAGGAATTGAATGTTGCGATCGCCTACAAGGACACGCAGGAGCAATGGATCTCGAAGGGGTGGCACAACCTCCGGGCCTGTGGCGGCTGTACCATGGTGATGGACGAAAACAGGACGGAATACACGAATGTCTACTATCATGCGCAGAACACGTCGGGCGTCGAGCGGATTGGCGGACCCACCAGGTTCTGCGTGTCTTCTGGAGTCTTCACGTACCGGCAGCTTCCAAACTGCACGTCCAAGGCAGGGTTTCATCTGACGGTGATCGAGAATGCAGGAAAGTATACGACGAACATACGCGGGAGCGTAGACGGAAGAACTTGCATCGACTAGGCGGACCGATCTGTCGTGATACGCGACGAGGGCATCTACGGAATTGCGAGTGGCCTCAAGAATACACCGCAGGACCCGAATCTGCGTCCTCTGCGGAGCAGGAAAGTCTACGGCGGTTGACCAACTCGGCGACCGCCGTTTTCTTTTCGGAGCTAAGGCGTGGCACTTCGCCGCTTGGATCTGACTCGAGCTTGGCGCTGGCTGGCTGAGGCCGATCTGGTTCGAGAGGCAGTCGACAGACGAGATGACGACCTTCGCGCATGAGGGACGAAGTCTCGACGCCGATTCTCAGCGCGAGATGGTCGGCCTGTTGCCCAGCAGCAGCTGTCGAGGATGGACGCCCATGATGCTCGCAGACTTCGGCGTGGAGTTCGGCGGCGGTCTCGGCGCGCTCCTCTCTGACAATCTGGCAGCCAGCGCTATCATTCGCTGGGGCTATCGCGGCCAGGCGCAACTCAGCCGCCAAGACCGCAGCCGATACGGCCGCTCGCCGAGCGAGGCGCGCGCTACCTACTGTGCCACCGCCCGATGAAGACATTATGGTTTCCGCCTGGATCGCGATAGACTGCCCGCTTCCGTCACCAGAAAGTCCCCTCCTCCATGCGAACCAATTCCCTGCAGAGCAAAGACATCGCCCACCAGATCCATCCCGCGACCAATATGCGGCGGCACGAGCGCATCGGTCCGATCGTGATCGACCGTGGCTCCGGCATCTATGTCTATGACGACGAGGGGCGCGAATATATCGAGGGGCTCGCGGGCCTCTGGAGCGTGGGCGTCGGCTTCGGTGAGAAGCGCCTGGTCGAGGCCGCGACGCGCCAGATGGCCAAGCTGCCCTACTACCACATCTTCGCGCACAAGACCCACGAGCCCTCGACCCTGCTGGCCGAGAAGCTGGTGTCCATGACGCCGGCCAACCTGAAGCACGTGTTCTTCACCAGCTCCGGCGGCGAGGCCAACGATTCCGCCATCAAGTTCGTCTGGTACTACAACAACGCGCTCGGCCGGCCCGATAAGAAGAAGTTCATCGCCCGCCAGGGCGGCTATCACGGCATCACGATCGCCGCCGGCAGCCTCACCGGCCTGCAGGCCAATCAGCGCGGCTTCGACCTGCCGCTGCCGTTCGCGCGGCATCTCACCTGTCCGCATTACTACCGCTTCGGCCTGCCCGGCGAGAGCGAGGAAGCGTTCACCGAACGGCTGGCCAAGGAGCTCGAGGACCTGATCCTCAGCGAGGGCCCCGAGACGGTCGCCGCCTTCATCGGCGAGCCGCTGATGGGCGCCGGCGGCGTGATCGTGCCGCCGGTGAACTACTGGCAACGTGTCCAGGAGGTCTGCCGCAAATACGACGTGCTGGTCATCGCCGACGAGGTCATCAACGGCTTCGGCCGGCTCGGTACCCTGTTCGGCTGCGACAGCTTCGGCATCAAGCCGGACATCCTGGTCTGCTCCAAGCAGATCACCTCGTCCTACCAGCCGCTCGCCGCCGTCCTGATCAGCGACGAGATGTATCAGGCGATGGCCGACCAGTCCGACCGGCTCGGCACCTTCGGCCACGGCTATACGGCGAGCGCCCATCCGGTCGCGACCGCGGTGGCGCTGGAGAATTTGGCGATCATCGAGGAGCGTAACCTGGTCGCCAACGCGGCCGAGGTCGGCGCCTACATGCACGAGAAGCTGGCCCGCTTTGCCGATCATCCGCTGGTCGGCGAGGTGCGCGGCCGCGGCCTGATCGCCGCCGTCGAGCTGGTCGCGGACAAGGCGACCAAGGCCCGCTTCGAGCCGATCGGCAAGGTCGGGCTGAAGTTCTTCGACACCGCCCACCAGCACGGCCTGATCATCCGCAACGTCGGCGACAGCATCGCGATCTGCCCGCCGATGATCATCACGACCGCACAGGTCGACGAACTGCTGAAGCGGTTCAAGGCGACGCTCGATGACGTCGGCGATTGGGTTGCGGCAGGCATGCCCGAGGCCTGAGCCGAGGCGCACGAGCGTATTGTCGGCCCATGCGATAGCCAAAGCGTGATGCGACTTGATCGATTCGAAGCCGCATCCAGGAATGATGCTGGATCCTCATGGTGAGGAGCGCCGCGCCCGTCAGTAGGCCATTGTAGCAAGGCCGCAAGCTCGCGGCGCGTCTCAACCCTGAGGCCGAGTTGCGGCCTCACCCTTCGAGACGCCTAAATCTCCGCCGGCGGCAGCCGCGGCTTTCGAAGGATCATGTCGGAGGCTTTTCGGCGAGCCGGATGCGATCTTCATGCACCGAACGTCCATCCCCTCACCGAGAAGCTGGGTGCGGGAAATCCAACGAAAAGCCGAATGAAATCAGCCGACGTCCGGAAGGGTGGTGGGCACGACAGGGGCGAAAATCAAGACGGCGATCAATGATTTAGTAGACCTCACCAGCGTTTCAGGCCCGTTGTTCGCAAACAGGAATTTCCGGCGGCGCCCGCACCGCCCCAGGGGCGGTCGTCGAGCTATGGCGGGGTTCAAGGTCCTGGAACGCTACCGCCCTTTCCCCACACCAACCGAACACGTGATGTCTCATCCAGTCCGTCGCCCAAGTGGTTCGTGCGGATCTCCTGGCGGCTCGAAGCAAATGCGCATTGCGCGATATGACGAGATCCAGCGGTCGATGGGATCAGCTGCACAACGCAATCTAACCGACAGGTTCAAATCAGCACCGGTGGCGGGGGTCTTCCGAAATACCCATCGCGGAAGCGAACATGTGTGCGTGTAGTTCGCTGCCGTTCGCGTGTAGACGACGGCGAGGATATGTGGCGCGAGGGTGCCTTGAGATGCGTCGCCCAGGTCTGGGGGCCGGCAATAGCCTCGGCTCTGGTGCTTCAGAAGCGCAAGGCGGTCATGAGAGCGCCGGCTGAAATCTCCGCGGAGTCGGCCCGCAGCAGTTTCAGCACGATATCCCGGCCTGCATTGGGCAGAATGCCATCGCAACATGCGTGGAATTTTTGCTCCCGATCGGCCGGCGAGAACGGGTTCGCCCCCGTACCCTTGGGATGCCGGACCTCCCGGACGAGCTTCCGGCCATCCTTCAGCGTGACAGTCACGCGGTGAGGCGGCCTCTTGTCCGGATCGAGAACCGAGGGCGTGGACAGTGCGCGCATTTCGACAAGCGGCATCAGGCGCCGGGTTTCCGGATCATTCACGGCCTGCTGGGTCATGTCAGCGAGCGAAAGATGGCCGCGCCGCAGCACGACCGCTGCGCAATAGGGCATCGAGAACTGGGCTTCCTTCGGGGTTCTGGGGTCGGGGTAGCGCAGGTTCACCACGTTCCCGAATTCCACCTCTGCGAGGACATGGGTGACATCCTTCACCGCGAAGGGTTCTTCGACCTGAAGCAGCATGACCGCGTCGAGAATCCGGTGCGTGGAGCCGCAGGAGGGATGGCGCTTGAAAGCCAGTCCCCATCGCTCGACGGCAAGCTCCCGCCCGATCGTCGGGAGAGCCTCGCCTCCATCCGGGCCCGCGCCATAGAGCGCGAGATAGCCGTTGGGGTCATCCAGCGGCTCCGGATTGGCTGTCAGCCCTGCGGCGGCCAGCACGCTCGCCTGCACGCCCGCCTGCGCGGCAAGGCCGGCGTGGAGGGGTTTTGCGTCGTATCCGAACTGTGCTTTCGGACCCGCCGCCATGCTGAGCGCCAGACTGATGGCCGTCGCCGTGGCCTCCGGGCTCAGGCGCAGCAATCGGGCGCAGGCTGCCGCCGAGGCAAGCGCCCCGATTGTCGAGGTCCCATGCCAGCCGCGATCCGTATGGTCCCTTGTGAGCAGGCTCCCGAGGCGGGCCATCACCTCGCTGCCGACGATGAAAGCATCGTGGATGTCCGACAGGCGCATGCCCTTCTCCTCGCCAAGCGCGAGCAGGGCCGGATGGACCACCACGCAGCAATGGCCGAGGCCGGGGAAGAAATTGTCGTCCATTTCGGCGGTGTGGCCGATGGCCCCGTTGATCAGAGCCGCCACGGCGGCCGAGCTGCGCAGCCCGCCGCCGACAAGGCTTGCCTTGCCGCTTCCCGTCGGCGCCAGTGTTTCGCGAAGCTTCCGCGCGACCTCGGTTCTCGCACCGGCTATCGCGCTCGCGACGAAATCCTCGAGCGCATGCTGGCTGCGTTCCCGCGCCAGGGCGGACCATCCGTCGAACGGTGTTTCCGTGATCCAGAGGGCGAGGTCCTGCGTCTTCTTCATCGGTCTATCCTGTCGAAACGTGGCGGGTCTCGTGATGGAGCGGAGCGCGGCATCGCACCGACAGCACCGAGCCGTTCCGCTCGAAGGCGTTCTCACGCGACACGAGCGGGCGCCTCCAGAAAGTCGGGGTCGATCAAATGGCAGGCCGCCACGCCGCCATTGGCCGGCATGAGGGCGGGATCGCGTTTCGCGCATTCGTGGACGGCGATCGGACAGCGGGGGTGAAACACGCAGCCGGAGGGCGGGTTGGTCGGATCTGGGAAACCGCCCTTCAGCCCGATATCCGGCACCCCGGCCCCCGGCTCGGGGCTCAGCACGGAATGGAGCAGCGCGCGCGTATAGGGATGCTGCGGCTTCGCGAAGAGATTCGCGGAGGGCGCAACCTCGACCATCCGGCCAAGATACATCACGCCGACGCGATCGGCGATATGCTCGACGACCGCGAGGTTATGGGAGATGAACAGATAGGTGAGCCGGAAATCGCGGCGCAGCTCCATCAGCAGATTGAGGATCTGCGACTGCACGGAAACATCGAGCGCCGAGGTCGGCTCGTCGCAGACGATGAGTTGCGGATTGAGGATCAGCGCCCGCGCAATGGCCACCCGCTGGCGCTGGCCACCCGAAAGTTGGCTCGGAACATTGCTGGCGAAGCGGCTCGGCAGCCCCACGCGATCGAGCATGGCTACGGCCTTGTCCATGCGCTCCGATCTGTCGCCGATGCCGTGGATTTCCAGCGGCTCGGCCACGGTGGCGGCAATGGACCGGCGCGGGTTCAGCGAGGAATACGGGTCCTGGAAAATGGGCTGAACCAGCCGGGCGAGTTCCCGCCGCTCGATCGCGGTGATGTCCTGTCCGCGAAAGCGGACCGCGCCCTCGCTTAGCCGCATAAGGCCGGTGACGATACGGCCGAGCGTGGATTTTCCGCACCCGCTTTCGCCCACGATGCCGACGATCTCGCCCTCGGCGATATCGAGGTCGATGCCGTTCACCGCGTTGAGCGTCGCCGGGCTGCGAAACAGGCCCTGCGCGAGGGTGAAGCGCTTGGTCACACCTCGAATGGAAAGGATGGGGATGCTCATCACGCGGCCTCCACATCATCGGGGCGGGATCGGAGGCAACGCCAGCGATGGCCTCCGGCATGGATTTCGGGAATGTTGCCGGCGCAGGTCGCATCCGACAGGTCGCAGCGTTCGCGGAAGGCGCAGCCCTGCACATGGCCGATCAGCGACGGCACGTTGCCCGGAATGGCGCCCAAGGCCTCGCCGCGTTTCGTGCGGCCAGGCACGGGGATGCAGGCCAGCAACCCGCGCGTATAGGGGTGCTTCGGCGCGCGAAAGATATCTCCCACCGGCCCTTCCTCGACGATCTCACCGGCATACATCACCGCCACCCGATCCGCGACGCGGGCGACGAGCCCGAGATCATGCGTGATGAGCATCATCCCGAGGCCGAATTCCCGCCGCAGGCTCGCGAGCAGGTGCAGGATCTGCGCCTGGATGGTGACGTCGAGCGCGGTCGTCGGTTCATCCGCGATCAGCAGCTTCGGGCCGCACATCAGTGCCATGGCGATCATGACCCGCTGGCGCAAGCCACCGGAAAGCTGGTGCGGATATTGGGTGAGGCGTCTCTCGCCATTGGCGATGCCCACCTTTTCCAACAGGAAAAGAGCGCGCTCCCTCGCTTCAGCCCGCGAGGACCGGCGATGGCGCAGATAGCCCTCCATCAGCTGATCACCGATGTTGAAGATGGGGTTCAGCGAGGTCATCGGCTCTTGGAAGATCATCGCGATCTCGTCGCCGTTGAGATGCTCGGCCTCGCTCGCGGCGAGGGGGCGGCCATGATAGGCGAGCGTGCCGAAGCTGCGCTGCGCCGCTTTCGGCAGCAGGCCCATGATCGACATCGCGGTCATGGATTTGCCGCAACCCGATTCACCCACCAGGCAGAAGGTTTCGCCCGCCTTCACCTCGAAGGAAATGCCACGCACCGCGCGGAGCGTGCCGCGCCCTGTGGTGATATCGACGCGCAGATCCTCCACGCGCAGCAGCGGATGCTCGTTCATGGTCGAGTCCGGAACGTCCGGCATCTCAGCCCCTCCCCTTCGGAACGATCAGGTCACGCAAGCCGTCACCCACGAGGTTGATGGCAAACACCAGCAAAGCCAGCATGCTGCCCGGCAGCGCGATCGTCCAGAATGCGAAGAACATCATGGTCTTGGCTTCCGAGATCATCAGCCCCCAGGAGGGCAGCGGAGGCTGCACGCCAAGCCCGAGGAACGAGAGCGCGGCCTCCAGAAGGATGGCGCTCGCGGCTTCCACGGTCGCCACGACGACGAGTTGCGGGAAGACATTCGGCAGAACCTCGCGCAGGATGATGCGCGGCACGCTCGCCCCGGCCGCTTCCGCCGCCGCCACGTAGTCCAGCGAGCGGACCTGCTGGGTTGCCGCCCGCATCACCACCGCGATGCGATCCCATTTCAGCAGCCCCAGCACGAGAATGACGATGAGCAGCGAGTTGCCGATGAACGCCACGACCGCGAGCGCGACGAGCACGACCGGGATGGCAAGGCGCGTGGTGACGATGAAGGTGATGAAGAGATCGACTCGACCGCCAAAATATCCTGCGAGCAGGCCGAGGCCTGTTCCCACCAGCCCCGAAATCACCATCACGGAGAAGCCGATCAGCAGCGAAATCCGCGCGCCATAGATCATGCGCGAGAGATAGTCGCGCCCGAGATTGTCCGTGCCGAGGAGATGCGCGGGGTTGGCGCGCGGGTTCCAGAACGGCGGCAACATGCGGCGCGCGAGATCCTGATCGTAAGGATCATGAGGCACAAGCAGCGGCGCGAAGACCGCCATGAAGACGATGATCCCCAGCAGGATGAGCCCAAGGGTGAGGCCGCGATGGCTCAGCACCTTGTTGATGAAGGCGCCGGCGCTGCTGGCGGAAGGCGAAAGGAAAGCGGACGTCATGCGAGCCTCACGAGACACGGATGCGCGGGTCGATCCACGCATTGATGAGATCGGCGATGAGCGTCAGCAGCACATAGGTAATGGCCAGCAGCAGCAGGATCACCTGCGTCACCGGGAAATCCTTGTGCGTGATCGACTGGTAGGCGAGGTAGCCGAGACCATCGAGCGCGAAGATGGTCTCGATCACGATGGAGCCGCCCAGCAGATGGCCGAGCTGCACGCCCGAGAGGGCAACCACCGGCACCAGAGCGTTCGCAAGCGCGTGTTTCAGCACCACCTTCGCCTTCGAGAGACCCTTGGCGCGCGCTGTGCGGACGAAATCCATCTCCAGCGCGTCCACCATCCCGGCCCGGACGATGCGCATGAAGGGCGGCGTGATGTAATAGCCCAGCACGATGGAGGGCAGCACGAAATGCAGCCAGGTTTCACTGCCTGAAACCGGCACCCAACGCAGGCTGACGGCGAAAAACATCACGAGGATCAGCGCAAAGAAGAAATTCGGCAGCGCCTGTCCCACCACGGCGATGCCCAAGGCCAGACGATCGATGAGACCGCCCTGATACACCGCCGAGAGCACGCCCAGCGGAATGCCCAGCGCAAGAGCGAAAAGAAGCGCGGCGAGCGAGAGGATGACCGTGTTGCCGATCTTGTCGGCGATCAGCTCCATGACGGGAGACTTGAAATAGAGCGAATTGCCGAAATCGCCCGTCGCCGCGCGGCCCAGCCAATCGAGATATTGCACGATCAGAGGGCGATCGAGGCCGTGAGACGTGCGAACCGCCTCGATGTCCTCCAGCCGCGCCCCTTCGCCCGCCAGCGCGATGGCGACATCGCCCGACATGCGGATGAGAAAGAAACTGAGGATGGAGACGAACAACGCCACGAGAAACGCCGTCGCGAGACGTTTCAGGCAATAATGCAGCATAGCGGGACTCGATTGGCTCGCGGAAGGCACGGCCCCTTCCGCACGGATTCATATGGCCGGATGCAAAGAGTGGGGGTTATTTCCAGCTCATTTCCCAGAAGCGGGGAATCTCATCCGGATAGGTGTTGAAGCGCAGGGCCTTGTTCGCCACGTATTGGGTCGTCAGCGAATAGAGCGGCACGGCGAGCACCCGTTCCTGGATCAGCGTCAGCGCCTTGCGGTAAGCCTCCTTGCGCGCGGCAGGGTCCACGGATGTATCCGCCTTTTCCAGAATGTCGCGGATTTCAGGGTCCCGTGCCATGTCATCCGCCCCGAACTTGAAGAAGTTCGGCGTGGAGGCGGACGCATCATTCACCGAGAACGATCCCCAGGTCTGGTGCGATACAGCGACCTTGTTCGCGCGGATCTGTTCGCGAATGGCAGCATATTGCATGAACTTGAGGCTGGCCGTGATGCCGACAGCGCGCAGCGCGCCGATCATCGCCTCGGTCTGGTCGCGCTCGCGATAGGAGACGATATCGAATTCAAGCTTGTTGTTCGGCCCGAATCCGGCCTCCTTCAAGAGGTCACGCGCCTTGTTGGGATCATAAGCGTAGATCGGCGCACCGGTATCATCGCAGCCGAACTGGCTCGGGAAGCAGACCACGTTGATCAGCCGCGCCTTCTCACCCAGAAGCTGGCGCACCATCTGCACTTTCGGCATCGCATGGGCGATGGCCTTGCGGACGCGAATGTCGCGCATCGCGGGGAACGGACTGTCCTCCCGCGTATTCAAGTTGAGGAAGACGATGCGCATCGTCTCGCCTTCGACCGATTGCAGATGCGGCACGCTCTTCAGGGCGAGAGCCTGGTCGGCCTGCACACCCATGATGAAATCAAGGTTTTCGGCCATGATTTCAGCATTCTGGGTCTGGCGGTCCGGAAGGAAGCGGATCTCGAGATTCTTGATCTTCGGGACTGATTTGTGCAGCTCCTTCGGGTAATCCGGATTGGCGACGAGCTTGATCGATTTGCCCTGCACCTGCTCCACGACGCGATAGGGGCCGGTGCCGACCGGCTTCTGATTCATGCCCTGCGGACCAACCTTCGCGTAATACTCGTTCGGATGAATGACCACCGGGCCGGCAAGATATTCGATCGCGGCGGGGAAGGGCTGTTTCAGCTTCACCCGTACCTGATACTTGCCGAGTTTCTCGGCGCCCGCGATCCAGTGCACGTTCGTCTGGGTGACGACCTTGTTGTCCGGCTTCGCGACGAAATTCAAGGTGTAGACCACATCGTCGGCGTCGAATTCCTCGCCGTTATGAAACTTGATCCCCTCGCGCAGGGTGAGATCGAGCGTCGTGTCGTCCGCCCATTTCCATTCCTTGGCAAGCTGACCCTTGTATTCATTGGTGTTGGGGTCGCGATAGATCAGCGTATCCCAGACCAGTTGGCCCATGATCACGCCGACGCGCACGTTGTTGAAGAAGGGGTCGACACTTTCCGGCACCTGCTCATAAGCGAAGCGGATGGTGTCATCCTTCTGCCCGGCATTGGCGGGCGCAATGGCCACCATGCTGCTGGCCAGCAGCGCGAACGCGCATGTCTGTACCAGTACTTTCCTGAATGGCATTGGCGTCTCCCGCGTGGGCCCTGACCTGCCCGCCGAAAAGCTGCACGAGGCGTTGCGATGCCGCAATAAGAATGATTAGATGAAAGCATTGCCTTTTCGGCAACGCTCGCATCTCGTCAGGATTCCTACCCATGGACAGCACAGCCCTGCGTTATTTTGCTGCCGTGGCGCGAACGGGGTCCGTGCAAGCTGCGGGGGAGGTTCTTCACGTCGCAGGCTCTGCGATTTCCCGCCAGATCGCGGGACTGGAAGCGCAGCTTGGCATTCCCCTGTTCGAACGGCACGCACGGGGAATGCGCCTCACCCACGCCGGTGAAATTCTGGCGAACCACGCCCGCCGGCAGGAGCTGGAGAACGAGCGGGTCAGCGCGGATCTGCAACGCCTGCGGGGGCACGAAACCGCAGTCTTGCGCATCACCGCGGTGGAGGGAACAGCGCAATATGCCATGCCCATGGCCATCGCGCGCCTTCAGCGCCTACGGCCAGGCGTGCATGTGAAACTTTCGGTCCTCAGTTCACGCCTCGTGACCGAGCGTGTGCGCTCGGGCGACGCGGATATCGGCATCGCCTTCTCGCTGGCGCCACAGCCCGAGATCCGGGTGCTTCGCCGACTCAATGGCGCCATCATGGCCTTCGCAAGTACCGATCACGCCTATGCCGGCCGCTCGAGCCTGACCCTGAAGGATCTCGAGAAGGTTCCCATGTTTCTGATGGGTACGGAAAACACTGTACGCCAGCTTTTCGACATGGCCTGCGCGCATGAGGGCGTAGCGGTAAAACCCGTTCTCGAAACCACATCCTCGGCCACAATTCATCAGCTTGTCTTGACGGGGGCTGGCCTTTCCGTCGCCAGCTTCCTGTCCATGGTCAAGCACGTGAAGAATAGAGGAGTGGTTGCACTGCCACTCGCGCATCCGATTCTCGAGCAGCGCTCCATTCAGGTGCAGGTGCTGACAGGCCGGCGGCTGCCGATGATCGTCGAGGAATTCCTCCAGTGCCTCGATGAGGTCATCAGCGATATCGAGTCCTTCGCGCCGGGAAAGACATTGCGATTGCCGGATTGAATGTCATTCCGCAATGGCATCGCGATGAGGCAAGCGTTGCTGTTTGAGCAATCGCCAAATGCCGAGTTTCTATTGGATTCGAGCGCTTCGCCTCCGCATGATCGGAGACCATTCGCTCGAGATCTCCGAACATGCCCTTGCCGTCGGTTCATTCTCCTTCGCTCTCGACCCGATGGCATGTCAGCAGGCCGGCCTTGCGCACTGAGGGCGGCATTGTCGTGGCGCAGAACCGCGTGGCATCCCGCATTGGGGCCGAGGTTCTGAAGGCGGGCGAAGCGGTGGCCGAGGACGATCTTCGCTGACACTTCTTTGTTATCATCCTCTCTCCCTTCGGACATCCCATGTTCTCAATCCCCATTCTCCTCGACCAGATCCGCCGTTGGGTGGAAATCGAAACCCCCACAGAACGCCCGGACCAGCTCAATCGCCTGATGGATGAGGTGATGGCGGATCATGCCGGCCTGCCCGTCTCGCTCGAACGAATAACCGGTTCGGAAGGCTGCGGCGATCATCTGGTCGTCCGCTCCAACTGGGGTCAATCCGAGCCAGGAATTCTCGTGCTCAGCCATCTGGATACAGTGCACCCCATGGGCTTCATCCAGAACCGCCTGCCCTTCCGCGTGGAAGGCAACTCCGCCTTCGGCCCCGGCATCTATGACATGAAGGCGGGCGCCAGCCTTGCCCACAATGCCCTACGTGCCACCGCGCAAGTAGGTGGCGGGCCGCTCGGCATCACCCATCTCTACGTTTCCGACGAGGAGATCGGCAGCCCGACCTCCCGCCCCTTGATCGAACAATTCGGCAAGAAGGCGAAGTATGTGCTGGTGACGGAGCCGGCGCGCGATGGCGGCAAGATCGTTACGGCGCGCAAGGGGATCGGCTGCTTCGAGGTCGAGATCCACGGCAAGGCTTCGCATGCCGGGGCCAAACCGCTGGAGGGACGGAGCGCCGTGCGGGAACTTGGCCATGTGATCCTGGCGCTGGAGGGGCTGTGCGACGAGAAGCGGGGCATCACGGTAACCGTGGGCGTGGTCTCGGGCGGCACGAAGCGGAATGTCATTCCCGATTTCGCGCAGGCCCAGGTCGATCTGCGGGTGCCCGATGCGGCAGCAGCGCAAGACGTCTGCACCCGGATTCTGGGGCTCCAGCCCAAGACCGACGGCGTGACGCTCACCATCACCGGCGGCATCAACCGGCCCCCCTTCGAGCAATCACCGGCAGCAAAGCTGTTGTTCGATCACGCCCATGCGGTGGCGGCCGACATCGGCTTCGTGCTCGAGGGAGTCAGCACGGGCGGCGGGTCGGATGGCAATTTCACCGCCCCCTATGCGCCGACGCTCGATGGCCTCGGACCGGACGGGCTGGGTGCGCATACCGATCACGAGCAGATTTTCATCGATACGCTCGCCCCGCGCGCCGCCTTGATGGCCGGGCTCTTCCAGACGCTGCGGTGAACGCGGGACGGCAAGCCTCGTCAGGCTCCTCTCTGCAGATCGGCAAATCCGTCTTCCGTGCGGCCACGCAGATGATATTCCGCGCCGAGCCATCCGGCATAACCCAGTGTCTCAATGAGCCGGAAGAGCGCGGGCAGAGGCATCCTAGGTAGTGTGCGGGAAAGCTTCTTAAGCTTGGCATTCTCGTCTTCGAGTGCCTTCAGCCGCTTGGCGTCGGAGACTTCCAGACCGCCGTGCTTCACCTTCCACTTGTAGAAGGTCGCACTGCTGATCCCGTGCTTGCGTCAGCCGTCGCTTGGCTGACGTGCCATTGTCGTGCATCACCGACGAACCGCCCCATCAGTTCGATCGGATCCCCTTGTGTGTCGCCGCCTCCGCTTCAAACGCTTGCTTCCCCTTTGCGGCCCACAGTGCTCGCGCCCTTTCGCCTTGATCGCTTTTGAGCTTGTCGGCGATCGAGAGCAGCGCGCCGAGAATGATGGCGCGGTCGTCGCCGGTCAGGTCTACGACCCCAGCTTTCACGACGAGGCCGCCGAGTTCGATGAGGTGTCGTGTTCGCTTGCGGCGCTCGACCTGCCACGTGCGCATGTCACGTCGCGCCCTTGCGACCTGATGCCGGTTGCGCGCCGCCCGGTTGCGCCGAAGAGCTGTCCAAGTTGCCTTGATCTGCTGGCGCATTTCGTCGCGACCGGCTTCGAAAAAAGGCGGCCCCGCGCTTGGACCATGCCTCCCTCCTTCCGGCCTCCTTCGTCTCGGCCAACACGATCAGTGCACCCGCCAGTTCTTCGACGGTGAGCGTGTCAGCTCCAGTAGCGATGACCAATTCGCCAAGCTGACGAACCTTCCGAGTTTTCAGTCCGCGCGCCTTGTCTTCGAGCGCCTTCAGATCCGCATCAAAATCTCTTGGTTTGCGCATCGTGTCCTCTATGAGTTCGATGGAGAAATGATAGCTGGGCGACCGGCACAATGCTGTAAGGTCGTCAGGACGAGCTGAGACGTGGTAGTCCCTCCCGAGATTTTTTCGAGGGAGGGCGCGCTTATACGTCGTGCCGACGTACGCTTTGCTGTGTAGATGCTCTGGTCGCGATGGCGATCTATCATCTTCACGTCAAGGTCATTGGCCGGAGGGCCGGAAGCAGCGCGGTGGCGTCGGCCGCTTACCGCTCGGGCTCGAGGCTGCGCGACGAGCGGCTTGGCCGTGATCAGGATTTTTCTGCCAAGCACGGCGTTGTCCATTCCGAGGTGATGATGCCGGAGAATGCGCCAGCGGCATGGGGCGATCGCGAACGACTTTGGAATGACCTCGAAGCGCACGAAGTCCGGAGAGATGCCCAGCTCGCTCGCGAGGTGGAGTTTGCGCTTCCGCGCGAGATGAGCGAGGCGCAGGGCATTGAGCTCGCGCGGGACTTCGTTCGCGGCGAATTCGTCGGTCTCGGCATGATCGCCGATCTGAATGTGCATTGGGACAGGGCCGAGGACGGACTGCCCAAACCTCATGCTCATGTCATGCTGACCATGCGCTCGGTCGACGAGAACGGCTTTGGCCGGAAGGTGCGGGACTGGAACCGCACCGAGTTGGTCGAGCGCTGGCGGAGGCGCTGGACCGAGCTCGCCAATGAGCGCCTGGCCGAGCTCGACATCGATGAGCGGATCGACCATCGGAGTCTGGCGGCCCAGGGCATAGTACTGGAGCCGCAAAGCCAGATCGGCGCGCCCGCCAAACGCATCGAGGTTGGGGGGATTGATGGCGAACGGGTGGAAGCCGACCGGGCCGAAATGCACCGCGAGATCGCGCGGAGGAATGGCGCGCGGATCATCGCCGATCCCTCGCTTGGACTCGACGCCATCACCCAGCAGCAATCGACCTTCACACGCCGCGACCTAACAAGGTTTGCGCACCGGCACAGTGACGGCCTCGACCAGTTCAACGAGGTCATGAGCGCAATGCAGCGAGCGCCGGATCTGGTCGAACTCGGCAGGGACGGCCGCGGCGAGGATCGATTCACCACCCGCGGAATGATCGAGGCCGAACAGCGGCTGTATCGGGCTGCTGAACGGATGGCGGAACAGGAGCGCCATCAGGTGCGCGACTTGAACCGTCGAGCGGCTTCGGCGCGAGCGGAAGCGCGCGGCCTAGTGCTTTCGGGTGAGCAGGCACAGGCGCTGGCACACATCACAAACGGACGTGATCTCAGCGTTGTGGTCGGCCATGCCGGGACGGGGAAAAGCACGGTGCTGGGGGTAGCGCGGGAGGCGTGGGAAGCCGCCGGCTTCGAGGTCCGGGGCATTGCGCTGTCCGGCATTGCCGCAGAAAACCTCGAAAGCGGATCGGGCATTGCGTCGCGCACGATCGCCAGTCTGGAGCATGGCTGGGAACAAGGCCGTGACCTACTCCAATCCAGTGATGTGCTGGTGATCGACGAGGCGGGGATGGTCGGCACGCGCCAGCTCGAGCGCGTGCTGTCGCATGCTGCCGATGCTGGCGCAAAGGTGGTGCTGGTCGGCGATCCGCAACAATTGCAGGCCATCGAAGCCGGCGCGGCATTCCGGTCGATTCATGAGCGTCACGGCGGCGCCGAGATCGGTGAGGTGCGCCGTCAGCGGCAGGACTGGCAGCGCGACGCCACACGCGATCTGGCGACCGGCAAGGTAGACCATGCGCTGGGAGCGTACCGCGCGAACAGCATGGTGCATGAGGCCGAGACCCGCGAGCAGACGCGCAGCGATCTTATCGAACGCTGGGATCGCGATCGGCAGGCCTCACCGGATCGGAGCCGGATCATCCTCACCCACACCAACGACGAGGTCCGTGTACTCAACGAGGCAGCGCGCGGGCGGATGCGGGCTGCCGGCGATTTGGGCGACGAGGTGCGTGTGACAGTCGAGCGAGGCGAAAGAAGCTTCGCCCGCGGGGATCGCGTCATGTTCCTGCAGAACGAGCGCAGCCTCGGCGTGAAGAACGGCACGCTCGGGACCGTTGAACAGGTCAGCGCGCAATCCATGACGGTACAGGTCGACGATGGCCGATCTGTGCGCTTTGACCTCAAGGATTACGACCGGATCGACCATGGCTATGCCGCGACGATCCACAAGGCGCAGGGCATGACGGTTGACCGCGTCCATGTGCTGGCGACGCCGGGCATGGACGCCCACAGCAGCTATGTCGCGCTGTCTCGACACCGCGACGGGGTGGAACTGCACTATGGCCGTGACGATTTTGCGAGTCAGGACCGGCTCACCCGAGCCCTGTCGCGCGATCGTGCCAAGGATATGGCCTCGGACTACGAGGCTGCCGGTCTAGTACAGAATTACGCCGAGCGGCGCGGGATCACCTTCCGCGAGCGCGCGGCCGAGATCGTGCGCAAGATTGTGCCCGAGAAGCTGCGCGACATGTTGGACGGTCTGCGGTCTCCGGCTGACGTGCCCAGACTGGATGGCGGACGGAGGCCGGAACGGGCAACGCCGGAAAGGGAAAGCAACGATCCTGCAGCCGACCGGCGTAGAGCCGAAGTGCCGGCTAGGAACGTGGCGCAAGATCCCGAAGTGGAAGCGCGTCGCGTCCGGACCCGGGCGCTCGTGCGCCATGCCCGCGCGGTGGACGCGATCTTCGAGGCGCAGGAGACCGGCGGCAGAGCGAGTGCCGAGCAGGTTAAAGAGCTGCAGAAAGCCCGCCAAGCCTTCGAAGAGGTGCGCCCGTTTGGCTCGCAGGACGCCGAGGCCGCGTACAAGAGGAACCCGGAGCTCGCCCGCGAAGCGGCGGACGGCCGGGTCAATCGCGCCATCCGCGCACTCCAGCTCGAAACCGAACTCCGCAGCGATCCGGGCCGTCGCGCCGACCACTTCGTCGAGCAATGGCGGAAGCTCGACCAGACCAGCCAGCGCCTATACCAGGCCGGCGACTTGTCCGGCTACAAGGCCACACGCTCGGCGATGGGCGACATGGCGAAAGGCCTCGAACGCGACCCGCAATTGGAATCTATCCTCGCTGGCCGCAAAAACGATCTCGGCATCGGATTCGAATCAGGCCGCCGGCTCGGCCAGGACCTGGCCTTCATCCATGGCATCGATCTCGGCAGGGGCCGAGGCCTTGGAATTTGATCCATCCCGTTTGCCGCCGGCTCTACGCCACAGCTGGCAACGCGCGAACTCCTATTGTCCGCCTGCACCTATTCGGGCTCTGGTCTCGCCGGGCGTCATAAGCGACCAGCGAGGGGCATCACGGCCATGCGCGAGCCAGACCGTATCATCAGGTTGAAAACCGTCCTCGCCAGAACCGGGCTGTCGCGGTCCACCATCTACCGCAAGATCGCCGAGGGCACATTCCCGGCCTCACTCAAAATCAGCAGCAACGGAACTGGTTGGCATGAATCCGACATCAACCGATGGATCGCAGATCCCGTCAGATGGCGTCCGCGACGCGAGCTCGATGATATCTTGTGAGCTCTTCGGCACAACGATCAGGGACGACGTTTCTGGAGGCGCTTTCTGAACTCACCCACCCCATCCTTTTCTACGCTACGGCATCCCGCTTCAGGGACGATCCCGCGAGATGCGGACGACGAGTTCGGACCGAGCTATATAATTCTACACATTGGAAATGCGCTTACGGCAGAGCGCGATGTCAACTGAAGGCGTTCCATGAGCCGGCGCCCCGCTCGATTTACCCAAGGCGAAATGGCACGAGCGATCCGCGCTGCAAAAGCGGCCGGCGCTTCATCCATACGAATTAGGCCGGACGGCACGATCATCGTCGACCTGGTCAGATACAAAGAAGAGCAGGACATCGATGAGACTGTTGAGCGCGAAGAGCATTTCGTGCTTTGATTCGCTTCATGCCCCGTCCTCGCAAGCCCTACCTTCACAAGGAGACCAACCGTCATGGCAGGACGGTTTGGTACGTCCGCAACAAGGACATCGGCGGCAAACGCACTCGCATTCGCGGCGAGTACGGCTCCATAGAATTCAACCGCAATTACGACATCGCTGTAGCCGACATGTTCAATCGGCCACGCCTCGCAGTCGATCCCAGCGAGGCCAGGGCGAAGGTCTTTGATGGTAGCCTCAAATGGCTATGGGAAGAATACAAGGCAAAGGCGCCTGATTGGCGCGAGATGAAGGCGAGCACGCACAAGCAACGCAACAGCCTGATGTTTCATGTTCTGGAGGCCAACGGCAACAAAAGAGCCGCCGCCATCCAGAAGCAGCACATTCTGGACGGGCTTGGGCGTCGCGCTCAGAACCCCTCCGCGGCCCGGCATTTCCTCACCACCATGAGACGGATGTTCGCGTGGGCTGTCGCGCAAAAGATTCTGCCGGTAGATCCGACCGAAGGAATCAAGACACCCAAGCCGGCGAAGACAGAAGGCTTCGTCACCTGGTCTGATGCTGACGTTCGGCGTTACTACAAGCGCTGGCCGCTCGGCACGCGAGAGCGCGTCATGATCGACGTCTACCTCTTCACCGGCTTTCGGCGGGGTGACGCAGCATCATTCGGCCCTGCCGACGTGACCGAACAGGTGCAAGAGCGGATTGGCCCTGACGGAAAACTCGAACAGATCTCCGTTCCGATCATCACGAAGCGCCTCGAAAAGGGGAGCGAGACCATTGAGGTCACCTTCCCGATGCTCGATGTCCTGCGCCGGACGTTGGAGGCAGGTCCGGTCGGAACCGAGACCTACATCGCGACCCGGCAGGGCAAGCCGATGACCAAGGAGAGCCTGGGCAACCTGTTCAAGGAGAAGTGCGTCGCCGCTGGGTTGGCGAATCGATCAGCGCACGGCCTACGCAAGGCGGCTGCGACCGTCGCCGCCGAAAACGGAGCAACGGAAGCCGAGCTGGATGCGATCTTCGGTTGGACCGATCGTCGGATGGCAAGCCATTACACGCGGAACGCCAACCGCAAGAAATTGGCGTATGGCGGCGTCGCCAAGCTCGAGCGAATGATCGGCTCCGCGGACCATAGAGCGAACGTCTATTCCCTCACCGACAAGCTAGGTGCGGGAAATCGAACGAAAAGCTCAATGAAAACAGCCGACGTCCGGAAGGGTGGTGGGCACGACAGGGATCGAACCTGTGACCCCTACCATGTCAAGGTAGTGCTCTCCCGCTGAGCTACGTGCCCTAATCCAAGAAGTCCGTTCGGGTGGGCGTCCCTATATCGGCTCCCACGCAGGCAGGCAAGGACGCAAAATGCCGAAATTGGGAATAATCCGCCGGCCCCGGAACGGCCGGTCCAAAGCACCGGGTCAAAGGCTCCCGGGTCCAAGCCGCAGGCGCCGCCGCACCACGGCTTGGCGGCTCAGGCCGCCAGCATCTTGTTGACTTCGCTGACCAGCTCGCGAAGGTGCACCGGCTTGGACAGCACCTTGGCGTTCTTGGGCGCCTCCGAATCGGAGTTCAGCGCGACCGCGGCGAAGCCGGTGATGAACATGATCTTGATGTCCGGATCGAGCTCGGAGGCGCGGCGCGCCAGCTCGATGCCGTCCATCTCCGGCATCACGATGTCGGTCAGGAGCATCTCGAACGGCTCCTCGCGCAGCCGCTGGTAGGCCGACATGCCGTTGTCGTGGGGCGAGACCTGGAACCCGGCATTTTCCAATGCCTTGACCAGGAAGCGGCGCATGTCGTTGTCGTCTTCGGCGAGGAGGATCTTGTGCATGGTGGGGAGCAGTCTGGTCCGGGTGAGAGGCGGAGCGTTGCCGCCACTAAGCCTGACAGGCGGTAAATTTCGGGTGAAAGATTGCAAGCTTTGATCCGACATCGGCAAGGCAATTTGAGGGCCGATTGCGCGCCGGTCGCCCAAAAGCTGCACGCCTGCTCAGAGTTGTTCCAAAGCGGACGGGATCTTTTTCATTGCTTTTCGCTTGGCAGAACGCCTCGGATTATCGAAGATGCAGGGTGGCGAATGACGAGTGCCAGCGTTGTCCAGCGCCCTACGGCCGGAGGATACCGGCGAATCAATGAACGTGACATCGACGATCGTAATATCGACGAACGTGACATCGACGAACGTGACGAAGGGGACGGCGCCCAGAGATGACGGACTTTGAAGGCGAATTGCCGCCGTTCGAGATCATGGAGCCGGCCGAGTGGCGCGCGCCCATCATCTTCAATTCGCCACACTCCGGCTCGGTCTATCCCGATCATTTCCTGCAGGCCTCGCGAATCGATCTGCCGTCGCTGCGGCGCTCGGAAGACTCGTTCATGGACGAGTTGATCGCCGACCTGCTGACGCGCGGCTTTCCCGTGGTGCGGGTGCATTTCCCGCGCTGCTATGTCGACGTCAACCGCGAGCCCTATGAGCTCGATCCCAGGATGTTCACCGGCCGGCTACCAAGCTTCGCCAACACGCGCTCGATGCGGGTCGCCGGCGGCCTCGGCACCATTCCGCGCGTCGTCGGCGACGGCCAGGAGATCTATCGCGACCGGCTCAGCGTCGACGAGGCGCTGCATCGGATCGAGACGCTCTACAAGCCGTATCACCGGGCGCTGCGCCGGCTGATCAACCGCGTCCACCAGCAGTTCGGCACCGTGGTGCTGGTCGACTGCCACTCGATGCCCTCGGTCGGGGTGTCGCGTGACGAGCCGCGGCGGCCGGACATGGTGATCGGCGATCGCTACGGCACGAGCTGCGCGTCGCTGCTGCCCGACCTGTTCGAGGACGTGCTCGGGCGGCTCGGATATTCGGTCGGCCGCAACAAGCCCTATGCCGGCGGCTTCATCACCGAACATTACGGCAATCCGGCTTCCGGCCTGCACGCGATCCAGATCGAGCTCAACCGCGCGGTCTACATGGACGAGCGCAAGCGTGAGCGCGGCCCGCGCTTCGCCCAGGTCGCCTCCGATCTCGCCGTGCTCGCCGAAGTGCTGGCGACTGTGCCGCTCGGAGATCTCGGGCCGTTCCAGGCCGCCGCGGAATAGAAGGCTGCTGCGTCCACGACCGGACGAGGCTTCGTCGCTGATCGCGTCGGCGCAAAAAAAAGGGCCGCTTGAATGACAAGCGGCCCAAGTCTAGGGAGGAAACGCCCAAGGAGGGCAGCGATAACGCGAAGCGCTACCGCACCGCAACAATATGCAGATGCGCTGCACAAAGCGCAAGGGTTTTTCGGCTGATCTCCATGCAAAAAACACAGGCCGGCTTTGCGCAAAGCGCGGCTCAACCGGTATTTTCATCAGATTTGTCAATGACTTGATCAAAAAGTCTGATCAATGAAAACCGCCGTTCTGCGTTTCGCTTGCGGTTTCAATTGACGGTCCGGAACGCAAAACGCGCGCGAAGCGAACACCCGAGGTCACCGAACGATATCCAAGATGCCAAGTCGCCGTTCCATCTGCGGATGCGCGTCTGGCCGCTTTGAGCTAGGCATGAGCCGGCGCGCCTGCCATCCGATTCCCTCACTGAAGGACGTGTTGTGACGGTCATCGATTTCTCTGCCTTCATCGGTCGCCTGGCGACCGCCTCGGGCGAAACCATCCTGCCGTTCTTCCGGACCTCCCTCCTGGTCGACAACAAGAGCAACCGGCACGATTTCGATCCGGTCACCGAGGCCGACCGCGCCGCCGAGGCGGTGATGCGCCGGCTGATCAAGGCGAATTTCCCCCAGCACGGCATCGTCGGCGAGGAGTTCGGCAACGAGCGCGAGGACGCCGACTATGTCTGGGTGCTCGACCCGATCGACGGCACCAAGTCCTTCATCGCGGGCTTTCCGACCTGGGGCACCTTGATCGCGCTGCTGCACAAGGGCACGCCGGTGTTCGGCATGATGCACCAGCCCTTCATCGCCGAGCGCTTCGCCGGCGACAACGGCTCGGCGAACTACAAGAACGCAAGCGGCGAGCGCCGGCTGTCGGTGCGGCGCTGCGAGCGGCTCGAGGACGCGGTGTGCTACACGACGAGCCCGCTGCTGATGAACGAGAGCGATCGCGCGATCTTCACCAAGGTCGAGGCAGAGACGCGGTTGTCGCGCTATGGCGGTGATTGCTACTCCTATTGCATGCTGGCCGCCGGCCATCTCGATCTCGTCATCGAGACCGAGCTCAAGCCCTACGACATCGCGGCGCTGATCCCGATCATCAACGGCGCCGGCGGCATCGTGACGAATTGGGACGGTGGTCCGGCGCAGAACGGCGGACGGATCATCGCCGCCGGCGACAGGCGCGTCCATGAGGCGGCGATCAAACGGCTTGGAGGTTAGCGTAAGCTCCGTAGAACTACGAACTAAGCACTTTACCGTGCAATATTAACCCCTCATTGAGAGACGCTGCCTAGCTTTTCAGCAGATGCAATTAAAATGCACATTTAATTCTGCTGGAATTGGGAATGCTTGCAATGAAGGGTCTCTCGCTCCGCCTCACACACAAGATCATGGCCATCGCCCTCCTCGGCATCGTCGCGCTGATGACCTTCGGCGCGATCTATTGGGCGGGCAGCAGAACCCAGGACGCCTCGCGCACCCTCGCCGCCCAAGCGCGGGATATCGACGACATCAATCAGAAGCTCGCGACCGACCTGCTCGAGGCGCGGCGCGCCGAAAAGGATTTCCTGCTTCGCCACGACCAGAAATACGCCGCGCGTCACGCCGAGCTGAGCGCCGCCATCCAGCGCGATCTTGACGATCTCGGCAGCAAGAGCCGCTCCGCCGGCGAGCGAACTATGGTCGACAAGGTCGATGCCGTCAGCAAGGGCTTTGCCGCCTATCGCCAGGAGTTCGCCGAGGTCGAGCGCGCGGAGGTCCGGCTCGGATTGAACGAGACGCTCGGGCTGTCCGGGTCGCTGCGATCAGCAGTGCACGACATCGAGGCCAAGCTCAAGGAGATCAACGATCCGAGGCTGATGAGCGGCATGCTGATGCTGCGTCGGCATGAGAAGGACTTCATGCTCCGCGGCGACGCGAAATACGTCGCGCAGCTGAAGGGCGCCGCCACGGATTTCTCCAAGACGCTGGCGGCGACCGATCTCTCCTCCGACATGAAGTCGGATATCGGCCAGAAGCTCGACAAGTATCAGAAGGACTTCCTCGCCTGGTCCGACGGTTTTCAGGACGCAGCGCGCCACAGCGCCGCGATGTCGAAGGCATTTGCCGAGATCGAGCCGTTGATCGCCGACATCGGCAAGGCCGTCGCCCAGCAATATGTCGCCGCGCAGACGGCGAATGCTCGATCCGAGGAGGCCGTCAGGCACGCCATGCTGTGGACGCTCGGCATCTCCCTCATCCTGGTCAGCGGCGTGTCGTTCCTGATCGGCCAGGGCATCTCCAACGCGGTCCGCCAGATGGTGCAGGCGATGGCCCGCCTCGCCGGCGGCGATGCATCGATCCAGATTCCCGGCGTCGGCCGGCGCGACGAGATCGGCGAGATGGCCGGCGCGGTCGAGGTCTTCAAGACCAACATGATCGAGACCGAGCGGCTACGCGCCGAGCAGGCCGAGATCGAGGAACGCCAGGCCGAGCGGCGCAAGGCGGACATGGCGGCGCTGGCGACCAGTTTCGAGACGGCGATCGGCCGCATCATCGAGACCGTGTCGTCGGCCTCGACCGAGCTCGAAGCGTCGGCAACGACTCTGACGCGGAATGCCCAGCATGGACAGTCGCTCGCGACCTCCGTGGCCTCGGCCTCCGAGGAAGCCGCCGCCGGTGTGCAGTCGGTGGCCTCGGCGACCGAGCAGCTGTCGGCCTCGGTGGTCGAGATCAGCCGCCAGGTGCAGGAATCCGCGCGGATCGCGGGCGAAGCGGTCGGCCAGGCGCGCCGCACCAACGAGC
>NZ_CAFI01000005.1 GCF_000239775.1 Bradyrhizobium sp. ORS 375
ATCATATCGTGCTGACCCAGGACTGGCATCCGGCGGGCCACAGCTCGTTCGCCTCCAGCCATCCCGGCAAGGCGCCGTCCGAGAGCATCACGATGCCCTATGGGCCGCAAACGTTGTGGCCGGACCACTGCATCCAGGGCACGAAAGGCGCGGCGTTTCATCCGGATCTCGCGACCGACAAGGCGCAGCTGGTCATCCGCAAGGGTTTTCGCGCGGCGATCGACTCCTATTCCGCGTTCTTCGAGAACGACAAGACCACGGCCACCGGCCTCGCCGGATATTTGCGCGAGCGCGGCCTGAAGCGGGTGTTTCTGGTCGGGCTCGCGACCGATTTCTGCGTGCACTATTCGGCCGTCGACGCGCGCCGGCTCGGCTTCGCGGCTGTTGTGATCGACAATGCCTGCCGCGGCATCGATCTCGGCGGCTCGATGGCGGCGGCGAAGGCGCAAGGCGCGGAGGCGGGGGTGATCAGGCTCGCGGAGCTGGCATGAGCTACGCCGCCGCGCCGATGTCAGGCGCGGCGATGGCGCCGGCGACGCGGACGCGAACGCGCAGCGCATTGCCGGGGAGGTAGGCGATCGGCATGTCCTCGACGTCGACCGTCTTGAGCGTTTCGCGCGCGGCGCCCGCCTGCACCGCGCGGTCCTCGGCAATGCCGCGGGTAGCGGCAATGGCCTCGTCGCGGGTCATGTCGCGGAACACCTGGTCGGCCTCGCCGGACACTTGCGCGATGGCGGCGCCGACCGCATTGGCGCAGTCGCCATGCGGGACGCGGACGATCTCGGAGATGCCGGCCAGCCGCTCCGGCACCAGGAAGGCGCCGCCGCCGACCGCCAGCAGCGGCACGTCGCCGGCCTCGGTCTTCATCCGGTCGATGTCGCCCTCGAGCTTGCGATGCGCGTCAGCGAGCGCGGCGCCGATGAGGTGCTTGGGCAGATGCGCCACGCGCGCGCGGTCGCCGATGTCGATCAGCCCGGCGGCAACGGCGATGTCGGTGGCGGTGAGCTGGTGGCCGCCGAACACGAGCGCGTCGGATGTCAGCCGATATCCGACGCTGACCGGGCCGACGCGGACCGGGTTCTCGTCGACATGGCTGCCGCCGCCGAGGCCGATCGAGAGCAGGTCGGGCATGCGGAATAGGGTTCGCACGCCGCCGACCTCGACAACGGCGTTGGCCTCGCGCGGAAAGCCGTGGCGCAGCTGGCCGATGTCGCTGGTGGTGCCGCCCACGTCGACGACCATCGCGTCGTCCAGGCCGGAGAGATACGCGGCGCCCCGCATCGAGTTGGTGGCGCCGGAGGCGAAGCTCATGACCGGAAAGGCGGTCGCGATTTCCGCCTGCATCACGGTGCCGTCGTTCTGCGTCAGGAACAGCGGCGCATCGATGCCAGAGTCGGCGATCGCCTTGCGGAAGGCCGCCACCGTGGTGACGGCGAGGTCGTGGAGCGCGGCGTTGAGGAGGGCGGCGTTCTCGCGCTCCAACAGGCCGATGCGGCCGAGGTCGTGCGACAGCGTGACCGCCACGTCGGGGCAGATCTCGGCGAAGATCTCGCGCGCGATGTTCTCGCAGCTCGGATCGAGCGGCGAGAATGACGAGGCGACGGCGACCGAGCGCAGCCCCTTGGCCTTGATCGCGCGCGCGGCCGCCTTCAACCCGTCGATGTCGAGCGGCATGAAGGGGCGACCGTCATAGTCATGACCGCCCTCGAGCATGAACGTCTCACCGCTGACCAGCGCGCCCAGATCCGCCGGCCAGTCGCAGAACGGCGGCAGCGAGGCGGACGCCGGCATGCCGATCCTGACGGCGCCGATCCTCTGCAGGTGCCGCCGCTGCACCACCGCATTGATGAAATGCGTGGTGCCGATCACGACCGCATCGACCGGCACCGCCGCCGCGGGATTGTCGCGCAGCGCCTTCAGCGCGGCGAGGATGCCGGAGGTGACGTCGGCGGTGGTGGCGGCCTTGACCGAGTGCACGACCTTGTCGTCGGCAATCAAGACCGCGTCGGTGTTGGTGCCACCGACGTCAATGCCAATCCGCTTCATTCACACTGCTCCAGGGGGCGCAAACAGCGACCGGAAATCGAGGTCGTAACCGAAGGCGCGGGGGCCGACGAAATCGAGACCCCGCGCGCTGGTCAGCACCGCGGGCGCGGGCAGGGCGATCACCGTGACGCGCTGGCCGTAGCGCACGGTCTCGGTGCCGATGCCGTGGCCGTTGACGCTGTCGAGCACGCAGATCAGGTCCGGCGACATCGCGATCGCCTCGTCGCCGCGCCAAGCCACGATCCACTCGTTCTGGAACGACAGCTTGAGCTGCGTGCCACGGTCGTCGTCGCTGCCTTCCACGACGGCGGAGCCGCGCAAAAAGCCTTCGGTGGTGCGGCGCTCGACGTCGACGATCTTGCCGGTGAACAGCCGCTGGCCGCCTTCGCAGTCAAGGACCGCCGCGATCGGATCCTGGTGGCTCCGGTTTGCGGCGTCGACCGCGCGGCCGATCGCGATGGCCTTGGTGGTGGTGAAGTGGATGCCCCAGTCCTTGACCTCGCGGCCCGTGCGCGGCGCCTTGCTGGTCGAGGCGATCGAGCCCATCTCGACGCAGATCTTGCGGCTGGCGCGCTCCATCCACTTCCACGAGGGCACCTTGGTGACGACCGCCTCGATGCCGCGCGGATCATACAGCGTGCAGGGATAGGGCTTGAGATCGCCGATCGCCACCGACGTCATCTGCGCCTCGGGAAAGGCGCGGCCCATGCAGTCGGCGTCGACCACGGGAATGCCGAGATGCGCGGCCGCCATCAGCGCCTGCATGCCGTTGCCGCCGCCGATCTCGACCGACATCACGGCTCGAAACTTGATGCTGTTGATCTCCTCCTGCATGCGCACGGCGCGCGCGATGCTGCGGCTGTCGGCGAGCCGCTCCTGGCCGACCAAAGGGGCGCCCATGTTGGAGACCACGGCGACCCAATCGTTGTCGGCGAGATCGAGCGGCGACATCATGTGCACGCGATGGCCCTCGGCATAGAGCCGGCGCAGATTGAGCAGGCCGAGATAGGGGCTGCCGCCGCCGCCGGTCCCGAGGATCCAGGCGCCGACCGCGAGCGCCTCGATGTCGTCGATGCTGATCGTCGTCATCTCGGCAACGCTCACGAATTGCGCTCCCGCGAGCTGCGGCAAAGCCGTCCTGCGGCTAGGGCTGCGATCAGGTTTGAAAATATCGCCTTCACACTATCAATCCTCAAGAATCACGAGATCGGCCGGACGCCAGCCGAGCGTGATCGCTTGGCCTGGTCGATGGAGCGGAGCGGCGCCGGAGTTCGGCTGTTGCGCCAGCACGCGCTGGCCGCTCTCCAGCACGATGCGGTAGAGCACGGCGCCGCCGAGGAAATTGGTGCTCTCGACGGTGCCCCGCGCCGAGCTGCCCTTGCCTTGAGTCTCACCGGCATCGGTTGTGGACACCGTCATCTTTTCGGGACGCAGCGCCACCGCGAGCACGTCGCCATCTGCGGCCGCGGCAGTGACCGGCAATGCCAGCACGAGGCCATTGCCGACCGCGATGCCGGAGCCATGGTCGATCGCCACACGCTGGCCTCGAAAAATGTTGGTGTCGCCGATGAAGTCGGCCACGAACCGCGTCCGCGGCTGGTCGTAGATTTCGGCGGGCGTGCCGATCTGCTCGACGCGGCCGGCATTCATGACCGCGATGCGGTCCGACATCGCCAGCGCCTCTTCCTGGTCGTGGGTCACGAACACGAGGGTCACGCCGAGGTTCTTCTGCAGCTGCTTCAGCTCGAACTGCATCTGCTGCCGGAGTTTCTTGTCGAGCGCACCGAGCGGCTCGTCGCACAGCAGGACGCGCGGCGAGATCACGATGGCCCGTGCCAGCGCAACGCGCTGCTGCTGGCCGCCGGAGAGCTGCGCCGGCCTGCGATCGTCCATGCCGGACAGTTCCACCATGGCCAGCGCCGACTTCACCTTGGCAGCGATCGTCGTCTTGTCGATCTTGCGCATGCGCAGGCCGAAGGCGACGTTCTCGGCCACGGTCCGGTGCGGAAACAACGCGTAGTTCTGGAACACCATCGCCATGTCGCGCTTATGCGCGGGCACATGCGTGATGTCGGCGCCGTCGACGCGGATCTCGCCCGCGCTCGGGCTGTCGAAGCCGGCGATCATGCGCAGGGTCGTCGTCTTGCCGCAGCCGGACGGGCCGAGCAGGGAAAAGAACTCTCCGGGCCTGATGTCCATGGCAACAGAGTCGACGGCGCGAACGCCGCCGTCGTAGATCTTGCTGACCGAGGCGATCTCGATGGCAGCGCTCATGCGCGGAAGATCCGGTTGACCCGGCTGTCGATCTCGTCCTTCCGCGCGTTGTACCACTTCCAGTCGACCTGGATCAGCTTGCCGACCTTCTCGGGCGTGGTCAGCAGCTTCGCGTCATACTTGGCGTCGAGCTTCACCTTGTTGTTGGCCGGCGAGTACCACACGGTTTCGGCGAGGCGCTTCTGAACCTCGGGGCGCAGCATGTAGTTGATATAGGCATTGCCGAGCTCCTTCACCTTGCTGCCCGGCGTGATGCTCAGCACCTGCTCCAGCGAGAGCACGCCCTCGCTCGGCGTCACGAAGTCGACCGGCTGGTTCTGGCCGTCGTAGCGATAGATGCCGGAATCGTGGAGGATGCCGATGCCTGCCTCGCCGGACAGGATCAGCTTCTCCATCGCGCCGGTGAAGTCGACCAGCTTGATCGGCTTCAGCTTCTCCAAGGCGGCATAAGCGGCATCGAGATCGGTCTGCCCCTTGCCGTAAAGCGATCCGCACATCATCACGAACGCCTGTCCCAGGCTGTTGGCCGGGATGACGTAGCCGCCGCGCGCGCCGTTGAACTTGGCGTCCCAATAGTCTTTCCACGACGTGATGCTGCCATAGCCCTTGTCGGTGCGCATGCCCAGACCGATGGCGCTGGTGAAGATGCAGACGCCGACGATCTTGTCGCTGACGGCATACGGATAGACGTCGGCGATGTTCGGCACCAGCTTCGGATCGACCTTGGGCTCGACGAGGCCCATCTCGACGGCCGCCCATTGCTCGTTGGAGTTGGTGTGCAGCACGTCGTAGATCGGTGCCGAGCGCGAGCTTGCCTGCAGCTTCGGCAGGAACGGCAAAGCGGTGTCGGTCTTTAGCTTGCACTTGAACTCGGCCTCGAAGGCCGGGCCGATCTCGGCCTTCATCACGTCGCCCCATTTGCCGCCCCAGCCGGTGACGTTCAGCACCGGCTCCTCGGCGCGCGCGACATAAGGCGCGGCGATCACGCCGGCGCCGAGCGTGACTGCCGCGGTCAGCAGGCGCCGGCGGCTGAGGGGGAAGCGATGCGGCGAGACGGTCATGTCGAAGGTCTCCATCAGAGTTTCACGTAGGAGCGTAGGCCGACGGTGCGGTCGAGTGCGAGGACGACGGTGAAGGCGAGCAGGATCGAGACGACCGAGGCGGCGCCGATGGTGCCGTCGAGATCGAACTTGAGATAGTTGAAGAGCGCGACCGGCAGGGTCTCGCTGCCCGGTGCAACCAGGAACAGCGAGACGGGAAACTGATCGAACGACACGATGAACGCGAAGATCGCGCCCGCCAGTACGCCCGGCTTCACCAGAGGCAAGGTGACTTCGAAGAAGGTGCGGGTCGGGCTCGCGCCGAGATTCTGCGCGGCCTCCTCCAGCCTCACATCAAAATTATGCAACACCGCAAGCGTCGTCCTGACGACGTAAGGGATGGTCACGAGCGTGTGGCCCGCCACGAGACCCCACAGCGGACGACCGACGTCGAGCAGGACGTAGGACTGGAACAGCGCCAGGCCGGTGAGGATCGCGGGCAGCATCAACGGCGACAGCATCGTGGCCACGATCAGCCGCGAGCCGGGAAGATTGCCGCGAGCGATCGCCAGCGCGGCGGAGGCGCCGAGCACGGTGGACGCGACGGTCGTCATCGCCGCCACTTCGAGGCTGAACAGCAGCGCATGCATGAAGTCGCGCGAGGCGAAGAACTTCTCGAACCAGCGCAAGGACGCGCCGACCGGCGGAAACTGGATGAACGGCGTCGGGTTCAGGGCGAACACGATCACGATGGCGATCGGCGTCAGCAGGAAGACGAGGATCGCGATGTTGGCTGCAAGGTAAAGCTTGCGGCCCCAGCGGAGGGGCAGCGTCCGGCTGCGCAGAGCCGGCGCGTTCGTGCGATCGGTCGGTGCAGCCAGCGGACGCTGCGATCCCGGAGCAAGGCTCGTCATGTCAGCCCTCATTGCAGCTCGCGCTGTCCCGAGACGAGGCCGAGCACATGATTATAGGCGATGACGAGCGAGAGCGAAATGACCAGCAGCACCATGCCGAGCGCCGCGGCGAAGCCGACGTTGAAGTTCGCCGAGATCTGCTGATAGATCAGGATCGGCAGGGTCATGATCTGGAAGCCGCCGAGCAGGATCGGCGTCACATAGGCGCTGATCGCCAGTGCGAACACGAGCAGCGAGCCGGCGAGGATGCCGGGCAGACTGAGCGGCAGGGTGACCTCGATGAAGGCGCGCCACGGGCTGGCGCCGAGATTCTCCGCTGCCTGCTCCAGCCGCTCGTCGATGCGGCCAATCACGCCGGTCAGGGTCAGCACCATGAAAGGGACGTAGATGTGAACGAGTCCGATGATGATGCCGGTCTCGTTGTACATCAGCTGCAGGGGCGTCGTGATCAGCCCGAGCGAGATCAGGATCTGGTTGATGACGCCCTTGTCCGACAGCAGCGTCATCCAGGCGAAGGTGCGCACGACGATGCCGGTGAGCATCGGCGCCAGCACGGCCATCAATAGCAGTGCATGGCCGGTGCGGCTCCTGATCCGCGCCATCCAATGCGCGAGCGGATAGCCGACCAGCAGCGACGCCAAAGTGGTCCACAGGCCGATGCGGATCGTGGTCCAGATCACCTCCAGATAATAGCCGTCATGGCCCATGCGGGCGTAATGCTTGGCGGTGATGGCGACGTTCGGCATGACCACCGGATTGCCGGTCAGTGCGCTCATGACAGCCATCAGCCCGATCGGCAGGAAGAAGAACAGCGCGAACAGCAGCGTGCTCGGCAGGATCAACAGCGCCATGCTGTTGATGCGCGGCGCGCTGGCAGCTCGCATCAGGACGCCAGTCCGGCCAGCTGCTCGATGGTCTGTCCCAGCGGATCGCCGGTCATGCGCCGCAGCTTCGCGGCCATCGCGCCGAGCTCGCGCCTGACATTGGCGCGCTCGAGCTCGGTGGTGGCCTGCACCGAATAGGAAACGGCGATGCCGATCAGCTCGCCGCTCTCGCCGCTGGCCAGCGCGAAGCCCTGCGAGCCGACGCCTTCGATGGCCTCGTCGGCCGCGTCGGAGATGCCGCTGCGACGGATCTCGTTCAGCCGCGCCATCAGCTCGGTGAAGTTCTGCGGCGAGTTGCCGGGCACCTTGGGATAGTCGAGCGGCACGCGCGCGCGGATCTCCTGGTCCGACAGGCGGGCCAGCATGGCGCGGCCGTTGGAGGTGATGATCGCGGGCGTGCGCTGGCCCGGCGGATTGACCACGCGCAGCGGATTGGAGCCGGGGACGATGCGCAGAACGACCTGCTGATAGCCGTCGAGCACGGCGATGTAGCCGGTGTGACCGGTGCGCGCGCAGACGTCGCGCAGCTCGCGCTCGGCGGTGGCGATCAGGTCGTCATGGGCGCGATGCAGGCGGCCGAGTTCGAAGGTCAGCAGGCCGGGGCGATAGCGGCGGCTGTGCGGGTCCTGCTCGAGCAGGCCGCAATCGCGCAGCGAACGGAGCAGGCGGGAGGTCGAGCTCTTCGGCTTTCCAGTCAGGACCTGAACGTCGGCGAAGGAGAGGTCGGGCCGCGTGGTGGAAAAGCAGCGAAGGATGTCGATGGCGTTGGTCAGGGCGCTCATGATGATACCGTTTGTTCCATTTTTCGGAACGTAGTGCCAAATTCTAGAAGCGGCCGGGCGTCTGCCGCAAGACGAAATTCGGTGCATTCGATGCTCGAATGCGCGTCAGGGTGGTGGTCGCGGCGCCAGCGGCATGGGGAGCATCGTCGGCCTCATCGGTGCGTGGCCGATCGGATGCGGCTGACGGCGGCATCCACGTTCGTCCAGGCCGGCTTGTCCGGCGCGAACTGGCCGCGGAGATAGGAGACGAGCCCGGCGAGCTGCTCGTCGCTGAGATGATCCTTGAAGGCCGGCATGTAGCCGAGGTCTGAGGAGGCCGGCTTCATGATTCCATGCAGGATCACCTGGATCAGATTGTCTGGCGTGGCGCTGTGCAGATTGCTGTTGAGCGCGAGCGAGGGCCTGCTGCCGAACAGCGGCAGTCCGCCGACTTCGTGGCAGACGGCGCAGGCGCCGAGATAGAACCGCGCGGCTGGAGACGACGCGGACCTGACCCTGGTGCGCGCTTCGAGATCGGCGGCCATCGCCTCCAGCTTCGCCTGTTCGGGCGAGGGCGCCTGGAAGGAGACGAGATAGGTCGCCATCGCCCGGATATCCGCCTCGGGCAGCGTGGCGAGATCCTTGACGATCGGCGCCATCGGACCCGCGGCCACGCCGTGGAAGCGCGACTGGCCGGTGCGGAGATAGGTGGCGAGCTCGTCTTCGGTCCACGGGATTGGTGCTGAGGAGAGCGCGGTGAGCGCCGGCGCTTCCCAGCCGTCGGCGGAGCCGCCGGCGAGGTAGGTGTTGCGCCGCTCGGCGCCGAGCGTGTTGCGCGGCGAATGACAGCCGCTGCAATGGCCGAGGCTTTCGACCAGATAGAAGCCGCGATTCCACTGCTCTGATTGGGTCGGATCAGGCTTGAAGGCTTCAGTGCTGTGAAACAGCGCCTTCCATCCGGCGACCAGCGGCCGCAGGTTGAACGGAAAGCGGAGCTGATTGTCGGGCGCTTGCTGCCGCACGGGCTGCTGCGCCATCAGATAGGCGTAGAGCGCCTGCAAGTCAGCGTCGCTGGTCCGCGCGAAATGCGTGTAGGGAAACGCCGGATAGAGCTGCCGGCCGTCGCGATGCACGCCCTCGCGCATCGCGCGCTCGAAGGCGGGATAGGACCACGCGCCGATGCCGGTCTCGACATCCGGCGTGATGTTGGTGCTGAAGATCGTGCCGAACGGCGTCTTCAGCGCGCGGCTGCCGGCGTTGATCAAGCCGCCATCAGCGGTGTGGCAGACGGCACAGTTGCCGAGTGCCGCGAGTGCCTCGCCGCGCGCGATCGTCGCTGTGGAATAGACCGAGGGATCAGGACGTGTGATCGGCGCGATCGCACGCCAAGGCAGCACGGCGGTCGCGACGCCGATGGCTGCGGCACAGGCCGCAACCGCACTGGCAACTACGCCGCTGCGTTTGGCGAAGGGCTTCAGCCAAGTGGCTGCGGGCTTCTCCGGCGCAGGTAGCGGTTGTGGGTTGACGGGCTCGATCTGGTCGCCGCGCAGGCCTCGGAGAATGCGCTCCGGCGTGAACGGCGGCTCGCGGAAGCGCACGCCCGTGGCGTCATAGATCGCGTTGGCGATCGCAGCGGCGCTGGGGACCGACGCGGATTCGCCGACGCCAAGCGGCGGCTGGTCCGGCCGCGGCAGCATCAGCACGTCGATCTTGGGCACGTCGGGAAAGGTGATGATTGGATAGGCGCCCCATTCGCGCGCCGCTACCTTGCCGCGGGAAAACGGCACCTCCTCCATCAGTGCCCGGCTGGTGGACTGGATGACGTTGCCTTCGATCTGGTGGCGCACGCCGTCCGGGTTGATCATCAGGCCGGAATCCTGACCCGCGATCACGCGTGTGACGCTGACGTCACCGGTTGTGGTGTTGACGGCGACGTCGGCGATCCACGCCGACCACGCCGCGCCATAGCCGGGAAACTTGCTGTGGACGTAAAGCGCGTAGGCGAAACCCCGGCCGTGCACGACGCCATCCACCGGCGTCTTCTCTTCACGCACGGGGCGCGGCGTCCAGCCGGCGCGCTCGGCGACGGCGTTGACGAGATCGCGCGCGCGCTCGTCCTTGAGATAGCGCAGCCGGTATTGGATCGGATCGACCTCCGCCTCGGCGGCGAGCTCGTCGATATAGGATTCGTGCGCAAAGGTGTTGGGCAGCGCCGAGACGCCGCGGATCCAGGAGGCGCGGACGATCGGCGGCATATCATGCGCGGTCACGCGCATGTGGTCGTAGTCGTATGGCGGGATGGCCGTGCGGTCGCCCATCTCGAACACGGCGGGCTCCGGCGCGATGCGGCCGGTCAGTAGCAGCGCCAGGGTCGGCGCGCCGTTCGAGGGATAGCGCGTGGCGAACTCATAGGCCGCAACCGAGCCGTCGGCATTGAGGCCGCCATTGACGTCCATCAGCTGCGCGGTGCCCTTCGGCTCCCACACATGCTCCTGCTCGCGCGTCAGCTGCACGCGCACAGGGCGGCCGACCGCGCGCGACAGCAGCAGCGCATCGGCGGTGACGTCATCGGCGCAATTACGGCCGTAGCAGCCGGCGGCCTCGAGCCGGATCAGCTCGATCTGGTGCTCGGAGCAGTCGATCAGCCTGGCGAGATCGGCGCGCAGGAGGTGGGGGTTCTGCGTGCCGGAATAGATGCGAATATGACTGTCGCGAACATCGGCGACCGCGCAGGACGGCCCGATCGAGCCGTGCATCTGATACGGCCAGAGATAGGTCCGCCGCATCGGCTTGGCGGCGCCGGCGATGGCCGTGTCGACATCGCCCTTGTCGAGCAGCCGGCGTGGCTCTGACGGATTGGCGCGCAGCGCGTTCTCGACGTCGTCGAGATCGCGCAAGGTCGGCACCGGCTTCCAGTTGACCGTGAGCCGCTCGGCGGCGAGGATCGCCTGCTCCTCGCGCTCGGCGACGACGCCGACGAAATCGCCGATCACGACAACATCGATCAGCCCTGGAACGTCGCGCACCGAGTCCTTGTCGATTCCGATCAGGCTGGTGCCGATGAAGGGACCGGCATCGACGCCGACATAAGGCGGGCGCACGACGCGGCCGTGCAGCATGCCGGGGACGCGAACGTCGTGGACGTAAGTGAGTTCGCCGGTCGCCTTGGCCGGCAGATCGACGCGTGGCACCGATCGGCCGACGACCTGATAGTTGTCCGCCGATTTGACGGCGACGTCCTCGGCCAATTCGAGGCGGATCGCCTCGTCGCCGATCAACTCGCCATAGCTGAGCACGCGATTGTTGGGGCCGCGTACCAGACCGTCCTCGACTGTCAGATCCTCAACGGTAAGGCTGAGTTGCGTTGCTGCTCGCGCCAACAGGAAAGCGCGCGCTTGCGCGGCCGCCTTGCGCAGCGGCACAGCGGTGATCTGGATGGTCTCGCTGGCGATCGTTGCGCCCTGGTTGGGCACGACGGCGGTGTCGCCGAGCACGACGACGACTCGGGCGAAGGAGACGTCGAGCTCTTCTGCGACGATCTGTCCCAGGGCTGTGCGGATGCCCGTGCCGAGGTCGACATGGCCGTTGAAGGCCGAGACCTCGCCTGACGCCGTGATTTGGACGAAGGTCTCGGACGAGCTGTCAGCAATGCTGCGTTCAACGGTCAGCACGCCGCGCGGATGATCGGCTGTCTTGGCGACGCTGTCAGTCATCAGTCCAGCGCCTCGAGCGTGTGGCCGGCCGCGCGCATCGCCGCCCGCAGGATTTCGACATGGGCGCCGCAGCGGCACAGATTGTAGCGCAGCGCCTGCTTGATCTCGTGGAGCGACGGATCGGGCTTGATCGCCAGCAGCGCCTTGGTCGTCATGATCATGCCGTTGAGGCAATAGCCGCATTGCGCCGCCTGCTCGGCGATGAAGGCCTGCTGCACAGGATCAGGCGCCTCGCGCGAACCGAGTCCTTCCAACGTGACGACGGTGCGGCCGACGCAACCTTCGATCGGGATCACACAGGAGCGGGCGGCGCGGCCGTCGATCAGCACGGTGCACGCGCCGCATTCGCCGAGGCCGCAGCCGTATTTCGGGCCGTTCAAGGCGAGATCGTTGCGCAGCACGTTGAGCAGGGGCGTATCGGGCGCGGCGGCGACGTCATGCGTCTGTCCGTTCACCGTCAGCCGAATCGTTGCTGGCGTCATGCCCTTCTGCCGTCTGCTGTGGTATCGTTAACGAAATCGGATCGTGATCCGCCCGGAGCGTATCGTTTGTGTACTAACATGCAAGTACCGCGTTTCGCAGTGCAGCGTGTGCATGATTTGTCGTCATTGTGCAGGGCAAACTGATCGATTATCCGGCAAAGGTGCTTTTCGGGCGCGGTGGCGCTTGACAGTCGGCGGAGGGGCGCGACATCATTCGTGTACGAACGAATTGGCCGGGCAGGCTGGTGGCTGCCGCATCCGCTTCAAGATGGGCTTCTCTGCATGGCGACTGAGACGGCGAGTGACGGTGCAGGGGACAAGATCCGCTGCGATGCCTGTCCGGTGATGTGCTACATCAAGCCGGGCGCGGCCGGCGCCTGCGATCGCTACGCCAATCAGGACGGCGTGCTGGTGCGCGTCGATCCGCATATCCTGCTGGAGCGGACCGTGTCGCATGGTGGCAAGCTGGTGCCGTTTCAGGCCAGCGGCGACTGGGACGGCAAGATCGTGCATCAGCCGGAGCTGTTCGTCACCGCCATCGGCGCCGGCACCACCTATCCCGATTATAAGCCAGCGCCGTTCATCGTCTCGTCTCAGATCGAGGGTGTCGACATGGTCACCGTGGTGACCGAGGGCATCTTCAGCTATTGCGGCGTCAAGGTGAAGATCGACACCGACCGCTATCTCGGGCCGGAGGCCGCGACCGTGCGTGTCGACGGCGAGGCGGTCGGGCACGTCACGACCAGTGAATACGGCTCGCAGATGCTGTCGCTCGGCGGCGTGCATCATCTCACCGGCGGCTCGAAAAAGGAGGGGCGCGTCACCTGCGACGCGCTGATGGACCTCAGCAATCGCAAGGCGGTCGAGCTCACCATCGACGGCGGCGCCTCCGTGATCGTGCAGGCGGGGCAGCCGCCGGTCGTCAACGGCGTCAAGGAAGAGCGCATGCGCGTCGGCTGCGGCTCGGCGACGATCGGCATGTTCGCCAAGCAGTGGCAGGGCAAGGTCGACGAGGTCGTCGTGGTCGACGATCACATCACTGGCGTGCTGTCGGAACACCAGGCCGGCAAGCTGCTCGACATTCCCGCGACCGGCATCAAGATGAAGGGCCGGCGCTCGACGCCGGGCCGCTACTTCCAGGTCGCGCAGCCCGGCACCGGCTGGGGCGGCACCGACATCTCCGATCCACTGGCGATTCTCGGGCCGTTCGATCCGAAGACCGCAAGGCCAGGCACGACGCTGCTGATGGTGTCGACGACCGGCGAGCATGCCGGCTACTACGTGCTCGACGACGACTTGAAGCCCGTTCAGCGCGACATGCCGCCGGAGCTGCAGTTCTCGGTCGAACGCATCCAGGAAAACTGCGAGCCGGCATTGTGCACCGTGCTGTTCATGGCCGGTGCCGGTGGATCGCTGCGCGCCGGCGTCACCGACAATCCGGTGCGGTTGACGCGCTCGGTGAAGGATGCGCTGACGCGCGTCACCTCGGGCGGTGCGCCGGTCTATGTCTGGCCTGGCGGCGGCATCACCTACATGGTGGATGTGACGCAAATGCCGGCTGGCGCCTTCGGCTACGTGCCGACGCCGGCGCTGGTGGCGCCGATCGAATTCACGATGAAGCTGTCCGATTATGAGGCGCTCGGCGGCCACATGGACTACGTTCAGCCGCTGGCGTCGCTCAAGGATGTCAGCAAGGATATCCGCCAACTGCCGTGGCCGAGGCAGGGCGCATGAGCCGTCAGCCCCAGATCGCACCGTTGCCTGATCGGCGGCTGCATCTGCAGGATGGGCCGATCGATCTGATCATCGGCGCTGATGGTCCGGAGACCGAGATCCGCGCCGCCTATCGCGCTGCTGTGGAGCGCTTCACGGGTCTGCTCGATGAGCTCTGTTCGGAGCTGCCCGACCTGCGCAAGGCCGCTGATCGTGAGCGTTGTTCCCTGACTGGTATCGTCGCCCGTCGTATGCACATGGTGGTGGCGCCGTTTGCGGCTGAGATGTTCATCACGCCGATGGCGGCCGTCGCCGGAGCGGTGGCGGAAGAAATCCTCGGCGCGATGCTGAGCGCGGCGAAGCTGACGCGCGCCTATGTCAATAATGGCGGCGACATCGCGCTGCATCTTCGGGATGCCGCGACGTTCAGCGTCGGGCTGATGGATCGGCCGGACGACGCCGGCACGATGCGCCGGATGACGCTGCGCGCGAACGATGGAATTCGAGGCGTTGCTACCTCCGGCCGTCGTGGCCGCAGCTTCTCGCTCGGCATCGCCGATGCGGTGACCGTGCTCGCGCGCAGCGCCGCGCAGGCCGACGCCGCAGCGACGGTCATCGGGAATGCGGTCGATCTGCCCGGACATTCCGCCGTTGTCCGCCGTCCCGCCTACGAGTTGCAGCCGGACAGCGATCTCGGTCATCGGCTCGTCACATGCGAGGTCGGAGACCTCTGCGATGCTGATGTCGCGACCGCGCTGGCATCTGGCGAGCAAGCCGCCCAGACCCTGCTGGCGGACGGCCTGATCGAAGGCGCCGTTCTCCAACTCGCTGGGAACATCCGCATCGTCGGCGCGCGTCCGGTCGAGGTCATCCGTCCGTCGCAGTTGCGGGCGGCAGCGGCGTGAGGTTTGATCCATGCTGGTTTGGAACATGAGGAACTGCCGACGATGAGCGCCGTCATCCGCAAGATCGTGACCGTGGTCGAGGAGGTCCATCAGGAGATGGGCAAGGCCATCTCGCCGCCGACGCGGCGTGCCGCCGCTGTTGCCGTGATCGAGAACCCGTTTGCGGGCCGCTATGTCGAGGATCTCACGCCGCTGATCGCGATCGGCGAGGAACTCGGCGAGATGCTGGCGAAGCGCGCGGTTGCCGCGCTCGGCATCGAGGGACCGGCCGCGCACAGCTACGGCAAGGCCGCGGCCGTCGGCAGCGACGGCGAGCTGGAGCATGCCGCGGCGATCCTGCATCCGAAGATGGGCGCGCCCGTGCGCAAGGTGCTCGGCAAGGGCGCGGCGTTGATCCCGTCGTCGAAGAAGCGCGGCGGCGTCGGCTGCACGCTGGACATTCCGTTGGGGCATAAGGACGCCGCCTTTGTGCGCAGCCATTTCGACGGCATGGAGGTGCAGATCAACGACGCGCCGCGCGCCAACGAGATCATGGTCGCGCTCGCCGTCACCGACAGCGGGCGTCCGCTGCCGCGGGTCGGCGGGCTCACGGTCGCCGAGATCAAGGGCGACGACGGTCTACGATAATCGAGCATGCTCCGGAAAAGTGGGTACCGGTTTTCCGACAAGAGCATGCTCAAGAATAGTCAAATCAAAATGGAGGCTGAAGGGATGCGACGGAGAACGATGCTTGCGGCAGGCCTGGGCCTTGCCGTCGCGGGACTTACCGGCACGGCGCGCGCCGAGGACGTCATCAAGATCGGTGAGATCAACAGCTACTCGCTGCTGCCGGCGTTCACCGAGCCCTATCGCAAGGGCTGGCAGCTCGCGGTCGAGGAGGTCAATGCGGCCGGCGGCATCAACGGCAAGAAGCTCGTCGTCGTCTCCAAGGACGACAGCGGCAAGCCGGCCGATGCGCAGACCGCGGCCAACGAGCTGGTGTCGAGCGAGAACGTCGCGATGCTCGCGGGCACCTTCCTGTCGAACATCGGCCTCGCCGTCAGCGACTTCGCCAACCAGAAGAAGGTGTTCTTCCTGGCGGCCGAGCCGCTGACCGACGCCATCACCTGGTCGAAGGGTAACAAATACACCTTCCGCCTGCGCCCTTCGAACTACATGCAGGCGGCGATGCTGGTGGAGGAAGCCGCCAAGCTGCCGGCCAAGCGCTGGGCGACGATCGCGCCGAACTACGAATACGGCCAGTCGGCGGTTGCCGTGTTCAAGAAGCTGCTGTCGGAGAAGCGTCCTGATATCCAGTGGGTCGACGAGCAGTGGCCGCCGCAGGGCAAGATCGACGCCGGCCCTGTGGTGCAGGCCGTGGCCGCCGCCAATCCGGAGGCGATCCTCAACGTCACCTTCGGCGCCGACCTTGTGAAGCTGGTCCGCGAAGGCAACACCCGCGGCCTGTTCAAGGACCGCAAGGTCGTCAGCTTCCTGACCGGCGAGCCGGAATATCTCGATCCGCTCAAGGAGGAGACGCCGGAAGGCTGGATCGTGACCGGCTATCCCTGGTACTCGATCAAGACCCCGGAGCATGACGCGTTCCTCAAGGCGTATCAGGCCAAGTACAACGACTATCCGCGTCTCGGCTCGATTGTCGGCTACCAGACCATCAAGTCGGCCGCTGCTATTCTCGCCAAGGCCGGCTCGACCGATGCGGACAAGCTGATCGCAGCCGCGGAAGGGCTATCCGTGCCGTCGCCGTTCGGCGAGATCACCTTCCGCAAGAACGATCACCAGTCGACGCTCGGCGCTTTCGTCGGCAAGACCGCGCTGAAGGACGGCAAGGGCATCATGGTCGACACCGTCTATCGCAAGGGCTCCGACTATCTGCCGAGCGACGAAGAAGTCGCCAAGCTGCGTCCGAAGGACTGATCCACGTCCACTCCACGTCTTCCTGCCTCCTCCTCCCGCGGAGGAGAGCGGGCGGGGTGAGGGCACACGACGCCTGATCTACAGGTTCAGGCCGAGGTCCCTCACCCCACGCTTGCGGCTCATCATGAGCATGCGAGCGTCCACGCGGCTCTTTCGTCGCAAACGATCTCCCTCACGCGGACCGCCCATGGCCTTCTATTTCGTCCAGTTCCTGACCGGCCTTGCCAGCGCGGCTTCGCTGTTCCTGGTGGCATCGGGACTGTCGATCATCTTCGGCGTTACCCGCATCGTGAATTTCGCGCACGGCGCCTTCTACATGCTCGGCGCCTACGTGGCGTTCTCGCTCACGGAGCGCCTGTCCGGCCCGCTCGGCTTCTGGGGCGGCATCGTCGTCGCCGCGCTTGCGGTCGCCGTCATCGGCGTGCTCGTCGAGATCGTGCTGCTGCGCCGGATCTATCACGCGCCGGAGCTGTTCCAGCTGCTCGGGACCTTCGGCCTGACGTTGATGGTCGAGGATCTCGTGGTGCTGATCTGGGGGCCGGACGATCTGGTCGGCCGCCGCGCGCCGGGCTTCAAGGGGGCTGTCGAGTTCTTCGGTCAGAACATTCCGAGCTACGACCTGTTGCTGATTGTGCTTGGGCCCGTCGTGCTCGGCGCGCTGTGGCTGCTGTTCCAGCGCACGCGCTGGGGCATCCTGGTGCGCGCGGCGACGCAGGACCGTGACATGGTGGCTGCGCTCGGCGTCAACCAGAAATGGCTGTTCACCTCGGTGTTCGCGGTCGGCGTCTTCCTCGCCGCCCTTGGTGGCGCGCTGCAGATCCCGCGCGATGCGGTCCATCACGCGATGGATCTGCGCATCATCGTCGAGGTGTTCGTCGTGGTCGTGATCGGCGGGCTTGGCAGCATCCTCGGCGCCTTCGTCGCCGCCGTTCTCGTGTCCGAGCTCAACGCGTTCGGCATCCTGATTTTCCCGACGATCTCGCTGATCCTGGTGTTCCTGGTG
>NZ_CAFI01000004.1 GCF_000239775.1 Bradyrhizobium sp. ORS 375
CCGCTGCCGTGCGCGATCCAAACTCGCCAGTCGGCATCTGGCTCACCGAGGAGAAGGAGGGCAAGATCCGCATCGAGCCCTGCGGCGCCAATCTCTGCGGCTACTCGATCGACGCCAAGACCAATCAGAATGGCGAGCAGATCCTGATCAACATGCGGCCGAGCGACAAGCCTCCGGAGAAGAAGTGGAGCGGCCGCATCTTCGACCCGAACAGCGGCAGCACCTACGATTCCACGATCGCGCTGAAGGGGCCGGACAGCCTGCGCGTGCAGGGCTGCGCCTTCGGCGGCATGTTCTGCGGCGGCCAGACCTGGACGCGGGTGAACTGAGCACGGCGCGGACAAAACAAAAGCGCGCGGCCTCTCGACCGCGCGCTCGACATCTTGTCAGTCCCGCATCAGCCGACCGGCGTGGCGTATTCGGCGTCGGTGACGTGCTCCATCCAGTTGGAATAGACGCCGTCGAGCGCCTCCTGCATGGCGATGTGGGTCATCTCATTGTCAGGCGACGCGCCGTGCCAGTGCTTCTCGCCCGGCGGGATGAAGATCACGTCGCCCGGCCGGATCTCGCGCACCGGGCCGCCCTTGGCCTGGATGCGGCCGATGCCGGAGATGACGTAGAGCGTCTGCCCGAGCGGATGGGTGTGCCAGGCCGTGCGCGCGCCCGGTGCGAACGACACGCGCGAGGCGTTGAGACGCGCCGGCGCCGGCGCCATGATCAGCGGGTCCTGCAGCACGTTACCGGTGAAGTATTCGGCGGGCGCCTTGCGCGTCGCGCGCGAGCCAGCGGGATGAAAATCCATGATGAGCCTTTCTGCGGCTGTTCGATCTTATTTCTTCGACGCGGCGTAGCGCGCCTTGGTCTCGGCGTTCATCGGATAGAGGCCCGGCAGCACCGCGCCCTTGTTCACCTCTTCGACGATCCACGCCTCCATCCGCTCCTGCTCCGGACCTTCGGCGAGCACGTGGTCGAGCATCGCCTGCGGGATCAGCACCGCGCCGTCCTGGTCGGCGACGATGACGTCGTTCGGGAACACGGCGACGCCGCCACAGCCGATCGCCTCACCCCAGCCAACGAACGTGAGACCCGCGACCGAGGGCGGCGCGGCGTAGCCGTCGCACCACACGGGCAGGCCGGTGCCCATCACGCCTTCGAGGTCACGCACCACGCCGTCGGTGATCAGCGCGGTGACGCCGCGCTTGACCATGCGCGCGCAGAGAATGTCGCCGAAGATGCCGGCGTCCTTGACGCCCATCGCGTCGACCACCGCGATGCAGCCCTCAGGCATGGCCTCGATGGCGGTGCGGGTCGAGATCGGCGACGACCAGGACTCCGGCGTCGCCAGATCCTCGCGCGCCGGCACGAAGCGCAGCGTGAAGGCGGGGCCCACCAGCCGCTTCTGTCCCGGGCGCAGCGGCTTCGCGCCGCGCAGCCAGACATTGCGCAACCCCTTCTTCAGCAGGACCGTCGTGATGGTCGCGGTGGTGACCTGGGACAGGGTGGCGATGGCTTCGGGAGTGAGGGACATTGTGAGACTGGCGCTCCAAGCAGGCTGGCGGAAAAGCAGGCGCATCTTGCGAGCGACGAACGCTGCGTCAAGGGCATGCTCGGTGCGTCCAGCGCATGCGGGCCCTGCAGCCGCCCGATAAATGATCCTTATCGCAGGACATCCGATTAATTTATTGAATTTTCGAGGCTTTTTGCCATTGACCCAATTCCACTGGCCAACGAAACCAGCTAGATCAGGGATCACGAACGCGGATGATTTCGGACCAATGGCCGATCCTTTTCCACCCCCTCGCCTGCTGCCCAGCGGCGACAGCGCCGTCACCGTCGAGTTCAGCCGGACCATCGACGAGACCGCCAACCGTCGCGTGCTCGCGCTCGATCATGCGCTGGCGGCGGCCGGCATCGCGGGTGTCACCGAGACGGTGCCGACCTATCGCTCGCTGCTGGTGCATTACGATCCGGGCGTGATCGGCCACGATGAGCTCAGCAACAGGTTGCTGACGCTGTCGGCAGGCTCGCTCGCGCCGGAGACCGACATCAGGCGCTGGCGGGTTCCCGTGTGCTATGGGGGTGAGAACGGTATCGATCTCGAGGACGTCGCCAAAGCGCTGAGCCTCACGCCAGACGAGGTCGTCGCCCGTCACGTCGCCGCCAGCTATCGCGTCGCGATGATCGGCTTCACGCCAGGCTGGTCCTATCTCTCCGGGCTCGATCCACGCTTGCAGATGTCGCGCCGGCAGAACCCGCGGCTCGCGACACCGGCCGGCATCATCGCCATCGGCGGCATCCAGACCGGCATCCAGTGCCTCGCCGGCCCCTGTGGCTGGCATCTGCTCGGCCGCACGGCGATGCGGACGTTCCAGCTGCATCGTGAGCCGACCTTCCTGCTCGAGCCGGGTGATGAGGTGAGCTTCATCGCGGTCGATGAGAAAACGTTTGCCGAGCAGGAACGCGCCGCCGAGGCGGGCGAGCTCATCGCCGAGCGGATCGCCGCATGAGCACGCTCGTCGTTTCACAGATCGGCCCCGCAAGCTCGGTCCAGGATGGCGGCCGCTTCGGCGCGCAGCGCTACGGGCTGACGCCATCCGGCGCGATGGACAAGCTGTCGCTCGCAGCGGCAAACAGTCTCGTCGGTAATGAGCTGACGGCAGCGGCAATCGAGATCGGTCCGTTCGGCGCGACCTTCATGGCAAAGGCTGGCGCGGTGCGCGTCGCGCTGTCAGGCGCGCCGCGTCCCGCTGATGTCAGCAAGCGTCCGGTCGAGATGAATACGTCGGTGACGCTGAACGAGGGTGAGAAGCTGACGCTCGGCTTTGCCCGTGGCGGCTCCTTCAGCTATCTCGCCATCGAAGGCGGCATTGCCGGCGAGCCGATGTTCAACAGTCTCTCGGTGAATGCGCGTGCGGGATTGGGAAGCCCCTACCCGCGCCCGCTCCAGGCTGGCGATGTCTTCGACGTCGCACCAGCGACGGGCGCGCCGGAGATGCAGATTGAGCTGCCGAAGCTGAGCGGCGCCATCCGGGTCGTGATGGGCCCGCAGGACGATGAGTTCAGCGACGAGATGAAGGCGCTGTTCCTCTGCAGCGACTGGACGGTCTCGGCCACCAGCGACCGCATGGGCTATCGCCTCGAAGGCCCTGTGATCCGCCATCTGCACGGCCACAACATCGTCTCCGACGGCACCGTTGAAGGCAGCATCCAGGTGCCCGGCAACGGTTCGCCGATCGTGCTGATGTCCGACCGCGGCACGAGCGGCGGCTATCCGAAGATCGCCACCGTCATCACGGCCGATTTCGGCCGGCTGGCGCAGACGCCGGCCGGCACGCCGTTCCGCTTCAAGGCGGTCAGCATGGCCGAGGCGCAGGCCGAGCTGCGCCGCTACAAGGATCTGCTGCGCAGCCTGCCGGAACGCGTCACCAAGCTGGCGAGCAACGACTTCAACGTCGATGCGCTGTTCACGGCGAATGTGGCCGGCCATGCGGTCAGCGCAACCGACGTCACCACCTGGCCCGGAGTGACGCCCGATCAACCCGACCACCTCTAACGCTGCTTCCGACCCATCAACGCGCGGAGCCCTGACATGACCAGCACCGTCGATCTGAACTGCGACCTTGGAGAAAGTTTCGGCCCGTGGGAGATGGGCAATGATGCGGCGATGATCGAGCTTGCAACGTCGGTGAACGTCGCCTGCGGCTTCCACGCCGGCGATGCCGACATCATGCGCCGGACGGTCGAGATGGCGAAGGCCAAGGGCGTCAGCGTCGGCGCCCATCCCGGCTATCGCGACCTGCACGGCTTCGGCCGGCGCCCGGTGCCGGGGCTGAAATCATCCGAGATCGAGAATCTCGTCGCCTATCAGATCGGCGCGCTGCAGGCGATCGCGACCGCTGCCGGCCACAAGGTCACGCATGTCAAGGCGCATGGCGCACTCTCCAACGTCGCCTGTGAGGACGACATGACGGCGAACGCGATCGCCAGGGCGATCAAGGCCGTGGACTCCAGCTTGATCTTCGTCGTGCTCGCCAACTCCAAGCTGGTGACGGCCGGCGAGAAGGCGAACCTCTCGATGGCGCACGAGGTGTTCGCCGACCGCGCCTACGACGACAATGGCCTCTTGGTGTCGCGCAGCAAGCCGGGAGCGGTGCTGCATGATCCCAAAGAGATCGCCGATCGCGTCGTGCGGATGGTGCAAGACGGCGCCGTCGTCTCGGTGACGGGCAAGGTGATGAAGATGCGCACCGACACCGTCTGCATCCACGGCGACACCGCCGGGGCCGTCGAGATCGCCCGCGAGGTGCGCAAGGCGCTCGACGCGGCCGGCATCAAGGTAGCGCCATTCAAGACGGCGCCCTGAGCGACGGAGTTTGATCAGAACGGATGGGTGAAGGGCATGCCCAGCGTGATGGCCGCGATCAGCGCAAGCGCGCCGTAAAGGGCGACCAGGGCTGCTGTCGCGCCGCGCTCGCGAATGGCGCGGGCCTGAGGCATCTGTCGCAGGGGCGTCGAAAGCGTCCGCATGGCCGGTCTCCTGAAGTTCCGGCCATGAGAAAAGCGTTCTCGCAGGCCGTTGCAAGGCAACCGGGCAAATAACGACAAGCCCCCTGTTTCGGGTCCGCCCTGGACCAAAACATTCTCGCCCGCGGTTCCACCCGAGAATTTTATCCGCCGGGTTCCGGCCTCCTCGACTCGTTAATAAACGTCGAGCTGGAACCGCCCCTTCTTCTTGAGGTCTGCCACGAAGCTCACAGCTTCGTCGGTCGACCGGGCGCCGAACTGCGCGACGATGTCGACCAGCGCGCGTTCGACATCCTTGGCCATCCGCTTGGCATCACCACAGATGTAGAGATGCGCGCCGCCGGCGAGCCAGGTCCAGACCTCGCGGCCGACCTCGCGCATGCGGTCCTGGACGTAGAATTTCTTGTCGCCGTCACGCGACCACGCCAGCGACAGCCGCGTCAGAAGCCCCGCCGTCTTCATCGCGTTGAGCTCGTCGGCGTAGAAGAAATCGCAGTCGCTGCGCTGGTGACCGAAGAACAGCCAATTCTTGCCCGGCGCGCCGGTCGCCCTGCGATCGTGCAGGAAGGCGCGGAACGGCGCGATGCCGGTGCCGGGGCCGACCATGATGATCGGCGTGTTCGGATCGGCGGGCAGCGCGAAGCCGTGCGCCTTCTGCACGTAGACGCGCAGCTTGTCGCTGGGATTGATGCGCTCGGCCAGGAACGTCGAGGCGAGGCCGAGCCGCTTGCGCTTGCCGATGACGTAGCGGACGCAGTCGACCGTCAGCGAGAGCTTGCCGGGCGTGGCGTTGTGCGAGGACGAGATCGAGTATAGCCGCGGTTGCAGCGGCTCCAGGGCTTCGACGAACGCCTCGGGATGCGGCCGCACGCCGGAGAACTTCTGCAGCACCGCCATCACATCGAGTGTCGCCGCATCGCCATCGGGATCCTCGCCCTGCGCCAGCCGCCGCGCCTTTTCACGGGTGGCGCCGCCGCTGATGAAGGAGATGAGCTCGAACAGCGAGTCCGGTGCCGGCGACAGCGAGACGTCCTCGAGCAGGCACTGCCGCAGCGGCTTGCCGTGCACCTCGGTCATGTGCGAGGCGCCGAGCAGCGCGATGATCTGGTCGACCAGACCGAGATCATTCTTGGCGAAGATGCCGAAGGAATCGCCGACGACGTAGTCGAGCCCAGCTTCGGCGAGATCGAACTCGATGTGCCAAGTCTCCTTCTCCGAGCCGGGCTTATTGAGCAGCCGTCGCGACAGGAACGTCGCCTCCACCGGATTGTCGCGCGAGCGGCCGGGCTCGCTGACGACGACGGAAACGGTGGCGGGTGCTGCTGCAACGGCAGCGGGCTTGGTCGCGGGCGCCTTGTCGATCTCCTCGTACAGCGCCTTCAGCATCCGCGCGGTTTCCTTGCCGCCGGGGACGCACAGGTTGAGACGCCCCTCGCTGCGATCGGCGATCGCATCCGAATAGTCGCTGCAATTGTAGCCGCACTGCCCGCAATCCTGCTGCGCCATCGCCGCCATCATGCGCCGGCGCAGCGGGCGGCCCTGGGCCAGCTTCATGCGCTCGGCGATCGGCATGGTCTGGTCGTGCCACGGCGCCTCGCCATCATCGCCATCACCTGGCGCTGCGAGCACGGCACCGTTCTGCGCCGGCGACACTGGCGTCGAACCGTCGAGGCCGAGCGCGCCGGCGAGAAAGCCATTGAGCCAGGAGCGCTGCGCCTCGGAGAACGGCGCGCTCGCGGGGATGATCTCGATCTTCGGCATGGGCGTGATCTGGTTCATGCTGTCATCTCGGACGAGGTCTGGGCTTCGGCAAGCTGGCGCAGCGCGTCACCATCGTGGCGGCGGGCGAACGACAAGAAAGTCTCATCAGGAGAGCTGCGATGCGCCAGATAGGCCTTCAGCAGCTTCTCGACTGTGCGCGGCGCATCGTCGGCCTTGAGATCGCGATAGACCTCGCGGCCGATATCGGCCTGAGGACCGAAGCCGCCACCGGCGAACAAATGATAGCCCTCGACCGTCTCATCGCCGTCGCCGACAGGCACTTTGGCCGCGATCATGCCGATATCGCTGATATAGTGCTGGGCGCAGGAATGATGGCAGCCGGTGAGATGGATGTTCAGCGGCGTATCGACATCCACCCTGCTCTCGCACCAACCGACGATTTCGGACGCGTGCTTCTTGGTGTTGGCTGCGGCGAACTTGCAGCCGGCATTGCCGGTGCAGGCGATCAATCCGGCGCGGAGGTGCGAGGCCTTGGTGCAAAGCCCGATCTGCTCGATCGCAGCGCAGGCCAGTGCGACCTTGTCGTCGCTCACACCGGACAGCAGCAGGTTCTGCCAGACGGTCAGCCGGATCTCGCCGTCGCCGAGATCGGCGGCGATCTTGGCCAGCGCCCGCATCTGATCCGTCGTCAACTTGCCCAACGGCAGCACGACGCCGATCCAGTTCAGCCCCTGCTGCTTCTGCTGGTGCACGCCGATATGGGCCATGCGGTCCGCCCCGGGACGCGGCTTCAGCGCCTCATCCGGCACGCGCGCGAGCTTGCGGCCGAGCCTCGCCTCGACCGCCTCCATGAACTTGTCGTGGCCCATGCTGTCGAGCACGTATTTGAGCCGCGCCTTCAGGCGATTGGTGCGATCGCCGGTCTCGATGAACAGCCGCACGATGGCGTCGGCCACTTCGGTCGCGCGCTCCGGCTCGACGATGATCCCGGTCGGCTTGGCGAAATCCTTGTGGCCGGTGATGCCGCCGAGGCCGAGCCTGAACCACACGCCCGGCGTGACGCCGAAGCCGTCCTTCACCTCGACCGCGGAGAACGCGATGTCGTTGGTGTCCTCCAGCGCCGCGATGCGGCCAGCGCCGTCGAAGGCGACGTTGAACTTGCGCGGCAGGCCGTACAGCGAGCGGTCGTTGAGGATGTGGAAATGCCATTCGCGCGAAAACGGCCGCGTATCCAACAGCTCCTGCGGGTCGATGCCCGCAGTCGGTGTGCCCGTCACATTGCGGATATTGTCGGCACCCGAGCCGCGCGCGGTGAGGCCGAGATCTGAGAGCCCCTCCAGCAGCATCACGGCGTGCTTCGGCGGGATCTCGCGCAGTTGCAGATTGGCGCGCGTGGTCACGTGGCTGTAAGGGCCGCAGAGTTGATCGGCGAGATCGGCGAGCCCCGACAGCTGCCAATGCTTCATGACACCGTTCGGTATGCGCAGCCGGCACATGTAGGAGTCCTGCGCCGGCGCAACGTGGAACAGGCCGTAATAGCGCCAGCGGAAATTGTCAGGAGCCGAGGGCGCGGCGTTGCTGCGAGCCTGCTCCTTCAACCGCTCATAGGCATCGAACGGATGCAGCTCGCGCTTCACCTTCTCCTGGTCAGCAAGCTTGCGCCCCGACGCGAGAACCTTGTCCTGAGCCTTGATGTGGATCGCGTCGGGACCGGTCGGCTCGGCTGCGGCTGTGGTGCTCGCTGGGCCGCGACCGACGAGTGTCACCTTGAGGCCGGCGGCCAGCCCCTCGAGATAGCGCTTCTGCTCGTCGTTGAAGTCGACAGACAACGGCTCGATTTTCATGATGGCGGACGAAGCTCCAGCGGCCGGGCGATTGGCGTTCGGGATTGGGATGAGGATCGCGTCGCCCGAACGGCCAGCGTTGGCGGCGTTCAGAGAGCGATCCGACCAGCTTCGTTGCTGCGGAAATCCGACACGGATTGCAGCCAGCGGCATCTGCGGCGGCTGGCTGCACTGCAATATTCAAGTTGCGTGCCAGCGGCCGAGCCAGGAAAATACGAGTGAATTCAAAAGAGTGAACGAATCGCCGATGGCGTCTTCGCAGGCTCAAGCTCCGAAATGCGAGCACCCCGCCCAAATTTTAGTCGACGGAGCGCGCTGCCTGAATCCTGGTCGGAATGCGGGATCAGGCCGTCCAGCGGCCGATCTTGAACGACTTGAGGTGGCCCACCACATCGTCCGCCGCAAACGGCGGACCGGCGAAGGCCCCAATCGCGGCGTCCCGAGCTTGGCCCTGGGTGCCAAGCGCGGCGTCATAGATATCAGGCCGGAACACGCCCATGGCCGTACTCAGGGCCTCGCTGCTGAGCGGCGTCTGGCCCCAGCGGACCATCTGGGCATAGAGCCACGCCGCCTGGATCTTCTCCGGCCGGGCTGCGCCCTCGCGGCCGACCAGCAGATAGCGCGGGCTATCGCGGAAGGTGCCGTCCGGGGAGATCTTGAGCCGGCCATCGAGCGTGCGCTTGAGGACCTCCGCGTCGACGCCGATGCGGTCGGGCTGGGCGAGGATCCGAGCTGCGTCCTCATGGTTCTGTTCGATGAAATCGGCAGCGCGGGCGCAGGCTCGGACCAGGGCGGCCAACGCGTCGGGCTTCTTGTCCGCCCAGCTCTGCCTGACGGCCAAGACCTTCTCGGCAGCCCGCACGAGGACGTCCGAGACGAAATGCAAGATGTGACCGATGCCGAGATCGACGGCGATCGAATTCCAGGGCGCGCCGACGCAGAAGGCGTCGACGTGGCCGCTGGCAATGCTCTCCACCATGTAGGGCGGCGGCAACACAACCAGACGGACGTCCTCGTCGGGATCGACGCCGCCGGCGGCCATCCAGAACCGGAGCTGATAGTTGTGGGTCGAGAACGGAAAGGTCATGCCGAAGGTCAGCGGCTCGGCGCCGGCCTTGCGGCGGGCGGCCACGACGCGCGCCAGCGCCAGCGCGGTCGCCATTGGATCGAAGCGATCGCCATCGAGATGCGCCATCAACTCGGCATGCAGCGCCGGGGTCACCGTGATCGCATTGCCGTTCACACCGAGGCTGAACGGCGCCACGATCGGAACCTTGACGTGTCCGATCCCGAGACTCGACGCAATCGCCACCGGGGCCAACAAATGCGCCGCGTCGAACAGGCCGATATTGAGCTTGTCGCGGACGTTCGACCAGGAGACCTCGCGCACCAGCGTGACGTCGAGCCCTTCGGCTGCCGCAAAGCCCTTGTCGACGGCGACGATCAACGCGGCGGCATCGACCAGCGGAATGAAGCCAATGCGAAGCGGGCCGGTCATTTCAGCATCTCCGAGGCGGTCAGGATCGACTGCGCGATCTCACCGATCTTCTTCTTCTCGCGCATCGCCGTGGAGCGCAGCAGCACATAGGCCTCCTCTTCGGTGAAGCCCTTCATCTTCATCAGAATGCCCTTGGCGCGGTCGATGACCTTGCGATCCTCGAGCGCCGATTTGGTGCGCTCGAGCTCGTCCTGCAGCTTCGAGAAGGCATTGAAACGGGAGATGCAGAGGTCGAGGATCGGCTTGATCCGTTCCTTCTTCAGGCCGTCGACGATGTAGGCGGAAACGCCGGCCTCCACCGAGGCCTGAATCGAGGCCGCATCGCTCTGATCGACGAACATCGCGATCGGCCGCCGCACCGCCCTGCTCACCTGGAACATCTGCTCGAGCACGTCCCGGCTGGGGTTCTCCAGGTCGATGACGATGACATCGGGGTCCAGGGCGTAGATCCGCGCCAGAAGACCCTGCATCTCGCTGACATGCACCACGCCGGTAAATCCCGCCTCGCGCAGCCCCTCCTCGAGGATTGCGGCGCGGATCGGGCTTTCGTCGACGATCACGATTTTAGGCGACTGCTCGGCGCTCATCGTTCACCAGTTGTCCGGGCCATCATCCATAGCACGGACATGACCGGCTTAAAGCCTTGTCTTTCTGAGTAATTAGGACTAGCTGACGCCCACCCTGTCAGGCGGTTCCAAATGCAGCAGGGTTCCGCGTCCAAGATCAGCTTCGCTTCGCTCGGTGACTGCTGAGACAACGAAATGGATACCCCTCGACCCGCGCTGCTCCCCAAGGAAGACCCGCCGAAGACAGCTGTCATTGGCCTTGTGCCCTCACGGAATCTTCGCGCCAATGATCATCTCGTCGAGAAGTGGCACGGCAGCCAGCACCGCCGTCTCGTTGAGGCCGGACACCGCTAGCCGCACGACGTAAGAATTGCCGTCTTTGTCCAGATCGGCGTAATGCGCGATGACTTCGATCGGCTGGTCCTTCAGGGACGGATTGTCGTAGCGGTGGATGATGACCTTCGGGTTGACGGAGGGGAGCGCGGTGATCTTGGCGTTCTCGTCGGATGTCGTCGTCCAATGCCGATCGCTGGCTGCGACCCATTGGACCAATTCCGTCCGATCCTTGTTGTAGCTTCCTTGGGCATAGATGATGGCCTCCGCTTTGCCGAACTTCTTCCCGTTCGGCACGAACATTGAGGCGCGGTACTTGAGGCTCGCAGCCTCGTCCCTCGCCCACCCATCAGGTGCTTTCACGCGTGGCCTGAATTCCAGACACATTCGTTCTTGCCCGTCGCATACATGGATGATCTTGTCGACTTCAGCTCGCGCCGAAAACAGGGCACCACAGGACACGCTGACGAAAGCCATCCCGAAGATGAGGCGGCGCATGGCTGTAGAACTCCGTGGATTCGAGCCGGACACAGAATCAACCAAAACGCGCACGTTCGAGCGTTTCGTCTCGACTCTACCGCTTGGTCGATCGGAACGAGCTTCCACATCAAGAGCCCTCAAGGTCCATCCCCCTCAGCTACTGGCCGATCGCCTCAGGCGCGAGTACTGCTTTAACATCGCACCGCTCACGTTAGTCATTGAATTTCTTCATTGGATCAACTAGTTGGATTGCCGTATCCGAACAATTTGCAGGTTCCGGGCGAGCACATGGACAGAGCGCCGCGCATTTCTTTCACCAGCCTCGGATGTCCGAAGGCGCTGGTCGATTCTGAGCGCATCATCACGCGGCTGCGCGCCGAGGGCTACGAGCTCGCCCGCAAGCATGACGGCGCCGACGTCGTCATCGTCAACACCTGCGGCTTTCTCGACAGCGCCAAGCAGGAATCGCTGTCGGCGATCGGCGCGGCCATGGCCGAGAACGGCAAGGTGATCGTGACCGGCTGCATGGGGGCCGAGCCCGAGCAGATCGAGCAGGCCTACCCCGGCGTGCTCTCGATCACCGGTCCGCAGCAATATGAAAGCGTGCTCGACGCCGTTCATCGGGCGTCGCCGCCCGTCCACAATCCGCATCTGGATCTCGTTCCTCCCCAGGGCATCAAGCTCACGCCCCGGCACTACGCGTATCTGAAGATCTCCGAAGGCTGCAATAACAGGTGCAGCTTCTGCATCATTCCGAAGCTGCGCGGCGATCTGGTTTCGCGGCCTGCCGCCGACGTGCTGCGCGAGGCCGAACGGCTGGTCGAAGCGGGCGTCAAGGAGCTGCTGGTCATCTCCCAGGACACCTCCGCCTATGGCCTGGACATCAAATATGCCGAAAGTGCGTGGAAGGACCGCAACGTCCGGGCCCGCTTCCTCGATCTGGCCCGTGAGCTGGGCGAGTTCGGGGCCTGGGTCCGGCTGCATTACGTCTACCCGTACCCGCACGTGGATGAGGTCATTGGCCTCATGGCCGGCGGCAAGGTGCTGCCCTATCTCGACATCCCGTTCCAGCATGCCAGCCCGAACGTGCTGAAGGCGATGCGGCGTCCGGCGGCACAGGACAAGACGCTGGACCGGATCAAGGGCTGGCGCGCGCTGTGCCCGGATCTGGCGCTTCGCTCCACCTTCATCGTCGGCTTTCCGGGCGAGACCGACGACGATTTTGCCTATCTGCTGGATTGGCTCGACGAGGCCGAGATCGATCGCCTCGGCTGCTTCAAATACGAGCCGGTCGCCGGCGCAACCTCCAACGCCCTGCCCGGCCAGGTGCCCGACGAGGTCAAGCAGGAACGCTGGAACGCGCTGATGGCGCGCCAGCAGAAGATCTCCGCGCGAAGGCTGAAGCGGAAGGTCGGAACGCGCCAGCAGATCATCATCGACGAGGTCGGCCCGGCCGTGGCCAAGGGCCGCTCCAAGGCCGATGCGCCGGAGATCGATGGCGCGGTCTATGTCTCCAGCCGGCGGCCACTGCGCATCGGCGAGATCGTGACGGCCAAAATCGAGCGCGCCGACGAATACGATCTGCACGGCACGGTGGCCGGGTTCTGAGCCCGGCCCGTCAGGTTCCGTTTGCCGACGCGCTCGCTCTGACGTTCCACAGCTTGATAAGTCGTTTCGCCTCGTCGAGCGTGAGCTCGAGATACTTGCTCTTCAGCTTGTTCAACTCTTCGGGCTTGGTTGCACCGGAGACGAACCGGCTGTCGAGGATCGCCGCGACCGTGGTCCAGCTGAGTCCCGCGGCCTTGCACGGCACGAGAATGCCGTCGCTGCGCAGGCTCTGCATCAGCGGGCGCACAAGCTCGATGCTGCATCTCGCCAGCTCTGCGATCGCGGCGATGGTTTCCGTGTAGCGACGCTGCCGGGCGAAATCCAACAGCATGGATTCGTTGAGCTTGCCACTCTGCCGCAACTGACCGATCGTCAGCTTGGCGCTGCCGAAGTCGCGACAGCGCGACATGCCCCGCTCCGCGTCCGCGGTGGCGGAGGCGATCGCGCCGCGGATCTCCTCGTAGAGATGCGGCGGCGCCGATGCGAGCAGCCTTGTCCTCACCGCCTCACTGGCGCCCTGCAGCAGCGCCCGGCGTAACGCCGCCGGCAGATCGGCGCGAATGCCGGTGGCAATCGCCAGCTCAGGATCGCCCGCCGCCTGCGCCAAGATGATCGAGAAGCCGGCCGCCGAGATGCGGGCGCCCGGATTCTTCATCAGCTTGCGGCTGACGCTGGGAAAGCGCCGGACCAGGAGCGCATCGGTGACGACCTCCTGCAACCACCAGCGTCCAGCAATGGCGACCAGATGCTTCTCACCGCGGGTGTTGGCGATCTCGATGAGATCGTCATTGCTGAGCCGCGGCGACTCCGAGAGCACCGGGCCGGCCACGGCGATGTCGTCATGATGCGCGAGCCGACGGATCACCGAGACGGGCGTCTGGGGCACGGGCGCGAGCTGGGCACTCAGCTCGGCGAGTGCGATCCGCGCACCAACATCCGCCAGCGCGCGCAGCTCGATCGTGTTGACGAGACGCTCGAACACGTCGGCGAACAGCGCATGCTGCTCGACATCCATGTTGCCAGCGGATGCGATGAACAGTGATGCCACCCGCTCGGCGACGCCGGAGCAGCGTTCGGCTGAGCCGGTGGCGATGGCCGCCTGCACCTCGTCGGCAATGGAGAAATGGGGGTTCGACATCGCTCGTCCTGAGCGGGAGGGATTCGCGCTTCGGGAGCACGGTAAATCCTGCCGCTAAATGTTTGGTAAAAATTGAACTAAACAGTTCCGCGCCGGGAGAGTCCTGAGGGGGGCGTTGCGCCCGCGAAATCGGGCGCGCTGAAACGCACGAGGCGTGCCCCGCCGCGTTGCCCCAACGATCCTTGTCGTCGCGGGATCTTGACACGTCGCTCGATTTGCCTGTATGGCCGCCGCATGATCTTCAACCGGACCAACCGCCGCGCCGCCGTTTGCCGTCGTCACCGCCGTGACGATGCCGGGGCGCGCCATGTCCGAAGACGTTGCTGATCAGCTAAACTCATCAGCTTCAGATTTTCGAGAAGGCCGCTCCCGCAAAGGAGCGGCCTTCTCGCTTTGTCGCCTCCCCTTCCCCCTGAGCATAGGAGACTGACCATGCTGACCGCCTCCCATCCGTATGACGCCCTGATGGAGATCACGGCGCGTCCGCGCGCCGTCTTCGTCCAGGGCAAGGGCTCCTGGCTGTGGGACGACAGCGGCAAGCGCTATCTGGACTTCATCCAGGGCTGGGCGGTGAACTCGCTCGGCCACGCGCCACCCGAGCTCGCCAAGGCGCTCGCCGACCAGGCGGCACGGCTGATCACGCCGAGTCCGGCCTATTTCAACGACACCAGCCTGAGCCTCGCCAAAGCGCTGGTCGAGCACTCGTGCTTCGACCAGGTGTTCTTCACCAATTCAGGCGCCGAGGCCAATGAGGGCGCCATCAAGCTGGCGCGCAAATACGGCGCACTGCGCAAGAACGGCGCCTATGAGATCATCACCTTCGAGGGCGGCTTTCATGGCCGCACGCTCGCGACCATGTCGGCCTCCGGCAAGAAGGCGTTCGAGCCGCTGTTCGAGCCGAAGGTGCCTGGTTTCCCCAAGGCGCGCCTGAACGACATCGCCTCGGTCGAGGCGCTGATCTCGGACAAGACGGTCGCCATCATGCTGGAGCCGATCCAGGGCGAAGCCGGCGTCTGGCCCGCGACGACCAAGTTCCTGCAGCAGCTTCAGTCGCTCACGACCAAGCACGGATTGTTACTGATCGTCGACGAGATCCAGACAGGCATGGGCCGGACCGGCAAGCTGTTCGGCTACGAGCATGCCGACGTCCTCCCGGACATCATGACGCTTGGCAAGGGCATCGGCGGCGGCGTTCCGCTCGGCGCGCTGCTCGCGACCAGCGAGGCGTCGTGTTTCGAGCATGGCGATCAGGGCGGCACCTTCAACGGCAATCCGCTGATGTGTGCGGCCGGGCTCGCCATGGTCGATGCGGTTGCCAAGCCGGAGTTTCTCAAGACCGTCGTGGACAACGGGCTCTATCTCGAAAGCGAGCTGCAGCGAATCTCGGCGCGGCACGGCCTGGGCGAGGTGCGCGGTCGCGGCCTGCTGCTGGCGCTCGACGTCGCGAGGCCGATCGCACCATCGATCGTGGCGCACGCGTTCGAGCTCGGCCTGCTCTTGAACGCGCCGCGTCCGGATACGCTGCGCTTCATGCCGGCGCTCAACGTGACGCGGGATGAGATCGGGGCGATGGTCGACACGCTGGATGGCATCCTGACCAAGGCCGGCGCGGCGCGCTGCGTGGCCTGAGCAGGCTGGTCCGCAAACGGCGGTCCGACGTCAGCCGGGCCGTCCCTCCAGGACGTGCGTCCTGAACGTCCCGAGCAGCTCGCAGCGCCGCGCGGCGTCGGTGCTGGTCGGGACCAGCAACACGCTGCGCGGCCCGGCGGCTGCGAGCTCCGCGAGCCTGGCGCGAACTTCGTCGTGGCTGCCGATCAGCGAGCGCGCGACGAAGCCGTCGATGCTGGTCGGCGGCACCTCGACGCCGGGAGCCGCGGACAGCCGACGCCGGCGGTCGAAAAACTGCTGCAGGAACGGCGCCGCCTCGGTCATCGCTGCCTCCCGGGTCGGGGCGCTGCAATAGAAGCGCGACACCGCGAGACGCGGATCGGCGCCGCGGCTCCGTGTTTGATAGTTTCGGAGCATCTGAACGATATCATCGACAGTCGAGGTCAGGCCGGCCATCAGCCCATGGCCATGCGCGGCCGCATCGTCGAGCGCGGCATCGCTGGCCGACGCGATCCAGGTCGGAACGGGCTGCTGCAGCGGACGTGGCGTCAGCCTGAGACGGTCGACTTGGAAATAACGGCCGTGGTGCGAGACCTCGTCCTCCGACAGCAGCCGCTGGATGAGCTGCAGCGCTTCGAGCATGCGCGGGCGCGTCTCCTCCGCTGACACGGCAAAGTTGCGGTTCTGCTCCGGAAATGGCCCGCCCCGCGCCACGCCGAAGTCGAGCCGTCCGCCGCTCAGAATGTCGATGGTCGCGACATCTTCGGCGACCTCGATCGGCCGACGGAACGGCAGCAGCACGGCTGCCGTTCCCAGGCGGATGCTCGAGGTCCGCGCGGCGAGATAGCCGAGCAACGGAAAGATCGACGGGCTCGAGCTGCCATCGTCGAAATGATGCTCGGAGATCCAGGCCTCGTCGAAGCCGAGTGCCTCCGCCTTGAGCACCAGATCGGTCTCGGCCTGAATGGCCGCGGGATGACCGTAACCGTGATTGTCATAGGGGCAGAAGATGCCGATGCGCACATAAGTCATGATGACGAAATTTAACGACCTCGTTCGTGGCTTTCCAGCCGATTGACCTAAATCAAAGACAACCGCCTTGGGGAACAACGATCTTGGCGGGGCCAAACACCTGCGATCCGATGCATGACGTTGTATCTTACGGGATATAGCGTCGTACGGGATGTGATCAGCTCGTCAGGGACGAGGCTTGACGGACCAAGCTGATGATCATCCCGCCGACAACGAGGTCGGCATGCAAGAAGGAGATGCAAGTATGGCGAGAGACAATCTGGCGCGGGTGCTGCCCGTCGAGGACACGCGCAGCCACATCGCCGCCGCTGCCGCTACCGAAGAAGTGTTGATCCACGTCCGCTTCTTCCCGAACTCCGACATCAACATGATCGGCGAGAAGCCGGCCGGCCTGACCGCCAACGAGTGGTACGAGCGGCTGTTGGACGTGGCCCGTCCGCACTACCAGACCTTCGCGGGCGGCCGCGGTTTCTTCCGCATCCCCCGCCCCTGCTTCGAGGCGATCCTGAAGGACGTCGCGGCCTGAACAAGGCTCTCTCCGGGTGAGGCGGTGAGCGTCCTCTCCGTCTCGCTCCTGTCGACCGCGGTGCGCCGGGTGCGCCGCGGTCGCTGGCGTTTCATCGTCGCGAAAAGGCGGAGGACATGATGAGCGATGCAGCGTTTCGTGAACTACAGCGCATGTTCGCCTCGCTGGTCGCATCGACGGCGGCCGCGCCGAATTTGGCGGACGTGCTGGCCGATCACGCCTTCGATCTGTTCGAGGCCAACATCGATGCGCAGACGGCGCATCTGCCGACGCTCGCCTGTGCCAAGGGCTGTCCGTCGTGCTGCGCGCTGCGGGTGACGGCCACGGCGCCCGAGATCTTTCTGCTCGCCCGCTACATCCGGCAGATCGACGAGCGCATGTCGGCAACGGCACTCGGCTCGTTGGCGCGGCGCGTCAAGCTCGCCAACCGCGCCACGCGCGGCCTGAGCGAAGCCGAGCGGATGACGCGGCGCCAGCCGTGCCCGTTCGTGGTCCGCGGCGGCTGCGTCATTCACCCGGTGCGCCCGCTCGCCTGCCGTGGGCATGCCTCGTTCGACCGGCGCGCCTGCGCCCAGGCCATGGCCGGTCGCGATGTCGAGGTGCCGGTCTCCGCGCCGCACATCGCGCTACGCAGCCTGGTGCAGGACGCGCTACGGGCCGCGCTCGACGCGGCCGGGCTCGCTTCCGATCTTTATGAGCTGAATCACGGCCTCGCGCTGGCGCTCGATGATCCCGAGGGCGAGCGCGCCTGGCGCAACGGCGAGGACAGCCTCGCGTCGGCCCGGATCGCGCCCTCAACAGCGGCGCAGACCGATCAGGTGTTGTGGAGCCGCGCAGCAGGTCACGAAGCAACGGCTCGGGACGAGGCCTAGCGCGCGCCGCTCCCGCCAGCTAGGGCTTCAGGATCGACGCGCCGGTGGTCGCGCGGCTCTCCAGGTCGGCATGGGCGCGCGCCGCGTCCTTCAGTGCGTAGGCGTGATTGATGGGAACGTGCAGCTTGCCGCTGATCACGGCGGAAAACAGCGTGTCGGCGCCTTCCAAGAGCTCCGAGCGTTTGCCGATGTAGTCGTTGAGCTTCGGCCGCGTCGCGAACAGCGAGCCGTGGCTGTTCAGCTCGGCGATGGAGAACGGCGGCACCGGACCCGAGGCATTGCCGAAGCTGACGAACAGGCCACGCGGCTTCAGGCAGGACAGCGAGCCCGGAAAGGTCGATTTGCCGACGCCGTCATAGACCACGTCGCACCCTTCGCCGCGGCTGATCTGCTTCACCCGCGCGACGAAATCCTCCTCATTGTAGAGGATGACGTGGTCGCAGCCGTTGGCGAGAGCGAGGTCGGCCTTGGCCTTGGAGCCGACGGTGCCGATGACATGCGCGCCGAGCGCGCGCGCCCATTGGCAGGCCAAGAGGCCGATGCCGCCGGCGGCGGCATGGATCAGCACGCGATGGTGCGGCTCGACCTTGAAGGTCTTGTGCAGCAGGTACCACACCGTCAGCCCCTTGAGCATCAGCACGGCGCCCTGCTCATAGGTGATGTGGTCGGGCAGCTTGACCAGGCGCTGCCAGCCGATGTTGCGCTCGGTGGCGTAACCGCCGAGATTTTCGTAATAGGCAACGCGGTCGCCGGGATGAAAGTTTGTGACGCCGGCACCGACCGCGATCACCTCGCCGGCGGCCTCGTTGCCCGCCACGAATGGCAGGCCGGGCGCCTTGTACAGACCGGTGCGATAATACACGTCGATGAAGTTCAGGCCGATCGCGTGCTGGCGGATGCGGACCTCGCCCGGTCCGGGGGCGGCCAGATCGACCGGCTCATAGACGAGCGCCTCCGGCCCACCCACCTTGTGCACGCGCACCGCCTTGGCCATTCCGCGATCTCCCCTTCGGACTCTCTGCGGCCGCATCTGAGAATCCGGCGCAAGAAAACTTGATAATTACCTGATTCTCGACGGGCATTTGGTTGGTCGCAAAGACGCCGCGACCGGCGGTCCGGCCGAGCCGCGGCGCCAAGCCAAGGCGATCAGGCCGGCCTTGTCAACTCAGCCCAGTCGCTCACTCAGCCCGCACGCTTCCTGCGGTTGCGCGAGGCCATCACATTGAAGGCCTCGACCGCGAGTGCGAAGGCAATCGCGAAGTAGATGTAGCCGCGCGGAATGTGGAACTCGAAGCCATCGGCCACCAGCGCGACGCCGATCAGCACCAGGAAGGCGAGCGCCAGCATCTTGGTCGTCGGATGGTTGGCGACGAAGCGCGCGACCGGTCCGGACGAGACGTACATGATGACGACCGCGATGATCACGGCCGCGATCATGATCTCGAGATCCTGAGCCATGCCGATCGCGGTGATGATCGAGTCCAGCGAGAATACGAGATCGATGACGATGATCTGTACGATCACCCAGAAGAAGCTGCTGCGGCCGCCGGCCTGCGGCCCCTCCTCCTCGCGCGCCTCGACCTCGGCGTGAATCTCATGGGTCGCCTTGGCGATCAGGAACAGGCCGCCTGCGATCAGGATGATGTCGCGCCAGGAGAAGCCGAGCTCGCCGATCGAGAACACCGGCTGTGTCAGCCCGATCAGCCAGACCAGAACGCTGAGCAGCATGATGCGAAAGACCAGCGCCAGCGCCAGCCCGATCTGCCGGGCGCGCAACGCCTGCGGCTCGGGAATGCGCGAGGTGATCACCGAGAGGAAGATGACGTTGTCGATGCCGAGAACGATTTCGAGCGCGGTCAGCGTCAGCAACGCCGCCCAGGCTTCGGGACTGGTCAGGAGGTCGATCATGCTTTCAAGGATCTCAACAAACGGATCGCGGAGTCGCTGGCGACGATGTAAAGGCCGATCGCGCACAGCAGGACCGTCACGATCGGGTGCACGCCGAAGTTCTGCCTGAGCGCGTAGATCACCAGCACGCTCCACAGCACGACCAGCGGCAGCGTCAGCCAGCGCAGCCGCCGGACCCGCACGGGGTGGATGACGTGAAACGGCGCAAAGGTGAGCGCGATCAGGAGTGCGAGGCCGAGCGTGGCGAGCAGCGGCGACGGATGCAGCAGGAACAGATAGAACGCCGCGATGTTCCACAGGCCCGGGAAGCCGCGGAAGTGATTGTCGTCGCTCTTCATGCGGCGATCGGCGAAGTACAGCGCACCGGTCACCGCGATGCCGACGCCGATCACCGGTGCTGCCAGCGGCAGCAGCATGCCGCTCGCGGTGATCGCATAGGCCGGCACGAACACATAGGTCGTGAAATCGACGACGAGATCGAGCACGTCGCCCGACCAGTCCGGCTGCACGTTGACGACGTCCAGCCAGCGCGCGACCGGTCCGTCGACGCCGTCGATGATCAGCGCCACGCCCAGCCACCAGAACATCGCGGTCCAGTGCTCGCGCACCGCTTCGAGCATGGCGAGCAGCGCGACGCCGGCGCCGAGCGCCGTGAACACGTGCACCGAAAACGCGGCCGCGCGATGCGCGGGCGTGGCTGATACCGCGCTCTCTGGTCTGACCTGATCCATGCTGGCTCACTGCTATCAGGAATCGGAGCGAATTGCATATCGTCGCTTGCGGCGATGCGCCGCGCATAAGCGCGGATCACTCTTGAAAATGCGCCCGGGAACGTCAAATGTTCCGGCATGACCCACACAGACACCAGCCTCGAGAACAGCAGTTTCGATGTCATCGTCGTCGGCGGCGGCCCCGCAGGCCTCGCGGCCGCCATTGCGCTTGCGCGGACCGGCGCCCGGACGGCCCTCGTCGCCCGCAAGGCGCCCTATGCCGACAACCGCACCACCGCCCTGCTCGGCGGCTCGGTCGACTTCCTCGACGAGATCGGCGTCTGGTCGTCGTGCCGCGATCGCGCCGCCGGTCTGAGGACGATGCGGCTGGTCGACGATACCGGCCGGCTGATCCGCGCGCCCGAGGTGCGCTTCGTCGCCGACGAGATCGGGCTCGACGTGTTCGGCTACAACATCGCCAATGCCGTGCTGGTCGAGGCGCTGGAGCAGCGCGCCGGCGAGATCGACGGATTGGTGCGGATCGCCGAAGATGCCGAGAGCGTTCGTAGCGACACGGACGCGGTCACCGTCACCACCGCATCCGGCCGCGTGCTGACCGCGCAGCTCGTGGTCGGCGCTGACGGCCGACATTCGCTGTGCCGCGAGGCTGCCGGCATCGACGTCATCCGGCGTCCCCTGCAGCAGGCGGCACTGACGTTCAACATCAGCCATGCGCGGCCGCATCACAACGTCTCGACGGAATTCCACACGCCGCACGGTCCCTGCGTATTCGTGCCGCTGCCCGGCGACCGCTGCAGCGTCGTTTGGGTGGCTGCGCCCAAGGAGGCGGAGCGGCTGCAGGCGCTCGACGATGACGCGCTGTCGGCGGCCGCCGAGCGGCAGTCGCATTCGATCTTCGGCCGCGTCCATGTCGAGCCGGGCCGTCACGTTTTTCCGCTCGCGATCGAGCGGCCGCAAGCTTACGCGCAGAACCGCATCGCGCTGATCGGCGAGGCCGCGCATGTCGTGCCGCCGATCGGCGCGCAGGGCCTCAATCTCGGCCTGCGCGACGGCATCGACATCGCTGCTGTGGTCGCGAAGGCCAGAGCGGCCGGCGAGGATCTCGGCGCGCCGCAGGTGATCGCCCGCTATGGCGCGGCGCGCCGCGCCGACATTCTCAGCCGTACCTTCGTGATCGACGTCGCCAACCGCTCTTTGCTCAGCGATCTTCTGCCGATGCAGTCGATGCGCGCCGTCGGCATGCATCTGATCGGCGGCATCGGCCCGCTGCGGCGATTGGCGATGCGCGAGGGTCTCGCGCCCTCCTGGCGCAGCGCGCGCAAGGCCGGCTGAGCGGATCTCACGGGAACACGAGCCGTCCGCTCTGGATCAGCCACATCACCGTGGTGAGGGTCAGGACGGAGGCGAAGGTGCCGATCAGCACCGCCGACGAGGCCGGCTCGATCCAGCTGTCGTGCTGGCGCGCGATCACGAACACGTTGAGCGCCGGCGGCAGCGCCGCCATCAGCACGGCGGTCGCGGCCCAGGGCTGCGCGAAGGGTCCTAGCAGCAGCATCAGGCCGAACGACACCAGCGGGTGGATGACGAGCTTCACGACTGTGAGCACCGGCACCTCCCATGGCAGCCGTTCGAACGGACGCAGCGCCACGGTCACGCCGAGGGCGAACAGCGCGGTGGGCGCAGCCGCGTTCTGCAGGAACTGCAGGGTGCGATCGAGCACGGTCGGCGGATGCAGCTGCAGCGCCGCGGCCAGAATGCCGGCCGCCGTCGCCATGATCAGCGGGTTGCGCAGGATCTGCTGCAGCACGGTGCGCACGGCGTGCCCGAGCGAGGCGTGATCACGCTCGGTGAGCTCCACCAGCAGCGGCACGATCGAGAACAGGAAGATGCTGTCGCAGCAGAAGATCAGCGCGGTCGGCGCCGCGGCCTTCGGCCCGAGCACGGCCAGCGCCAACCCCGGCCCCATGTAGCCGATGTTGCCATAGCCGCCGGCGAGCCCGGCCATGGTTGCCTCGCGCAGCGACAGCCGCCCGATCAGCTTGCCGAGCACCAGCGCCAGCGTGAAGGTGACGACGGTCGCAAGCGTCGTTGCAACCAGGAAGGGAGGGTTGCTCAGTTCCGCAAACGGGGTGCGCGCGATGAGGTTGAACATCAAGGCGGGCAGCGACACGTAGAGCAGGAAGAAGTTCATCCAGGACAGCCCGGACTCCGGCAGCCTCTTCCATTTACCGCAGGCGAACCCTATGAAAACGACGCCGAAATATGGCAAGGCCAGGTTGAGAATGTCGAACATGGGTCTCTGCGGAGGACCCGTTGCGGGCCGTGGGATGCGGGGCGCGAATCGGCGGTGTCTAGATTAAATCCGCCCCCCGGGCACTAGCATCGGCCTCAATCCTGGTCTATTCGACTAGAATGATCAAAGCGCGAACTGCCAAGTTTCAGATCGGCCAGATCGTCCGGCACCGAGTGTTCTCGTTCCGGGGCGTGATCTTCGACATCGACCCTGAGTTCAACAACACCGAAGAATGGTGGCTCTCGATCCCCGAGGAGGTTCGGCCGCATAAGGACCAGCCATTCTATCATCTGCTGGCCGAGAACGCGGAATCCGAATACGTCGCCTATGTGTCCGAGCAGAACCTCGTCCCGGACGAGTCCGGCGAGCCCATTCGACACTCTCAGGTTGCCGAGATCTTCATCAAGGACAAGTCCGGCGGCTATCGTCCGCGCAACCCGCTGTTGAACTGACGCTGTCGAGCTGATCCTGCCGAACTGCCCTGTTGACTGACCGGTGGCCGGCATTCGGCCGCAACCTGCTCTGGGCGAGGCCGAGCGCCGCCCGCAGCGATCGCCGACAAACTCCGACCTGAACAAAAAAGGCGCTCCGAATGGAGCGCCTTTTGCTTTGTCAACGGTTGGAGCGTCGGCCGCGTTACTGCTTCGCCTGCGGCTGCCCGCCTTGCGTCTGCTCCAGCTTCTTGCGCTGCTCCTCGGCGCGCTTCTGCAGCTCTTCCTGCAGCTTCTGCTGGGTCTTCTCGAATTCCTTTGGATCGGTCGGCGGGCCGTCATAGGCCTTGGCGAAGCTGCTGTTGCCTTCCTGCAGCGGCAGCGGCAAGGTCAGCGCGGTCCCGTTCGAGTTGATCGCCTGCACGTAGAGGGTCTGGCCCTTCTTCAGGCTGGCCACGAAATCCGGGGTCGCCTCGTAATCCGACATGCAGCCGTTCTGGAAGCAGATCACATAGCCGCTCTGCTGCGCCTGGTTGTTGTCGACCACGATGCGGGTGCCGGGCTGCAGCTGCATGCCGAGCGGCAGCGTCACGCGCAGGATCTTCTTCGGCTCGCCTTCGGGCTCGATGATCACGGCTGCAACCACAGGCTGACCGGACTCGATGCGCCCGTCCTTGCCGATGAAGCAGACCTGTTTGGCGTTGGCATCCTGGCCCTTCAGGCAGAACTTGGTCCAGGGCGCATAGATCAGCTGCGGCATTTCCTGCTGCTGCGCCTGCTGCTGGGGCTGGCCGGCTGCGGGAGGAGCGCCAGGGGCCTGCGCGGCCGGAGCGGGAGCCTTGGGAGCGGCAGCCGGAGCCTTCGCCTTGGGCGCGGCGGGCGGCTGAGCCTGCGACTGCGCCTCCGAAGCGAACGAAACGGCCAGCGCAGTGACTGCCAGCAGGGCGACGAGCCGCCCACGCGGCCCAACCGACGAGGCCAAGTCACGGAAATTCATTGCGGAAAACCCTTTCTGAACGGCAGCGCCCGAGACCGCCAAAGGCGCCACACCAAGCCGTTGAAGCGGCTGTCTCCTCAGGAAATGAGGCGGATAAGTGACAGGCGTTGCCGCCCTGCTCAATTGACCGCTTTCATAACGCGGTATGCGGAAAGATCAATGCCGCGAGACCGTGTCAGAGACGCCGTTTAGCGCGTGCGGGCCTGTGGTAAAAGCCTTTCGTGGCCCGTTTCGAATCAATTGCTTGCGTGGCGATCCTGATGCTGCAGCGCATGTCGGGGGCAGCCGGCGCATTGGCCGGGGCGATTCTGGCGCTGTTGCAGCCAGTCTACAGTTCCAGCGCCCGCGCTGCCGAAACTGCGGCAATCGCCATGCACGGCGAGCCGGCCCTGCCGGCGGGCTTCGATCACATGCCCTATGCGAATCCGGATGCCCCAAAAGGCGGCCGCCTCGTCTGGGGGGTGCTCGGCACGTTCGACAGCCTGAATCCGTTCATCGTCCGCGGCATCGCCGTGCAGCAGATCCGCAGCCATGTGGTCGAAAGCCTGCTCACCCGCGGCAATGACGAGGCGTTCACGCTCTATGGCCTGCTCGCCCGGAGCGTCGAAACGGATGACCGCAGGACCTATGTCACATTCCATCTCGACCCCCGCGCCCGCTTCTCCGATGGCACGCCGGTGCTGGCAGAGGACGTCGCATTCTCCTTCGCGCTCCTGCGCGATCATGGCCGCCCCAACCACCGCCAGTTCTACGGCAAGGTCGCCAAGGCCGAGGTGCTCGATCCCCTGACCATCCGGTTCGACTTCGGCGGCACTGAGGATCGCGAGCTGCCGCTCATTCTCGGGCTGATGCCGGTCCTGGCGAAGCACGCCACCGACGTTGCGACGTTCGAGAACACCAGCATGACCGCGCCGCTCGGCTCGGGACCCTACCGGGTCACGGCCGTACAGCCGGGATCCAGCGTCACCTTGACCCGCAACCCCGACTATTGGGGCCGCGACCTGCCGGTCAACCGCGGCCTCTGGAACTTCGACGAGGTCCGACTCGATTACTACCGGGAAGCCAACGGCCAGTTCGAGGCGTTCAAGCGCGGCCTCTACGACTTCCGCGTCGAGACCGAGCCGCTGCGCTGGCACGACGGCTACGACTTCCCTGCGGCGCGTAGCGGCGAGGTCATCCGCGACAGCTTCACCTCGGGCATGCCGCAGCCGTCGCAGTTCCTGGTGTTCAACACCCGCCGCCCCGTGTTCGCCGATCTCAGGGTGCGCCGCGCGCTGACCCTGCTGTTCGACTTCGAGTGGATCAACCGCAACTACTTCTTCGGGCTCTACCGGCGCAGCGGCGGCTATTTCGCGGGCTCCGAGCTGTCCGCCTATGGCCGTGCGGCCGATGCGACCGAGCGCGAGCTGCTCAAGCCGTTCGCGGCGCAGATCCCCTCCGACATCATGGACGGCAGCTACCGCCTGCCGGTCACGGATGGCTCGGGCCGCGACCGCACCGCGCTCAAGGCCGCACTCGATCTGCTCGCCGAGGCGGGCTATGATTCCGACGGCGCGGTGCTGCGGCACCGGACGACGCGGGCGCCGCTCGCTTTCGAGATCCTGGTCACGACGCGCGATCAGGAGCGCATTGCGCTCGCCTATGCCGGCAGCCTCAAGCGCGCCGGGATCAGCGCATCCATCCGTGTGGTCGATCCCGTGCAGTTCGACCAGCGCCGCCTCTCCTTCGAGTTCGACATGATCCAGAACCGCTGGGACCAGTCGCTGTCGCCCGGCAACGAACAGTCGTTCTACTGGGGCAGCGAGGCAGCGGACCGCACCGGAACGCGGAACTACATGGGCGCCAAGGATCCGGCGATCGACGCCATGATCGCCGCGCTGTTGCGGGCCCGCGACAGGCAGCAATTTATCTCGACCGTTCGCGCATTGGACCGTACCCTGATGGCGGGGTTCTACGCTATTCCAGTGCTCAATGCCGCCGAGGAATGGATCGCTCGGTGGAATCGTATAGAACGGCCCAAGAGGACAGCTTTGACGGGAGCGCTCCCGGAGAGCTGGTGGCAGCGGCCGGAACCGGCATCGAAATGACCAACCGGGGCAGTTGGTCGGCCGGGTCCGTGAAAGTACGGGGCAACAGGTGAATCAGGCCAATACGTCGCCGACGCTCGACGCGTTGTTTCAACGCATCCTGGCGCGCAAGCCGGATGCGGTTGCCCTGATCGATCCGATCAACAAGCAGCGCATCTCCGGCCGGCCGCCGATGCGGCTCACCTACGCCGAAGCCGATCGCGTGATCTCGGCGCTCGCCGCACACTTCATCGATGCCGGCCTGCCCGCGCATTCCGTGATCGCGGTGCAGCTGCCCAACACCATCGAGTTCGTGCTGACGGTTCTGGCGGCGCATCGCGCCGGCCTGGTGGTCGCCGTGTTCCCGCTGCTCTGGCGTCAGTCGGAGCTCGTGGCGGCGCTCAACCGTACCAGCGCGCGGGCCATCGTGACGATGGCGAAGATCGACGGCGTCGTTCACGCGGATCTCGCGATGAATGCCGCGGCCGAAGCGTTCTCGATCCGCCACGTCTGCGGCTTCGGCAGCGATCTGCCCGAAGGCATGTACTCGCTCGACCAGTCGATCGCCAAGCCGTCGCGCTCGACGCGGGGAATCATGCCTGACGGTCGCAAGGCCGCGATCGTCTCGTTCGACGTGACGGCCGATGGTTTCCGCGCCGTGCCGCGCACCCATCTCAGCCTGATCGCCGGCGGCCTCGCGGTCTCGCTCGAAAGCGATCTGCCGCAAGGCGTGAACATGATGTCGGCATTCCTGCCGTCGTCCTTCGCCGGGCTCGCCGCCTCGGTCGTCACGTGGCTGCTGTCGGGGGGCAGCCTCGCGCTGCATCATCCGTTCGATGCCGATGCGCTCGAGCAGCATCTCGCGCAGCTCGGCTGCGACACGCTGATCGTGCCGGCGCAGCTCGCGTTCCGTCTCGACGAGGGCGAGCTCGCCACCCGGCTGCCGAATCTGCGCTACGTGCTCGGCATGTGGCGCGCACCCGAGCAGGTGGCCTCGAGCCCGGCCTGGAAGACGCGCGACATCGAATTGACCGACGTCTATCTGTTCGGCGAAGCCGGCCTGTTCGCCATCCGCCGGACGTCAGCCGACGGCAATCCCGGTCCGGTCAAGCCGGGCCGGCAGGGCGCGCCGCGGGAGCAGCCGGGATCGTCGATCGCCGGAGAGATCCTGGTCACTCCCAAGGGTACGCTCGGCCTGCGCGGGCCGATGGTCGTCGTCGCCGCCTACGCGCCCCCGCCTCCGCCGAGCGACTCGCTGATGCCGGCGCCGCCGCGGGATTTCGTCGACACCGAATATGCCGTGCGGCTCGACCGCGCCCACGATACGATCTCGATCACCGCACCGCCTGCGGGCGTGATGGCTGTCGGCGGCTACCGCTTCCTGGCGCAGGACCTGCACGAATGGTCGCGGCGGCTCGGCCAGGGCGCACTGTTGACCGCGCTGCCCGACCGGCTCAGCGGACACCGCCTGGCGGGACGCGCGATGGACAACGCGCGCGCGCGCGAAGCGCTCGCCGAGCTCGGCCTCAATCCGCTGATGGTGGAGGCGTTCCGCGACCGTGCCGGCCCGGGCGGCTGAAGCTGCCGTCCGGTCGAATGCGGAACGCGCGTGTTCGGAACAGTGTTGACGCCGCGTTAACGGGAGGGACCTAGGATCGCGACAGCATCGTCAGCGTATCCTGAGTTTCCTTGATGTCCCAACAAGGCCCGCTTCTCATCGTCTCTCCTTCCACGCGGCCTTCGCTGACGGCGGCCCTCGCGGCGGCGCAGATTCTCCCGACGACCGAGGCCCGCTGGGCCGACGCGGCCGGCGCCCTGTCCCGAGTTCAACCAGCGGCCATTCTCGCCGTGATGGAGGGCGCCGAGGCCGCCGACGTGGCTGCGCTGTCGCGCCATGTCAGCGCGCGCAAGCCCTATGTCCCGATGATCGCAATTGCGCCGGGCGAGGCTGCCCTGCCCGATAACGCCATTCCCCTGCACGGCAGCGACAACACCGACCGTCTGCTGGCACGCCTGCGCGCCGCCTTGCGCGTCCGCACGCTGCACACGACGGTGCTGCGCCGCCTCGACGAGAAGAAGACGCCGGACGCCACGCTGCCCGAGACGGATCCGCTCAATGACGCGACGGTGCTGCTGCTCGGCCGCGGCGCCTCGCTGCCCGGACTATCAGTTGCGCTCGGCGAGCGCATGGCCGTGGTCGGCGCGCTCAGCATCGAGGCCGCGGCGAAGCACCTGTCGAGCCGCGACATCGACGGCATTGTGCTCGGCGAAGGCTTTTCGCCGCGCGTGGTCGATGCGTTCCTCGCCGTGCTCGCCGAGGATACCCGCTTCCGCAATCTTGGCGTCGTCGTCACCGCCAATCAGCCGGCACCGCTGCAGGAGCTCGCCAATCTCGAGATCATCGCCGGCGATCCGCAGCGCATCGCGGCGCATGCTCTGCCGCTGATCCGCCAGCACGCCTTCGAGAGCCGGCTCAACCGCACGCTGCGCGCGATCGAAGCCGGCGGCATGCTCGATCCCTTGACCGGCCTGCTCACCCGAAACGCCTTCGCGCGCGACTTCGCGACCGCGGTCAGCCAGACACAGAAGAGCGGCGGCAGCCTGGCGGTGGCCCGCTTCGCCTTCGATCCGGTCAACCCGCGCGCACAATATGACGGTGCCCGCATCATCAGCCGCCTGATGCGCCGGATGGACTTCGGCACCCACGAGGACAACGGCTCCGTCGTCGTCGTGTTCGCCGAGACCGACCTGCGCTCCGCCCACGCCATCGCCCGCCGCCTCTCCAGCGTGATGCGCCACACCTCGCACGGCAAGCGCGACACGCGCAGCGAGCCCGCGATCACCGTGGCCGCGCTGCAGCCGAACGACACCGCGCGAACATTGCTGGCGCGAGTCTATGGCGAGGCCCAACGCGCGGCGTCTTAAGATTGGGGCGCCGCTCCTAGGCCCACGACATGCGAGTGCAGCGAAGCAATCCAGAGTCTCGCACGCGGCCCTGGATTGCTTCGCTGCACTCGTAATGACGCATGGAGTTATCAGCTCGCGTCTCATCCAAAGCGCCGAACCGTAGGGTGGGCAAAGGCGCTTGCTCGATCTCGCCACACGGAAGGTGCAGATGCGCCGTGCCCACCGTCTTACGACATGGCACGATGCGCGACGGTGGGCACGCCGCCGCCTGACGGCGGCCGCTTTGCCCACCCTACGGACTCACAACAAAGCGCCGAACGATCTTCCTCAATCCGGCAACCGACTCTCCAGAGCCTGTATGTATTGCTCCTGTAGTTGACAGCGGCGGACTCGGTGCCCGCAGCAGGTCGCCGGATTTCGAGCGACGAAACTATTTCTGCTCTCGGCACGTCACCGCGAGTCCACCGCCGATCTCGATCAAGATCGCAACTTTCGATTGTCATGATTGGAGAATACACATAGGTTCCGCAGGCAAGGACGTACCGCGATCGATCGAGCGCGGCCAGGTTGAAGCACCAGGGAGGGGTCGATGGAGACGATCATTCTGGTCCCCGGCATCACGGGCTCTTGCCTCAGTCTTGGTGAGACCCAGGTATGGCCGCCGACGATCGACGAGATCGTCTGGGACGGCTATCACCGGATCGGCGAACTGCTTGATCCCCAGGTGACGGCGACCGGGATTTGGGCGGAGCTTCCGGTGTTCGACGGCTATTCGTACCCGGTCTATCGCCCGATCATGACAAAGCTGGATCAGATCGCCGAGCGGCTCTCCCCGGCCGCCAAGCGCATTGATTTCTACTATGATTGGCGGGTCGATCTCTGGCAGTCCAACGCGCCGTTCGTGGCCTCGTCCGAGATGCTGGCTCGGCGGATCGCCGAGGCCGTCGGCGGCGGAGCAACGGCGATCACGCTGGTGTGCCATTCCATGGGCAATCTCGTGGCGCGGCTGATGCTGGAAAGCGGGAGATACGAGAACGCGCCGTGGTTCGGGAACATCAAGCGTCTGATCTGCGTGTGCGGGCCCCACCTGGGCGCCGCGACCGCTCTGGGGCAGGCGCTGGGATGCGAAGCCGGCTCGCTCGGCCTGAGCCGGGACGACTTGCGAGCGATCGCCAACAATCCGAGCTACCCAGCCTGCTTCCAGTGCTTTCCGACGCCCGGGACGGACGCGCTACTCGACACCAGCCTCACGCCTCCCGAGCAGGAGCAGGACGTCTACGATCCGGCCGTGGCTGACAAATACGGGCTGACGGTTTCGAGTGCGCAGGCCGCGGCGACCTCATGGCAACAGCTCAATGTCGCGCATCGTCCGGCCGGTGTCACATACTATCTGATCGCCGGCACGGGCCTTAGTACCTCCAATGCATATCTCTATCGCGGGACCAGCTTTGTCGAGACGATCACCGTGGACGGCGACGGCACGGTGCCCGTGTTCAGCGCCCTCGCCGGCAGCTATTCCGGCAAATATTCGATGCCGGGCAGCCATGTCGGAATCCTCGGCACGGTGCAGTTGTCTGATGCGCTGGACGAGATCTTCGGCCTGTCGCGAATGCGGGCGTTCCTGATGGCCGAGCCGGGCATCACGATCAATCTGCACAAGCACAGCTTCGTCCCCGGTGAATCCATGCAGTTGCTGATCATCCCGGACACGCCGACCACCACCATCAAGGGACGGCTGACCGTCAGCGCGGCGCCACGCCCGGGCGCACAGAGCGGTGCCGTCAAGGCTGCTCTGGTCGCCTACGGTGCAGCGCTGCCGCTGGACTATCAAGGACCCGAGATCACGCACATTTCGGCGCGATGGACGGCGCCGCGCCTCCCCGGCGCCTATGTCATGCGGTTCGAAGGCGACACGCACCAGACAAGCGCCCCATCAAGTGCCGTGTTCTTCGTCAACGACCACCCGGGACTCGCGCCGCTTCACGGGACGCCGTGAGCGTGCAGGAGCTGCATCTTGAGATCGCGCATCTGCCCCAATTGTCTGGTGCAACCACGGCGGTGCCAGGCGCCTCGGGCGAAAGCGGAGCATGCGTGATGCAAAACCGGCAATCTCGCGAAGACACAGACTGGGTCAGCGTCGTCGCAATCGTCTCAGTGTTCCTGATTGCGAGCCTTGCCTTGCATTTCGGCTGGCAACTTCGATAACCTGAAGCCGGTGGACTATGCCGCCTTCTTCTTCTCCGCGAGCTCCGCCAGCTCCTTGAGGATGTCCGTGGTTCCCGCCAGCCGCTCCTCCGGTGTCTCCCAGACCTGCAGGAACACCACCTTCATGTCGGGGCGCACCTTGGCGGCCTGGCCGTGGCGCTTGATGAAGGCGACGAGGCGGTCGGGATAAGCAAAACTGTTGTCGCGGAAGGCGATCACGGCGCCCTTCGGGCCGGCGTCGACCTTCTCGACATTGGCGCGGCGGCAGTAGTTCTTGATCGCGGCGACCTTGAACAGGTAGCGCGTCTCGTCGGGCAGCTTGCCGAAGCGGTCGCGCAGTTCGGCGGCAAAATTCTCGATCTCCTCGTCAGTCTCGAGATCGGCGAGCCTTCGGTACAGCGACAACCGCACCGAGAGATCGGAGACGTAGTCCTCCGGAATCAGCACGGGCATGCCGATGGTGATCTGCGGCGACCAGCGATCGACGGTCGGCTCGGTGATGCCGGCCTTGAGGTTCTCGATCGCCTCCTCCAGCATCGACTGATACAGCTCGAAGCCGACCTCCTTGATATGGCCGGACTGCTCGTCGCCGAGCAGGTTGCCGGCGCCGCGGATATCGAGGTCGTGGCTGGCGAGCTGGAAGCCGGCACCCAGCGTCTCCAGCGACTGCAGCACACCCAGCCGCTTCTCGGCCTGCGCGCTGACCTTGTGGGTCGACGGCAAAGTGAACAGCGCATAGGCGCGCAGCTTGGAACGGCCGACGCGGCCGCGCAGCTGATAGAGCTGGGCGAGGCCGAACATGTCGGCACGATGGACGATCAGCGTGTTGGCGCGGGGAATGTCGAGGCCGGACTCAACGATCGTGGTCGACAAGAGAATGTCAAACTTGCCGTCGTAGAATGCCGAGATGATGTCCTCGATGACAGTCGGCGCCATCTGGCCATGGGCCACCGCGACCTTCATCTCCGGTACGGTCTTGTCGAGGAATTCCTTGACCTCGGCGAGATCGTCGATGCGCGGCACGACGTAGAACGCCTGGCCGCCGCGATAGCGCTCGCGCAGCAGCGCCTCGCGGATCATCACGGGATCATGCGGCGCGACGAAGGTGCGCACCGCCAATCGATCGACCGGCGGCGAGGCGATGATCGACAGCTCGCGCACGCCCGTCAGCGCCAGCTGCAGGGTGCGCGGGATCGGCGTCGCCGACAGCGTCAACACGTGGACCTCGGCGCGCAGCTGCTTCAGCCGCTCCTTGTGGCTGACGCCAAAGTGTTGCTCCTCGTCGACGATGACGAGGCCGAGGTCGCGGAATTTGATGGTCTTGCCGAGCAGCGCATGGGTGCCGACGACGATGTCGACGGAGCCGTCAGTGAGGCCCTTCTTGACCTGGTTGAGCTCCTTGGTCGAGACGAGCCGCGAGGCCTGCGCGACGTTGACCGGAAAGCCCTTGAAGCGCTCGGTGAACGTCTTCGCGTGCTGGCGCGCGAGCAGCGTGGTCGGCACGACGACGGCGACCTGCTTGCCGTCGAGCGCGACGGCGAACGCCGCGCGCAGCGCCACCTCGGTCTTGCCGAAGCCGACGTCGCCGCAGACGAGACGATCCATCGGCCGTCCCGCTTCGAGGTCCCCAAGCGTCGCCTGGATCGCGGCGAGTTGATCCTCGGTCTCGTCATAGGGAAAGCGCGCGCAGAACTCGTCGTAGAGGCCGGCCTGCACCGGCATCTTCGGCGCCTCGTGCAGCATGCGCTCGGCGGCGATCTTGATCAGTTCGCCGGCCATCTCGCGGATGCGGTTCTTGAGTTTCGCCTTGCGCGTCTGCCAGCCCGAGCCGCCGAGCTTGTCGAGCTCGACATTGGTCTGGTCGGAGCCGTAGCGCGACAGCAGCTCGATGTTCTCGACCGGCAGATACAGCTTGGTTTCGCCGGCATAGCGCAGCTCGAGACAGTCATGCGGCGCGCCTGCGACTTCGAGCGTCTGCAGCCCGACGAAGCGGCCGATGCCGTGGTCGACGTGCACGACGATGTCACCGATGGCGAGGCTCGTGACCTCCGAGATGAAATTGTCGAGCTTGCGGCTGGCGCGGCGCGGCCGCACCAGGCGGTCGCCGAGGATGTCCTGCTCGGAGATGACGGCGATCTGATCGGTCTCGAAGCCGGTCTCCAGGCCCAGCACCGCCAGCATGGTCTCGTTGCGCGGCGTCGCCTGCACCATGCGCCAGGTGTTGACGCTGGTGACGTGGATCAGCTTGTGGTCCTTCAACATCGACGCCATGCGGTCGCGCGAGCCTTCGCTCCACAGCGCGATCACGACCTTCTTGCGCACCGACTGCAGCGCCTGCACATGCGCCACCACGGCCTCGAATACGTTGACGGCGGCGGCGTTACGCTCCGGCGCGAAGTTGCGGCCGGCCCGCGCGCCGATGTCGACGACGCCAGCGCCCTCCGGCACCGCGAACGGCGTGACGCGTGCGAGCGGCACGGCGGCGAGGCGCTCCGCCCACTCGGTCGAGGTCAGATATAGCCGGTCGACCGTCAGCGGCTTGTAGATCGCGCCGCCGCCGGGATGCTCCATCGCCTCGCGGCGGGCGTCGTAATAGTCGATGATCTGCTTGAAACGCTCGCGTGCGGCGTCCTCGCCCTGCGGCTCGATCACGATGGGCGTGTTCGGCAGATAGTCGAACAGCGTCTCCATCTTGTCGTGGAACAGCGGCAGCCAATGCTCCATGCCGGGATAGCGGCGGCCCTCGCTGACGGCCTCGTACAGCGCGTCGTCGCGCTCGGGCGCGCCGAACTCGGCGACATAGCCCATGCGGAAGCGGCGGATGGTGTCGGTGACGAGCTGGAATTCGGAGACCGGCACGAGATCGAGCGAGCGCATGTCGAGCAAGGTGCGCTGGGTCTCGGCGTCGAAGGTGCGGATCGACTCCAAAGAATCCCCGAAGTAGTCAAAGCGCACGGGCTGGTCGAGGCCGGCGGGGAACAGATCGAGGATGCCGCCACGCACGGCATATTCGCCGCTCTCGCGCACGGTCGAGGCCCGGACGTAGCCGTTATGCTCCAGCCACGCGACGACCGAATCCATCGGCACGACATGACCTGGCGCGACCGACAGCGCCTGCCCCGCCATGGTGTCACGCGACGGCACCCGCTGCACGATGGCGTTGACCGTGGTCAGCACGATCAGCGGCTTGTCGCTGCCCGCGAGGCGCGACAGCCGCGCCAGGGTCGTGACGCGCTGGGCGAGGATGCCGCCATGCGGCGAGACGCGATCGTAGGGCTGGCAGTCCCAGGCCGGGAACTGCATCACCGGCAGATCTGGCGCGAAGAAGTCGAGCGCCCGCGCCAGCTGCTGCATCCGGTTGCCGTCGCGGCAGACCACGGCGAGGCTGACCGCCGGCGGCTTCGGCCTGGCGGCGATCGCGCGCGCGAGGTCGGAGACGNCGAGGCCTTCGGCACCCTCGGCGACATTGGAAAGCGTGAGCGCGCGTCCCGGCGCGAGATGCTCGG
>NZ_CAFI01000003.1 GCF_000239775.1 Bradyrhizobium sp. ORS 375
CCGCGCTCGTGCTGCGGACGATGCTGCCGGTTGCGCTGATGGTGCTCGTGCCGGGGACGGCGCTCCTCCGACCGTCCGCCGGGCCGCCAGACTTCGACCAGAACCGGCTCGGCCGGCGCTGTTTCGGCCCCTGCGACGGGTTCAGCGACGTCAGCCGGCGCCGCCTCTGCCGCTTCGGACTGCGGCATATCGGACGCGACGGCCTGCGATACGGTTTCGGCGGCCGCGTCACCGACCGCCGTGTCTGTGGGCTCCGATACGGCGGCAGCCTCCGCGGCCGGCGCCTCTTCGGCCGGGGCCGGCGTCGGGCTGACGAAATCGACGGTCGGCAGTGATGACATCGCCGAGGCCGGCGCTGGCTCGGCAGCCTCGGTCGAGACATCAGGCGCCGCCATGACCTGCTCGGTGACCGGCGCGACGGCGGCTTCCGCGATAGTCGGGGGCTGCTCGCCCACACTGGCGTCGGCAATCTCCACCGGCGCCGATTCCGCCGGCGCCGCTCCGGCAGGCGCGGCTTCGGAAGGCGCGGCTTCGGATGAGGCGGCCTCGGCAGGCTTTTCAACGGCCTTCGGCGGCAGCGGCGGCCGCTTCTCCATGCGGTAGCCCAGCGCGCGGAGGATGGAGGCAAAATCCTCGCCCGCCGAGCCGGTCAGCGAGGTCATCGCCTGGGTGACCACGAAGCCGCGGCCATCGAAGGCGCCGGCCGGCTTCTCGCCCTGGGTATTCTCGCGCCATGCCAGCGCGGGACGGATCAGATCGGCAAGGCGCTCCAGGATATCGACGCGCACGGCGCGCTCGCCCGCCTGCTTGTAGCCGAGCACGCGGTAGGCGTCGCGCGGCAGCGCCTTGTCGACGGGGAACGAGGTGCGGCCCGAGCTCGCCAGATGCTGCGCGCCCGTCAGCGCGGACATGTCGACATTGCCCTGCTTTTCCGCCCACAGCAGCGCCGCAAGCGCGCGTGCGGCCGGCTTGAGCAGCGCCGGGACGTAGATGTGATAGGCGCCGAAGCGCACGCCATATTTGCGCAAGGTGGCGCGCGACGGCTGGTCGAGATCCTTCATCTCGCCCGAGATCTTGTTGCGCTCGATGACGCCCAGCGCTTCCACCAGTTGGAAGGCGATGCCGCGCGCGATGCCGGTGATGTCCTCGGCCTTGGACAATTCGAACAGCGGCCCGAGCAGCTTCTCGATATGCGTCTTCAGCCACAGATCGAGCCGCGCCTGCACCTTGTCGCGCGCGGCACCGGTCAGCCGCTCATCGGCAATGATGCGCAATCGCGGATGCAGGGCGTCGTCCGCCGCGACCAGCTTGGCAACGGCATCGCCGGTCCAACGCATGGTGCCGTCGGCAGTCAGCACGATGTGCTCGTCCGGCGCATTGGACAGCTTCTCGGCACGCGCCTCGATCTCACCGGCCAGCGCCTTCTGGGCAGCAGCCTGCAAGGCCTTGGCCTCGGAGCCGGCTTCGGCGGTGTCGGGCGCGAAGGTGAATCCATCCAGGCGGCCGATCGCATGCCCTTCAACGATCACTTCGCCGGTCTTGCCGATTTCCGTATTCAAAACACTGTTCTCCCGCAGGCGCCGCATCAATACACTGGTACGACGATCAACGAAACGCTCCGTGAGCCGTTCATGAAGGGCGTCTGACAATTTATTTTCGAGGTCGCGGGTAATCCCCTGCCAATAGTCCGGATCACGCAGCCAATCTGGCCGGTTCGCGACGAAGGTCCAGGTTCGAATCTGTGCAATCCGGCCCGACAATGTGTCGATGTCGCCATCGACGCGGTCGGCCTGGTCGACCTGGGCTGCGTACCAGGCATCCGGAATCCGCCCCTTCTGCATCAGGAAGCCGAACACGGTGGTGACGAGCTCGGCATGGGCGGCGGGCGACAGCCGGCGATAATCGGGAATCTGGCAGGTTTCCCAGAGACGCTCGACCGCGGTGGCGCCATGCGCCATGTCGCGCACCTCGGCGTCGCGCGCGGCGTGGTCGAGCACGCGCAGATCCTCGGCGATCGGCGCCCGCGTCAGCACCTCATGCGCTGGCGCCAGCGCCAGCGACACCTGCAGCGCGCTCAGAGAGGCGAAATCCAGCTTCGAATTGCGCCATTGCAGCATCTTCACACTGTCGAAGGTGTGGTTCTGCAGCGCATTGACCAGCTCGGGCTCGAACGGCGCACAACGCCCGGTAGTACCGAAGGTGCCGTTGCGCGTTGCACGGCCGGCGCGGCCGGCGATCTGGGCAAACTCCGACGGCGTCAGCCGGCGGAACTGATAGCCGTCATATTTGCGGTCGGAGGCAAAGGCGACGTGGTCGACGTCGAGATTGAGGCCCATGCCGATGGCGTCGGTTGCGACGAGATAGTCGACGTCGCCGTTCTGGAACATCGCCACCTGCGCGTTGCGCGTGCGTGGCGACAGCGAGCCGAGCACGACGGCCGCCCCGCCATGCTGACGGCGGATCAGCTCCGCGATCGCATAGACTTCATCGGCCGAGAACGCCACGATCGCGGTCCGGCGCGGCTGCCGCGTGATCTTGCGATCGCCGGCGAATTCGAGCTGCGACAATCTCGGCCGCGTCACCATCGAGGCGCCCGGCAACAGCCGCTCGATGATCGGTCGCATCGTCGCGGCCCCGAGCAGCAGCGTTTCGTCGCGGCCGCGGCGGTTGAGGATGCGGTCGGTGAAAACGTGGCCACGCTCGAGGTCGGATGCGATCTGGATCTCGTCGACGGCAAGGAACGACACGTCGAGGTCGCGCGGCATGGCCTCGACCGTCGAGACCCAATAGCGCGGGTTCTTCGGCTTGATCTTCTCCTCGCCGGTGATCAGCGCAACAGCGTCGCTGCCGACGCGATCGGCGATCTTGTTGTAGACCTCGCGCGCGAGCAGCCGCAGCGGCAGGCCGATGATGCCCGAGGAATGCGCCAGCATGCGCTCGATCGCGAGATGAGTCTTGCCGGTGTTGGTGGGACCGAGCACGGCGGTGACGCCGCTTCCAGGGGCACGGTCGGATGCGCGCTCGAAAGGCGAGGCAGCCGAAGAAGACGAAAAAGCCATTCGTTAAATTTGGATCTCGAAGCCGGCGTTGCAGGCGCGCGGGTCAGGCGCGATGGATGCTGGAATTGTCGTCGTTCTTGAGAGGCTGCGCTCCTCACCCTGTCTCACATTGTGACGCATATAGGTACGCAGCTTAAGCTTCGGAACGCCTTGAGAACGAATCACGAAGGAATCGCTGACTCCATCGTCTTTCCGGCTTCGTTCACCGCAACATCTCGCGCTCTGCGATCTTATCAGCACTAGATCAAGTTTTTGCGGGGTCGACAAGCAACGGTTTTGCGATGGAACCGCCCCTACTCTGCGCGAGATCCGAGTCGAATCAGAATCAGGAAAGAGTCAAACGGATTCCTGAGCAATGAAGAGCATCTATCACCGGCGCCGTGCACTACGCGTCGGACCCACGACGCGCCACCCGCGCACTCGTACATCACGCCGATATTTGCCGAAGCCATCGGATCTTCGGTTGCGACGGCGGCGGTCAGCGCCTGCCAGTGTAGCCACGCCATGTGAGGATGCGGCGTCGAGAACAGCTACTGCGTCTTGGCAACGTGCGGCGTCGCCTGCGTGATGAACGATGTCGCCTCGAGCATCGCGGTGCCGAACGACGTCGGGATCACCACCTTGAACGGCACCAGCACCCGCGTGCCGGCGAGCGGCACGAAGAACACTTCCATGTTGCGGGCCTGGGCGAGGTATTTGATGACCGGGCGATCGGGAATGTAGCCCGCGACCGGCGTGAAGTAGATCGCGCAGACCAGCGCGGGACCGCGATAGCCCTTCTCCGCCTTGACGTTCTCCATGCGCTTGAAGTCGAGCTTGAGCTCGTAGCGCATGCGGCCGTCGAAGATCGGCGCTGCGCCACGGCAGGACTCAGGTGACAGCAGCTCGCCATTGCCGGGCACCCGCACCAGCGACGCCGTCATCGGATCGAGCACCCCGCGCTTATGCGCCTCCGTCACCGGAATGCGGTCGGCATCGACCGGCGGGGTCGGCTCGATGGCGAAATCCCTCACCGTGCCGTTCTGCAGGTTGATGCGGATCTGCTCGGACTTCTTTCCCGTGGTGGTCGAGGCTTGGTAGCTCTGGGCGACCAGCGCGCCGTTGACGACGCGTCCCTGCACCGAGCCGTTGCCGGAGCCTTGCGAGAAGCTCTTCAGCAGTCCTGCGGTGCCGCCTTGCGCAGAGGCGCCGTACTGATCGTCGCCGATCTCAATGGCCCAGGTGCCCTTGCCCACGGGAATGCCGGCCAGCGACGCCTCGTATTGGGCGTCCAGCCGGGCCTGCGCATGGGCATTCGGACCCGACAGCAGCAGTCCAAGTGCGAAGCCGGCCGCGAGCAGGCGACGCGAGACGAATGGGAGAGCCGAGGTGATGATCACGTGAGGATTGATCCTGCCGATCCGCTTGCTTGAGCGCCGGACCGATCCGGCGTGCCGCCTTCGTTACTTAAGCCAAAAACGCCCTCGAACAACGCGAACCGTCCGACAATGGCGGATTGTCCAGCGCTTTGCGCCTGAACAGCTTCCGGGAACGGTCGACATGGCCTGGCCGGAACCACGTGCCGACGACCGGACCGCACCAGCATCCTGCCCTACTGGCATTCGGGACTGTCCGCCGGATACCATCCATCACGCCCGAATGCGCCCTTTATATGGTCGAAGCTCCAGGCTAGACCATTGATTACATGCAGGCTTTTCTGCTGATCGGCGATTTCGGCTGGCGCCTTGCAACGACGAGGGCCAGCCCCGATCGGTTCCGCTGGCCCGGAGGTCGGTATTTGCCGCTGCCTTCAAAACCTTGACGAAAAGCCGCGCCCCCCCTATAGGACCGCATCTCCCAGAGACGAGCTGGACGAGTTTTGGACCCCCGCGGCCCGCCGAGACGAGCGGACGAAGGGTGCGGGGATGAGAGAGGATTTATTGCCATGTCGCGGCGCTGTGAACTGACGGCCAAGGGCCCCCAGGTTGGCCACAAGGTCAGCCATTCGAACATCAAGACCAAGCGGCGCTTCCTGCCGAATCTGTGCAACGTGACCTTCATCTCGGATGCACTCGGCCGCAACGTGCGCCTGCGCGTCTCGACCAATGCGATCAAGAGCGTCGACCACAATGGCGGCCTCGACGCCTATCTCCTCAAGGCCAACGCCGCGGCGCTGTCGCCGCGCGCCCTCGAGCTGAAGCGCCAGATCGAAAAGAAGGCCGCCGAGGCCGCTCCGGTCGCCAAGGCGAGCTGAGCTGCAAGAGACCGGTCGCCGGGCTCGCAGCAGCGGGCCCTGAGCGAAGCGAGTTGTGAAAACGGCTGGATCGCAAGATCCGGCCGTTTGCATTTGCGGGCGGCACCGCGGCCGGACGGCGAATGCGCGCAGCCGCAGCCAACATTGTGACCAAGCGTTCGCGAGACACTCCTTGGCGGGCGCCGACGGCCAAGGAACTGGGCTGCGGCATGGCCACGGCGGTGGACCCAGACGAAGTGTCATCCCGACCAATCTCCCCAACGCCGGACAGATCCTCTACACTCGCAGCGGTAGCATTATCGCGGACATTCCTTTGTCATGAAGAATATTGTCATCTGCTGCGACGGCACCGGCAACGAGATCAGCGAGAACATTTCCAACGTCCTCAAGCTCTATCGCTGCCTGCGCAAGACCGACAAGACGACGCCGCACCAGGCCGTGTTCTACGATCCGGGCGTGGGCACCTTGACGCAGCCCGACAGCTGGCACCGCTTCAAGACCAATTTCAACATGGTGCTCGGGCTCGCGACCGGCTACGGGCTCGATGACAACGTCATCAAGGCCTACTGCTTCCTCGCGACGCACTTCGAGGACGGCGATCGCATCTTCCTGTTCGGCTTCTCGCGCGGCGCCTACACGGTGCGCGTGCTCGCCGGCCTGATTCACAAGATCGGCCTGATCTCGCCCGACCAGATCAATCTCGCCGGCTCAGGCGTGATCGCCTACAAGAAGTACTCCTCCGACAATCCGAAGGCTGGACGCGGCATCACCGCGGAGCTTGAAAGCACCGAGGAGGACGGCCCAATTCCGGAGAGCCGCGACGATCAGGCCGCGCAGTTCGCGCGCATCACCTCGACGCGCTGGCCGACCATCCACTTCGTCGGCGTGTGGGACACGGTGGCCAGCGTCATCGTGCCGCGCACCGACCGGCTGTTCGCGCTGCCGAGCCTGGAGGAGCTGGCATTCACGATCAGCAATCCGAGCGTGAAGATCTTCCGTCAGGCCGCCGCCATGGATGAGCGGCGCTGCATGTTCCGGCTGAAGCCGTGGGAGATGCCGCAGACGTTCACGCCGAACCGCTTCAACAAGGCCAAGGCGGAACCGCAGGACGCGAAGCAGGTCTGGTTCGCGGGCGTGCATTGCGACGTCGGCGGCGGTTATCCCGAGGCGCAGTCGGCGGCCTCGAAATATCCGCTGCTCTGGATGATCGACGAGGCCGTCGAGGCCGGGCTCGCGGTGAATCCGCGCACCGTGAACCAGCTGGCCTGGGGCGTTCAGCGCAAGAACAGCCCGTTCTCCTATGTGGAGCCGAGCATCCGGGGGCCGCTGCACAATTCGATGACGCCGGCCTGGCGGCTGCTCGAATATCTGCCGAAGAATGCGAAGTACAAGGAATGGCCGGACCGCAAGGATCATCTCGGCTTCTACATCCCGAACTGCGAGCCGCGCTTCATTCCCGAGGGCGCATTCATCCATGAGAGCGTGCTGATGCGGATCGCCGAGTCGACGGACTACCGTCCGATCAATCTGCCGGCGACATATGAACGCGTGGCGCTGCCGGTGAAGCAGAAGAACGACTAGGGCCGAAACCCGCTTCGCCGGCCCTGCATGTCTCGCGCCTGCCGCACCGCGGCTTGATCGATTTGGCCCTGGACGAGTAAGGTCCGGAATGCGCTTGGTCGGGTTTCGATCGCGGGGGCGCGCCATCGAAGATCAGTTGGATCCCGAAAGCCAGACGTGAAGACCCAGACCTACCGTCCCGACATCGACGGACTGCGCGCCATCGCCGTCGTGTCCGTCGTCCTGTTCCACGCAATCCCGAGGAAGCCGCTCGGCGGCTTCGTTGGTGTCGATATCTTCTTCGTCATCTCGGGGTTTCTGATCACCGGCATCATCTCTGCCGACCTGGCCGCCGGCGCGTTCAGCATCTCCGGCTTCTACGAACGTCGCGTGCGCCGGATCTTTCCCGCGCTCGCCGTCGTCCTGCTGTTCTGTCTGGCCGCCGGATGGTTCGTGCTGTTTCCCAGCGAGTATGCGCTGTTGGGCAAGCACGTCGTCGCCGGCGGTGCGTTCGCGGCAAACCTGATCAATTGGAGCGAAGCCGGCTATTTCGATGTCGCGGCAGAAACCAAGCCGCTGCTGCATCTGTGGTCCCTCGGCATCGAGGAGCAATACTACCTCGCATGGCCGGCCATCCTGTGGGGCATCTGGCGACTGCGTTTGAGCGCGATCACGATCACCGCCATCTGCATCGTCGCATCGTTCGTCTACTGCGTGCAACTCACCGCCGCCGATCCCACCGCGGCCTTCTACAATCCTGCGTCGCGAGCCTGGGAGCTTCTGCTCGGCTCGCTGCTCGCGCTTGGTGCTCAGCGCGGCAGGGAACTCGGGCCGACGATGGCGCGTGTCGTATCCGTCGTCGGACTTCTGCTGCTGGTCTACTCCCTGATCGATACTCGGCCGGCCGACGGCTTTCCCGGATGGCACCCGGCGCTGCCGACGGTCGGCACCGCCCTGCTGATCGCCGGCGGACCGCACACCTGGATCAATCGCAACGTTCTCGGCAACAGTGCCGCGCGCTGGATCGGATCGATCAGCTACCCGCTCTATCTCTGGCATTGGCCGCTGCTCTCGCTGTACAGAACCTGGACGTTCCAGCACCCGCCGCTGAGCATGGCCCTGCTCATCATCGGCTTGAGCGTGGTGCTCGCCTGGATCACCACGAGACTGGTTGAGGCACCGATCCGATTTTCCACCAGGCGATTTCGTGCCGCGACCGCGTGCATGCTGTTGCTCGTCGCGGTCGCCGGCGGGACAATCGTCGCGTCAGCAAGCGGGTTCAGCGCGCGCTTCGACTCGCAGTTCGCAGGTTATTTCACCAGCCTGGTGCTGGAAGCCGGCACGCATCCCGAGGAGCGGGCAGCGATCGATCAGAACCAGTGCAACTTCTACGATTTCGAAGCGGCCAACAAGGGCTTCCCGACCCTCGTTCCCCGCCAGGGCATCGCGCCCTCCTGCTACATGGCGCCACCCGGACGACGCTCCGTCATGCTGTGGGGAGATTCGCATGCGGCGGCCTATTTGCACGGGCTTCAGAACGAAGTGCCGCGCGATGTTGCGCCGCTTCTCGTTTTCGGATCCGGGTGCTCCGTCTATGTCCCCGATCCGCTGCATCCCAGAAGACCGTACTGCGACCGCACCAACGATTTTGTACTGCAGGTGATCAACCAGCATGCACCGGACATCCTGCTGATCGCTCCCTCGACGCCCGTTCCGCTGGACGTGGCCAGACAACTGGCCACGATGGCCAGGCAGGCCGGGGTCAAGCACGTCGTCGTTGTCGGACCCTTGCCGCGCTTCGTCGCCGATCTCTACAAGATCGTCCTGCGCCGATACTGGCCTGAGGTGCCGCGAAGGATCCGAGGCTTCACCACTGAATCATTTGCATTGACCGACCGGACCTTCCGCGCGTCGCTCGGCGCCGCCGAGCCTTTCGAATACCTGTCGATGATGGATCACTTCTGCAACGATGACGGCTGCCTGGTTTTCGTCGGAGACGATCCCAAGGCCGGCCTTGTCGTTCTCGACAAGGAACATCTGCGCCCCATGGCGTCGCGGTTTGCCGCGAAGACCGCGCTCGTTCCTGTCATCACCCGCCTTCTGACGGCCGACGAAGCTGGATCAGGCGGCGCGCCGAACCAGGAACGAGCAAACCGGCCGTCGCCATGATGGCTCCGGTCATCCCGAACGCTGAACGGCCTCAGACCATTCGCAAATGGATCACGCCGTCCGTCACTTCACCGCGGGCAAATCGCTCGCGTGCGATCTGCTCGAATGTCGTCCGATTTCTCTGCAAGTAAGCGAGAGCCTGATTGCGGGTGAAGAAGCAGGTCTCGAGGTGACACATCTGCCGCGCAGACCCGATCGCGAGTGCGAAGGCGATCGTTTGGCCCTCGCGCTGGGCGTCATCCTTGGCAATGCGGACGTCTGTTGCAGTGGACTTGGCCACGTCAGCCTCCTCTATCGAGTGTCGGATCTGTACGCGGAACGCAGTGTGGAATCGTGTCGCTGATTTGCTCGGCGAACACTAACATGCAGCGCGGATGCTCGGAAGCACGGGCCGCCTTTATCGTGGCGCGATCTTTCTGCGCCGCTTCGGCCCTGCCGCAGGATCGGGAGCCGCCAACACCGCCTCAGCCTCCTTGGCGAGCCTGAGCGCGCGCAGCCGCTCCATGTTCTTGCGGATGGCGATCGCACGCTGGTCCGACTCGGCCATGGCCTTGGCTCCCTCCTCAGCGGCAGTCTGCCGACGCTGCGCACGGGCGATGCTCTCGGCCGAAGGTTCCGACGCTCGCTTCATTGCCATCGCACGGATCCCTTCTAAAGAGCCGAAAACCGCTGCACAACGCGAACAGCCCGCTCAATCATGAGACCGAGCGGGCAGTCCAGCCACTTCAGTACATCCGTGAAATGGCTTGAGATCGACAGACCAAGATGATCAGATCGGCGCGATCAGATCAGCGAGAGATTTTCCGCGCTGGTCTTGCCGCGCATCTTGTCGGTCTTGACGTCGTAGTTGAGCTTCTGGCCTTCGGCCAGCCCGGCCAGACCAGCACGTTCAACGGCGCTGATGTGAACGAACACGTCGTTCCCGCCGTCCTGCGGCTGAATGAAACCAAAGCCCTTCTGGCCGTTGAACCACTTCACGGTACCCTGCATGTCTATCTCCAAGCGTATTCATCGCGCGAACACCGCACGATCCCATCATTCAACTGAGCGATGACTTTGGAAATAGCCCGCGGGCACATTCAGAAAGGCACAGCGGCTAATCGAACCATCTAAAGGTAGACCCTTTCCTGGAGATTACAAGTGTGGCCGCCAAATATAGTTTGCAGGCGCAAGCGGCTTTCGGGCCTGCGCGCTGGCAATTGCGATCCGTTATGCCTATCTTTGCCGTACCATCGATAACGGCCCGGCCATCGATGGCTGAGAGACACCTCGTGCTCCCGCCTTCCCACGAAGGGGATCACATCATGTCTCGGCCCGGCGATCCCAGCTGATTTATTGAAGCCGTCTGTTGAACGTGACGCTTTCGCGCGTCGGCCCGATCGACTTCACACCGACCCTTATCGCGAGATGAAGACAAGGAGGACGCTTTTGCAGGTACTCGTTCGTGACAATGACGTCGAGAAGGCGTTGCGCATTCTCAAACGCAAGATGCAGCGCGAGGGCGTGTTTCGCGAGATGAAGCGCCGCCGCTCCTACGAAAAACCATCAGAGCGCAAGACGCGCGAGAAGTCCGACGCGATCCGGCGCCAGCGCAAGGTCGCGCGCAAACAGGCGATCCGCGAAGGGCTGCTGCCGGCGCCGGTCAAGAAGGTGCCCAGCGCCAGACCTGGCGCGCTTCCATCGACGACCTCAGCGCGCACCGACCGCCCGCAGGGACAGCTCACGTCTGCGGTGTCGCGGAGCTAACCGCGAGGGCCGCCAAGTCGATTGACAGCGACGAGAACGAAGCCGGCTTCAGGCCGGCTTTTGTTTGCTGTCGATTTGCTTGCTGTCAGCAACAGCCGCCTCGCGCGCGAGGCGCTCGGCCCGCAGGCGCTCTCTGTTCTGATTGAACGCGCTCTGCGCCTTCGCATAATCATTTGTTGGGGCCGGAGCCGGCTTGAACGCCTTGTGGGCTTCGAGCACCGCGGCCGTGGGCCTACGCTCTGACATCGGAGACTTCCTCATTGGAGTAGTGAATGCGCCGGCGCGTACTGGCAGGATTGACACAGGACGCAACGGTTCCGTGACGGCATTGGACGAGCGTGTCTCAAGCTCACGCTCGAAAACGAATGCTGATCGGAATCGGCCTGGGCGCAGGGGGCCGGCTCGGGTCCCGAGTAATGATGCTATAACCGAAATGCGCCAAATATGTTGCAATTCGTTTAGGCGCCCAGTTCAGCCGTCTGGGGCTTGCGCCCCGGAACGGCCGCGAGCAGCTCGCGGGTATAGGGATGTTCTGGATCTGCAAACAGCGCGGCCGTCGATTTGAGCTCGACGATCTCGCCCCGTTGCATCACTGCGATGCGATCGCAGATCTGCGCGGCGACGCGCAGATCGTGCGTGATGAACAGCATCGACAAGCCGAGCCGGGACTTCAGATCCTCCAGCAAACGCAGCACCTGCGCCTGCACGGAGACGTCGAGCGCGGACACCGCCTCATCGGCGACGATGATCTCCGGATCGAGCGCGAGCGCGCGGGCGATGCCGATACGCTGGCGCTGACCGCCGGAGAACTCGTGCGGGTAGCGGTCGACGGCGCCGACATCGAGTCCGACCAGCCCCAGCAGCTCCTGCGCGCGCTTCAGCGCCGCGTCCAGCGGCGTGCCGCGTGCGACCATTCCATCGGCGATGATGCGGCCGACCTTGCGGCGCGGGTTGAGCGAGGCGAACGGGTCCTGGAAGATCATCTGGATGCGATGGCGCTGCGCCCGCAGAGCACGCCCTGACAGCCGCGTGAGATCGACCTCGCCGATCCGTACCGTGCCGCGATCGGCCTCGATCAGCCGCATCACCATCCGTGCGACGGAGGATTTGCCCGAACCGGATTCGCCGACGAGGCCGAGCGTCTCACCCTGATGGATGGCGAAATTGACCGCATGCGCGGCGCGCGTCTCGCGCTTCGGGCGCAACCAGCCGGTCGGCGTCAGATAGGTTTTGTCGAGGCCGATCACCTCGATCGCCTTCGGCTGATCCTCGCGTGTCGCGCGCGGCGGCGGATCGAATGAGGGGACGGCGGCGAGCAGCGCCTTGGTGTAGTCGTGCTGGGGATCGCCGAGCACGGTCTCGGCGGTGCCCTCCTCCACCACCTTGCCATGGCGCAGTACCACGACCTGGTCGGCGATATCGGCGACGACGCCGAAATCATGGGTGATGAACATCACCGCCATGTTGTGGCTGGCCTGCAGGTTGCGGATCAGCTTGAGGATCTGCGCCTGCGTCGTGACGTCGAGCGCGGTGGTCGGCTCGTCGGCGACGAGCACGGCCGGCTCGAGCGCGAGCGCCATCGCGATCATCGCGCGCTGGCGCTGGCCGCCGGAGAGCTGGTGCGGATAGGCGCGGATGATTCGCTCGGGATCGGGCAGCCCGACCTCGCGCACCAGCGCCAGCGCCTTGGCGCGGCGCTCCGAGGGCGTGTGCAGATCGTGCGCCTCGAACACCTCCATCAGCTGGTCGCCGATCCGCATCAACGGATTGAGCGCGGTCATCGGCTCTTGGAACACCATGGCGATGCGGCGGCCGCGCAGATCGCGCCAGCCGTCTTCGTCGACCGTGAGCAGATCGCGTCCATCGAAACGGATCTCTCCACTGTCCACCTTCACCGTATCCGGCAGCAGCCCAAGCAGCGCATGCGCGCACATCGACTTGCCGGAGCCGGACTCGCCGACGACGCAGACGATCTTGCCGGCGGTGAGATCGAACGACACACCGTCGACGGCGTACGCGCGCTCGGCGCCCTTGGGCAAGGCGATACCGAGATTCCTGATGGCAACGACGGGATCAGACATCGCTCACCTGCCCTCGCGCGACAGGCGCGGGTTGAGCGCATCGTTCAGCCCCTCGCCGATCAGGTTGAGGCCGAGCACCGAGAGCAGGATCGCCACGCCGGGAAATACCGTGATCCACCACGCCTGGCGGATGACGGTGCGGCCGGCCCCGACCATGTAGCCCCAGGAGATCAGATTGGGATCGCCAAGGCCGAGGAACGACAGCGAGGACTCCAGCAGGATCGCGGTCGCGACCATCAGCGAGGCGAGCACGATCACCGGCGACAATGCGTTGGGCAGGATCTCGCGCCAGATGATCCAGCTATTGCTCTGGCCGGTGACGATCGCGGCCTGGACGTATTCCCGCGTGCGAAGGGAGAGCACCTCGCCGCGCACCAGACGCGCCACCGGCGGCCAGCTGACGAGGCCGATCGCGGCAACGATGGAGTAGATCGAGGGCTGCAGGATCGCGACCAGCACGATGGCGAGCGCGAAGCTCGGGATGGTCTGGAAGAACTCGGTGAAGCGCATCAGCGCGTCATCGACGCGGCCGCCGAAATAGCCGGCGGTGGCGCCGAGCGGCACACCGACGACCAGCGCGACCAAGGTCGAGACGAGGCCGACCAGGAGCGAGACGCGGGCGCCGAAGATCAGGCCGGCAAGCACGTCACGTCCGAGCGCATCGGTGCCGAGCGGCACCTTTGCCAGCGTGAACGGCGGCACGAACGGCCGCTGCACCATGCGCCAGGGCGAGTTGGGAAAGTAGAACGGTCCGGCCACCGCAATCACGATCGCCAGGATCAGAATGATCAGCCCGATCATGCCGCTCGGGCTGCTCAGCATGGTGCGCCAGAACTGTCTCATGAGGCGTACTCGATGCGCGGATCGACCAGGCGGTAGACGAGATCAGTGACGAGATTGAAGATCAGCACCATGGCCGAAGACACCACGAACACGCCGAGCAGCAGATTGTAGTCGCGCTGGATCAGCGCGTCATACATCAGCCGTCCGATGCCGGGCCAGGCGAACACGGTCTCGGTGAGCACGGCGCCGCCGACCAGCGTGCCGGCGTGGACGCCCGCGAGCGTCACCACCGGCAAAAGCGCATTGCGCAGCACGTGGCGGCGCAGGATGACGCCGTCGCGCAGACCTTTGGCGCGGGCGGTCTTGACGAAGTCGAGCCGCTTGACCTCGAGCATCGAGGCGCGGGTCATGCGGGTGTAGGTCGCCATGAAGAACAGCCCGAGCGTCGCGGCAGGCATCACCAGATGCGCGCCCACATCGAGCGCGTGGCGGAGACCGGTGTAGCCGGCGCCGACGGTCTCGTAGCCGAAGCTCGGCAGCCAATCGACCCAGACGGAAAACAGGAGAATCGCGATCAGCGCGATCCAGAACAACGGCGTCGCATAGAAGACCAGCGCGAGCACGGTGATGGCCGTATCGAGGAACGTGCCCGCGAAGCGCGCCGCCAACGCGCCGAACAGCACGCCGAGCGCGAGCGAGATCGCGAATGCGGACAGCGTCAGCAGCAGCGTCGCAGGCAGCCGCTCGGCGATCAGCTTGGCGACTGGCGCCTGCTGGCGGAACGAAAAGCCGAGATCGAAGGTGGCGATGCCCTTGACGTAGATCAGGAGCTGCTCCGGCAGGGGCCGGTCGAGGCCGAACTTTTCGCGCAATTGCGCGACGAACATCTCATCGGAGGCGCCGGCTTCGCCGGCCATGACGACGGCGGGATCGCCAGGCGCCAGCCGGATCAGGAAGAAGTTCAGCACGATGATGGCGAGAAGGACGATGACGCCTTTCACGACGCGCTGCGCGATGAAGGAGAGCATGAAGGGCCCGTGATGGTCAGCTCGACAGGACGATGGAGCACCGTAGCGCAGCGCTAGGCTGCGCCCGAATAGCCATCGCGTTTGACAATCGGAGTTAGGTGCACGCCACTCTCCACCTCGTCATGGCCGGGCTTGTCCCGGCCATCCACGTCGTCCTGCTTAATGAGAACCACGTGGATGCCCGGGACAAGCCCGGGCATGACGGAGCGAATAGCCGACAGGTCGTTCGTTGGCTGCGCTCCGAGGCACACGATCATTTGTCGAGCCAGGCGTCGCGAAAGCCGTCATTGACGCCGATTCCGGTCGTGATCAGGTTCTTCACCTTGCATTTGGTGATCGTCGGGAACTGCAGCTCCAGCAGCCAGGCCACCGGTACGTCCTCGACGAGGATCTTCTGCACCTTGTCGTAGGCCTCCTTGCGCTTGGCATCCGTCGGCGCCGTTGCGCCCTCGGCGAACAGCTTATCGACCTCCGGGTTCGAATAGCCCTCGACATTGTTGAACAGCTGGCCCTTGGCGATCGCGGAGGTCAGGTAGTTGCGGGAGACGCCGAGCGCGGGATCGCCATACTGATAGAGGTAGGTGAAGGCGATGTCGTAGTCCCACTCCATGATCTTCTGGTTGCCGCCGGGCACGTCGGTTGCGATCGTCTCGATCGTCATGCCGACGTCCTGCAGGTTCTGCTTCACCGCCTCGCCCCAGCGCTGCCACGTCTCGCCATAGGCCAGCGGCAGCATGCGGATCTTCTCGCCCTTGTAGCCGGCTTCCTTCAACAGCGCCTTGGCCTTCGCGGGATCATACGGATATTTCGGCACATCGTCGGTGTAGAACTTGATGGTCGAGGCCGACGGGCCGGTGGCGACCTTACCGAGGCCGTTCCAGATCACGTCCTTGGCGAAGTCGCGATCGATGGCGTACATGATCGCCTGCCGGACCTTCTTGTTGGCGAGGATCGGGTTGCGGTTGTTGAGCCACATCCAGGATAGCGGCGAGAAGAACTCCCAGCCGGCGCCGGTGACGCAGGCGCCGGGCAGCTTGGAGACGCGCGGCACGTCGAAATTCTCGATCGAGCCGCCCGGCAGCACATCGACCTTGCCGGTCTCGAATGCGACCGCGCGCGCCGCGGCGTCCGGAATGATCTGCCAGTAGACCTCGTCGAGATAGGGCTTGCCCTTCTCGTGGTAGTTCGGATTTTTCACCATGCGGATGAACGAGCCCTTCTGCCATTCCTTGAACATGAAGGGGCCGGTGCCGATGGGCGCGTTGTTGTTCGGATTGGTCTTGTAGTCGGTGCCGTCGTACAGGTGCTTCGGCACCATCGGCATCGAGCCCACCTCGAAGATGCCGATGAACGGACCGAACGGTTCCTTCAGCGTGAACACGACGGTGAGATCGTCCGGCGCCTCGATCTTCTCGACCATCACGAGGTTGTTGCGGGCGCGCGCATGCGTCTGTTTCAGCATTTCGATCGAGAACAGCACGTCCGCCGAGGTAAAGGGCTTGCCGTCGTGCCAGGTCACGCCCTTCTTGAGCTTGAACGTATAGACCTTCGCATCGGGGCTGATCGTCCAACTCTCGGCAAGGCCGGGCAGCGGCTCGAGCTTCGGGCTGTAGCGCAGCAGGCCTTCGAAGATGTTGCCGGACACCATCTGGGTCGGGCCGTTCTGCACCATCGCCAGCATCAGGCCGGGCGGCTCGGGCTGGATGACGGCGTTGACGACGCCGCCGAGCTTCGGCTCCTCCGCATGAGCCGCGGACAATCCGCAACCGATGACCACACCCAACAACGCCCGCTTCAACATGATCAGCTTCCCAATTTGTTCTTGGGACAGCGATGCATCAAGCGCGCCAACGCGCGTGAGACCGTCATGCGGCGCTTAGATGCGGCGCCTGCCTTGGACGCATGGGGCTCGAGCTGGGGCCGTCAAGCCGGCCCGATCTGGCAACGCTTGCCGGATCGACAGGGCGCGCCCGACGCGGGCGCAGCTACGCCCGCCCTCTTAGTTCCGCCGGACAGAACTCATGGAGGCGTGGCGCCGTGGCGATCACGCGGCGCCAGATGAAAGTCGCGACAACATCAGCACAAAAAATGACCAGTCCGTCAGCGGCGCATCCGCGCGATGGCGCCAGCCACGATCTGCATCACCACGCCGATCACCCAGCCGGCCATGATCAAGGAGGTCCACACGATGTGCGGGTCCTCGCGCAGGATGATGATGCCGACGGCGAAGAAGGCGGTCAGGGTCGCGAGAAAGGTCCCGACGGCGCTGAGGAATTCGGCGGCATCGATCTTGTTCTCGGCCGGCGTCCCCTCCTCGTGCGGATGGAACGGGATCTGCGGCGTGTCGATGCCGAGATAGAAGCCGAACGCGCCGGACAGCATCATCAGCAGCAGGAAGCCCTGGGTGGTCAGCCAGGGCACGCTGGAGCCGACATGCGCGCCGACGAAGACGCCGCAGGCCGCGCCCGCCAAGGCTAGTCCCGAACGTTCGAGCACGTGGGCTGATTGGCGGACGCGAATGCGCATGGCGATGACCTCGTTGATCGGGCCGACGCGCCCGCGCCGGCCTGATCGGGAATGTTACGCCGCCCTGGTCATGTCGGCATTGAGATGGCGCAACCTCGGCATCACCTCCTCCTTGAGCAGGCGGAGCGAGTTGTGCCAGGCTTCCGGCTTGTGCTTGTAGTCGAATCCGAACACGCAGAGCGTCCCGAAGCCGCCGACCTCATGCCAGATCTTCTCGATCTTCTCGGTGACCGTCGCCGGCGAGCCGATGATCCAGTTGCGCTTGGCACAATAGTCCACGGTCACGTCGGAGTCGGGGACATCGGGCGAATGCTTGAGATAGTCCTTGAAGCCGAAATGGCTGAGCAGCGGCAGGAAGTACTCGCTCATCATCCTGCCCATCATGTCGCCGGTCGACAGCCGCCACGCCTCCTCGTCGGTCTCGGCCACGAACACCTCGCGCACCAGTCGCCAGTCGCTGCGGCTCGGCTTGCGCCCGGACTTGGCCGCGCCGGCCTCGACCGAATCCCAGTGCGACGACACATAGGCCGGGTTGAGGTTGAGGCTCATCGGAATGAAGCCGCGCTCGCCGGCAAGCTTCAGCGTGTCGGAGTTCTTCGACAGGCCGGCGACACCGATCGGCGGATGCGGCGCCTGCACCGGTTTGATGTGCGGCTTGAGGAAGTCGAACATCACGTCGGGCTTGGTCACCGTCCAGTACTTGCCCTTGTGCGTGAACGGCGCGGGCTCGGTCCACAGCCGCAGGATGATTTCCAGCGCCTCGCGGGTCATCTCGCGGTTCTGCCCGCTCATGCCGTCGACGTTGAACATCGCCCAGTCGCTCGGCAGGCCGGATGCGGCGATGCCGAAATTGAGCCGGCCATCGGAGAGATGATCGAGCATCGCGACGCGGTTGGCGAGCTCGGCGGGATGATGATAGGGCAGCAGGAAGCCGCCGGGGCCGAGGCGGATGTTCTTGGTCTCGCGGAAGGCCTGCGCCAGGATCAGATCGGGCGCCGGATGCGGCTCCCAGGGCGCGGTGTGATGCTCGCCGATCCAGGCTTCCTGATAGCCGAGCTCATCGAGCCAGCGCAGGACCTGAAGGTCCCACTCCTGTCCCTCCTTCAATCCGCACTCCGGCGGATGCGAGGGCATCGTGAAGTATCCGATTTCCATGGCGCTTTCCTCTCGCGGTTATATGGCGGCGCATCTTTGCGATGCGCTCATCGTCACGCGAGACGAAACACGACCAACCGAGTCGGCAACGCCGCACGTGGTCTGCGAAGTCTAGCACTTCGTCCGACAGCGACAATCGTCCGCTGTGTCGCTGGCGGAATGATGACCTCGGATTTATGCAACGCTGGACCGCAGCATGGCCGCGATCAATTGCACGTCAGCGTGCGCCGAACGTTGTCCGGCCGAACAGCTCCTTCTGCGTCGACGGCTGCGACCGCCAGTATTGCGGAGGCGCGGCGACCTGGCCGCCCAGTTCGGCCGCGGCATGCCAGCCCCAGCGCGGGTCGTAGAGCATGCCGCGGGCGAGTGCGACCAAGTCGGCCTTGCCTGATGCCACGATCTCCTCGGCTTGCTGCGCTTGCGTAATGAGGCCGACGGCCATGGTGGGGAGTCCCGTGGCCTGCTTCACGGCTGCGGCAAACGGCACCTGATAGCCCGGGCCGAGCGTGATCTTCTGCAGCGGCGACACGCCGCCCGAGGAGACGTCGATCCAGTCTGCCCCGCGGCGCTTGAGCTCGTGCGCCAACGCGATGGTCTGCTCGACATCCCAGCCACCCTCGACCCAGTCCGTCGCCGACACGCGCACGCCCACCGGCCTGTCGGCGGGGAATGCGGCGCGCACGGCATCGAAGACCTCGAGCGGGAAGCGCATGCGGTTTTCGAGCGAGCCGCCATAGCTGTCGCTGCGCTGATTGGCGATCGGCGACAGGAACTGATGCAGCAGATAGCCGTGCGCACCATGCACCTCGATCGCATCGATGCCGAGTCGTGCCGCACGTTGCGCCGCCGAAACGAACGCATCGCGGATGCGGGCCAAGCCCGCACCGTCGAGCGCCTCCGGAGCAAGCTCGCCCTCCTTGTGCGGCAGCGCCGACGGCGCGACGGTCTGCCATCCGCCCTCGGCGAGCGGAATCTGCTGGCCGCCATCCCACGGCTTGTGGCTGGAGCCCTTGCGGCCGGCATGGGCGAGCTGCATTGCGATCGCCGTGTTCGCATGCTTGCGCGCGGAAGCCAGGATCGGCTGCAGCGCGGCTTCCGTCATATCGTCCCACAACCCGAGACAGCCGGGCGTGATGCGCCCGATCGGCTCGACATGCGTCGCTTCGATGCAGAACATCGCCGCGCCCGACAGCGCCAGCGTGTTGATATGTGTGAAGTGCCAATCATTGGCCGCGCCGTTCTCGGCCGAGTATTGGCACATCGGCGACACGACGATGCGGTTGGCGAGCTCGAGGCCGCGCAGCTTGATCGGAGTGAACAGGGCGCTCATGCTGAGTTCCAGATTGGGTGGTTGACCGTGCGATCCGGTCGACGAGTGTCGGCGATGGCGGCGGCGTGGTCAACGCGGTCGCTGCAACGCAATGCAGCTCATTCCAGCAATGTGAACTGCAGCAGCAGCGTGCGCTGGATCATCGAGAAATTGTCGTCGGACACCATGGTCAGCACGGTTTCGCCCTCCGCGGTGACATGCGCATCGATGCCTTCGAGATTGTCGATCTCCTGGCCAAGATCGGCGGCGAAGATTGCTGGGCCGTCGACCAGTGCGCCCGGAGCAATATCCGCAAGCTTGATGCGCCGGATCCGAATGCCGACGCCGTTGAACAGCGAGAACTTCCGCTCGAGCACCAGCAGATCGCCGGAGGGCAGCAGCACGGCGTCGCTGACATCGAAATCATTGCTGCGCACGATGCTGAACTGGCCCGGCGCCGGACCGCCGATCAGGAACGCCAGGAGATTGCCGCTCGCGTCGAGGCCACGCTCCGAGAGCGCCATCAGGCTGCCGGCCAAAGGCAGGCCCTTCGGCACCATCACCAGCGCCTCCAAGCCCTTGTTGTTCGGCAGCCGCTTCGCTGCGGGCGGCAGCGGCATGATCTCGCCGCGCGCGCCGGTGCCGCCCTTGGCGAAGTCGTAGCGCAGCAGCTGATTGACGCGTTCAAGACCGACATAGACGGTGTCGCCATCGCGCGCCAGCGACTCGGAATCGTACCAGCCGCGATCGGTGATGGGTCGCCCGTCCGGTCCCAGCAGCGGGGCCGCTTCGACATCCGCAAGTCCCGTGATCTCGCGCCCGGAATAGGCGATTCGGCCGGTGAACCAGCCACCCTTGTCGCTGATGGCGAGGAAGCGTTCGCCCTTGGCATCGAGCCGAATCCCGGAAAGGCCGCCGAAGCCCGGATAGGCTGATGTCAACGCCACGCCGCTGCGATATTGCAGCATCCCGAAGCGCAGATGCGTGCGGTCGCGCAGGTCGAACGAGGGCAGCGGCCGCGCTTTGACCTCGAGCTTGACCGTCGAGGTGACGGAGTGCTCATCGACGGCCGCGCGCCGCCGGACCGGCGGCGCCGATTGCGCGCCGACGCTGCCGGGCAGGGCAACAGCCGACACTCCGCCGAGGGTCAGCGCCAGGAAGCGCCTGCGGTCGGCGATCGCCTGCAGCGACATCGTCGGCGGGGCCCCCTCCCCCACCTCCTCCCGAAGCGGAGGAGGACGCGTCCGATCGAAGGACCGGCTTAAGAATGCAGCTTTCGCTTCGGCGCGCGCGCAGGCTGCTGCGGCGCCGCGTGCGTCTCGGTGAACAACTCCGCGAGCTTCTCGGTGATGGCGCCGCCAAGCTCCTCGGCGTCGACGATCGTGACTGCGCGGCGATAGTAGCGCGTCACGTCATGGCCGATGCCGATCGCGATCAGCTCGACCGGCGAGCGGGTCTCGATCTCCTCGATGATGTGGCGCAGGTGTCGCTCGAGATAATTGCCCGGGTTCACCGACAGCGTGGAGTCGTCGACTGGCGCGCCGTCCGAGATCATCATCAGGATCTTGCGCTGCTCGGGGCGGCCGAGCAGGCGCTTGTGCGCCCAATCCAGCGCCTCGCCGTCGATGTTCTCCTTCAGGAGACCCTCGCGCATCATCAAGCCGAGGTTCTTGCGCGCCCGGCGCCAGGGGGCGTCCGCCGCCTTGTAGATGATGTGGCGGAGATCGTTGAGGCGGCCGGGGTTGGCTGGCTTGCCGGCGGCAAGCCAGGCCTCGCGCGACTGCCCGCCCTTCCAGGCGCGCGTCGTGAAGCCGAGGATCTCGACCTTGACGCCGCAACGCTCCAAGGTGCGGGCGAGAATGTCGGCGCAGGTCGCCGCCACCGTAATGGGCCGTCCGCGCATCGAGCCGGAATTGTCGAGCAGCAAGGTGACCACGGTGTCCCGGAAGGTCGCTTCCTTCTCGCGCATGAAGGACAGCGGCTGATAGGGATCGATCACGACGCGCGACAGCCGCGCCGGGTCGAGGATGCCCTCTTCGAGGTCGAACTCCCAGGCGCGATTCTGCTGCGCCATCAGCCGGCGCTGCAGCCGGTTGGCAAGCCGCGCCACGATGCCCTGGAGGTGCGCGAGCTGCTTGTCGAGGTAGGAGCGCAGCCGCTCCAGCTCGTCATGGTCGCACAGATCCTCCGCCGCGATGATCTCGTCGAACTTCGGCGCAAAGGCGTGATACTCCGGGCCACGCGGCTCGTTGGCGCCGTTGCGGTTCGGCCGGGTCGCCTCGCCCGGCGTCTCGTCGTCGCCGAGTTCGCCGTCGTCGAGCGTGTCGGACGCCGATGCCTGCGCCGCCTCCATCGCGCTCTCCGACATCTCGTCCGATGTCGTCTGCGCCTGGTCGGCACTCATCTCCTGCGCGGCGTCGGATTCCGGCGAGCCCTCGGCACCGGACTGGTCGTTGTCGCCGTCGCGATTGTCGTCGTTGTCCTCGTCCTCTTCGGAATCGGCGTTGCGCTCATCGCCGAGATCGAGCGCCGACAGCAGGTCATGCACGAGATCGCCGAACTTGGCCTGGTCCTCGGTGAAGCGGCCGAGCTCGTCGAGCTGCGACCCGATCCGGTCCTCCAGGAACGGCCGCCAGAGATCGACCACCTTGCGCGCCGCATTTGGCGGCGCCATGCCGGTCAGCCGCTCGCGCACCAGCATCGCCAGCGCATCCGACAGCGGCGCGTCGGCGCGGTCGGTGATCTCGTCATACTTGCCGCGATGAAAGTGATCGTCGAGCATCGCCGTCAGATTCTTGGCGACACCGGCCATGCGCTTGGCACCGATCGCCTCGACGCGCGCCTGCTCGACCGCCTCGAACACGCCGCGCGCCTGCGGATTGCCCGGGATCAGCTTGCGGTGAATTTTCGGATCATGGCAGGCGAGCTTCAGCGCGATCGAGTCGGCATGACCGCGCACCACGGCGGCATCGCGCTTGGTCATCTTGCGCGCCGGCTCCGGCAGCCGCGCCTTGCCCGGCGCGAGGCCCGGCCGTTCGGCGGCGAAGGAGACCTCGAGCTCAGGAGCCCGTGCGATCGCGCGCAGGCAGCCGGTCACCGAGCGCTTGAAGGGCTCGGTCGGCGCTTCCTTGGTTCCGGGACGGAGTTTGCTGTTGGATGTCGTCATCGCTGCTCAGCTCGTCGTCCCCGCGAAAGCGGGGACCCATAACCACCGGCGGCTGTTGATGCACGCGTCACGAGCCGCCCGGCTCTCTTGAAGATTCCGCGGTATGGGTCCCGGCGCAAGGCCGGGACGACAGCGGTGTCAGCTCAGCGCGACGTTGACGGCGGATTCCGGCAGCTCGGCATTGAAGCAGCGCTGATAGAATTCCGCGACCAGCGGACGCTCGAGCTCGTCGCACTTGTTGAGGAAGGTCACGCGGAACGCGAAGCCGATGTCGCCGAAGATCTCGGAGTTCTCGGCCCAGGTGATCACCGTACGCGGGCTCATCACCGTCGACAGATCGCCATTGGCGAACGCGTTGCGGGTGAGATCGGCGAGCCGCACCATCTTGTTGACGGTGTCGCGGCCCTGCGCGTTCTGATAGTGCTTGGCCTTTGCCAGCACGATCTCGACCTCCTCGTCATGCGCCAGATAGTTCAGCGTCGTGACGATCGACCAGCGGTCCATCTGGCCCTGGTTGATCTGCTGCGTGCCGTGATACAGGCCCGAGGTGTCGCCGAGGCCGATGGTGTTGGCGGTCGCGAACAGGCGGAACGCCGGGTGCGGCTTGATGACCTTGTTCTGGTCGAGCAGGGTCAGCCGGCCGGAGACTTCGAGCACGCGCTGGATCACGAACATCACGTCGGGACGGCCGGCGTCATACTCATCGAAGACCAAAGCGACGTTGTGCTGCAGGGCCCAGGGCAGGATGCCATCGCGGAACTCGGTGACCTGCTTGCCGTCCTTGACCACGATCGCGTCCTTGCCGACGAGGTCGATACGGCTGATATGACTGTCCAGGTTGACGCGAACGCAGGGCCAGTTGAGGCGCGCTGCGACCTGCTCGATGTGGGTCGATTTGCCGGTGCCGTGGTAGCCCGTCACCATCACGCGGCGGTTCTTGGCGAAGCCGGCCAGGATCGCGAGCGTGGTCGCGCGATCGAAGCGATAGTCGGTGTCGACTTCGGGGACGTGCGGGTCGGTCGCGGAAAAGGCCGGCACCTCAAGGTCGCTGTCGATCCCGAACACCTGCCGCACCGACACCTTCATGTCGGGCACACCGGTCATCTCCTGCGCATTGGTCGTAGCGGCGGTCGTCATTCATCCTCCGAGGTCCCGGGCATTCCCGAAACCAGATTTCATGGTTTGGCTGCGGTGAAGGGCTTCAATCGCCAGCCTAGCAGAGAGCACGCGCGGGCAGAAGCCTAAGCCTTGATCAAAGTTCCGTCGTTATATCATCGAGATAGGCATGGGACGACGTTTTCGAAAGGCTGCCCTGCGGAAAGCGCCACCTTTTCGCCTTGGCCTGCACCCGGCATTCTGACGTGGCACTCGGGGCCGGGGTTCCTACTTATCGACAAGCCCGGCTTCACTCATCCACCGACAGGACACGCGTGGCCCATCTGCTCGACCCCCTGATCGCCTTCGTCTCCGCCCATGCGGGACTGGCCTATCTGACATTATTTCTGGCGGCGCTGCTGGAGGCGGTTCCCATCGTGGGCTCGGTGGTCCCGGGCACGACGATCATCCTGGCGCTGAGCGCGTTGATCCCGGGTGGCGAGCTGACCCTGCAATGGGTGCTGGCCGCAGCCATTCTCGGCGCCGTGCTAGGCGACGGCGGCGCGTTCTGGGTCGGCCATCGCCAGCAGCGCGAGATCCTGACGGCCTGGCCGTTCTCGAACTATCCGCGCCTGGTGGCGCAGAGCGAGGCCTTCTTCCACCGCTTCGGCGCGCTGGCAATCTTCTTCGCCCGGTTCGTGGCGCCGATCCGCGCTGTCGTGCCGATCACGGCGGGCGCGCTCGACATCCCGCCGGCCCGCTTCTACGCCATCAACATCCCGGCGATCGTGCTCTGGGCCTGCGCGCACGTCCTGCCCGGCGTATTCGCCGTGCAACTGCTGCATCGCTATGGCGGCATTCCGCATCACAGCCATATTGCCAAGTCGACCTGGATCCTTGCGGCGGTCGTGGGCACGATCGTGGTCTGGCTGGTGCTGCGAACGGTGCGGAAGCGGCGCGAGACGCAGCTGGCGACCGGGACAGCGGAATAGGGATCAGCCGCCTCTTTCTAGAGCGTCTCCAGCGTCGCAGCGCGTCCAGGGATCGCGCCAGTATAGCGTGCGCGCGGCCGAATCAGGCGGCCGAACTGCAGTTGCTCGCAGGCATGGGCGATCCAGCCGACGCAGCGGGACATCGCGAACAACGCCAGCTCGCTGCCGGCCGGTAGCCGCAGGCTGTGCACCAGCACGGCCAGCGCATAGTCGATGTTGACGAACTCGCCGGTCGCCTCCGCGATCCGCTCGGGCACCTCGCGGGTGAATTTGCGCGGCGCCCCGGCCCGCGTCAGCGCCTCCAGGAGCGAGATGGCGCGCGGATCGCCACGCTTGTAGACGCCATGGCCGAAGCCGGCGAAGCGCTCGCCCAGCGCCACCCGCTCGCGGATCAGCGGCGCGACATCGCGATCGATCAGGGTCTTCACCAGTTGCGAGGCGAGCACGCCGGCGCCGCCATGCTGCGGTCCCTTGAGCGCGGCGAGGCCGGCGATCACAGCATCATACAGACTAAGTCCGGTGGAGGCCGCACAGCGGACAGTGAAGGTCGAGGCGTTCAACTCATGATCAGCCAGAAGCACCAATGTCCGGCGGATCAGGTCGGGCGCGTGCTTGTGATCGGGTGCCCAGACCTTGGCGACCTGGACATGGAGCGGCTCCGCCGAGGCCGGTGCGTTCAGCATGGTCGCGACCACGAGCCGAACGATGCGCGCGCCGACCAGCGCGCGCCCGTCCGGAGCACGATTGAACGCGGCGGGATCCGCATTGGTCGCCAGCGCCAGCACGGCGATCGCCCGGTCGATCGGCGCCGCGCGCCGGGCCGCGTCGGCAATGAGGCGCATCTCGTCGGAGATGTGCGGCATGTTCTCGGCCGCGAACGGGTCGATCGCCGTCACGTCCCACAGCAGGGTCGCGGCATGCTCAAGGGTGTCCCGCTCAGCCAGATCGACGCAATTGACGCCGCGGTAGATCGGACCGGCTTCGGTGATCGTCGACACGGCGGAATCGAACACCGGCAGGTCGGCATCGAAGCTGCGGAAGGCGCGCGGCTCGGGCGCAGGCGCCCGCCGCTCCTTGAGCGCCCGGATGTCCTCGGCGCGATAACGGTTGCTGCGCGAGTTCGGCGAGGGCTCGGAGCGGACCAGGCCACGGCTGACATAGGCGTAGAGGGTTGCCGGCGAGATCGCGAGCTCGGCGGAGGCCTCGCGGGCAGATAGGTAAAGACCACTGTCTTTTTTCATATTGATCAGCTTAATCAAGATTGATCAATCTGTCGACCGGACGAATCTTGATGGCGTGACCATTCACGCAGGAGATCGTGCCATGACCATCCAGCTCTCGAAGTCCCCCATCGGCCTCGATGGCATCCCCGCCGCCGAGACGGTGCTCAGCCATGTCGACGGCCAGCAGGGCGAGTTGATCATCGCGGGCAACCGCGTGGCCGATCTCGCCGCCGGGACCGGCTTCGAGGGGGTGACGGCCCGGCTGTGGAGCGCCGCGACCAAGCGCAGCGTCAGCGAGGCCGACGTCCGCGCCAGCCTGGGCGCCGCCCGTCAGCGCGCCTTCGCCCGGCTGCCCGAACTGCTCGCAGCGACATCAGGGATGTCGATCATCGACGGCTTCCGCGCCGCCATCGCCGCGCTGCGCGCCGAGCCCGGTCTCGGCGACGAAGCCGCCATCGTCGGCGCCTGCCCTGTCATCGCCGGAGCCCTGGTCCAGCGCGCCCGGGGAGCGCAGCCGATCGCGCCCAATCCCGACCTCACCCACGCCGCCGACACCCTGCGCATGGTCCGCGGCGACACGCCCGCCGAGGGCGAGGTGGCTGCGCTCGACACCTATCTCGTCACGGTCAGCGATCACGGCATGAACGCCTCGACCTTCGCGGCCCGCGTGGTGGCCTCCACCCAGGCCGACCTGTTCGCCGCGATCACCGCCGGCTACTGCGCCCTCACCGGCCCGCTGCATGGCGGGGCGCCGGAGCCGGTGTTGGAGATGCTGAACGCGATCGGGACGCGGGAGAACATCGCACACTGGGTCGATGCGGCGCTCGGCCGCGGTGAGCGGCTGATGGGATTTGGGCATCGGATCTACCGGGTGCGCGATCCCAGGGCCGATGTGCTCAAAGCCGCGATCGAACGACTGGCGGGGAGCGGGGCGGATCTGCCGTTCGCGAGCGAGGTGGAGGGTTATATCCGCCAGGCGCTGCGGCAGAAAAATCCGGAGCGGGTGCTCGATACCAATGTCGAGTTCTTCACCGCCATCCTGCTCGATGCGCTGAAGATTCCGCGCCAGGCATTCACGCCGATCTTCGCGGTGGCGCGGGCGGCGGGCTGGACTGCGCATGCCCGGGAGCAGCAGCGGACGGGACGGCTGATCCGGCCGAGCTCGGCCTATATCGGGCCGAAGCCATGAATCAACGAACGGCGCGCGGCAGCACGGCTGTCGCGCGTCAGCCCTTCACCACCGTCTTGAGGTAGTTGTAGGCCTTGATGATCTCGATCAGGCGATCCTCGGTGGAGCGGTCGCCGCCATTGGCGTCGGGATGGTGCTGCTTCACCAGTGCCTTGTACTTGACCTTGACGTCCTCGAGGGTGGCGTCGGGGCCGAGGCCCATCACCTGCAGCGCCTTGCGCTCGGCGTTGAACACCTTGCGCGTCTCGGCCTTCGGTGCGGACTGCGCACCCGGACGCCAGCCGGCACGGCCGTTGATCTCCGCGAACACGCTGAACGGATCCGACGCATCGCCGAGATCGCTCTCGGCATTGCCGGTGCCGCGCTTGCCCGCGGTGTTGGCGCCCATCTTCCAGGTCGGGCGGTGTCCGGTCAGCGCATCCTTCTGATAGCGCGCGACCGCGTCGGCATTCATGCCGGAGAAGAAATTATAGGACTGGTTGTACTCGCGCACGTGGTCGAGACAGAAGTGCCAATACTCGCGCTGGTTCTCGCGCCCCTTGGGCGCGCGGTGCGATCCGCGGTTCGTGCAGTCCGGCCATTGGCAGGGCTGAGCCTCCTCGCGCACCGGCTGCCGCGCAGCCGTCTTCTTGGGCTTGATGCGGATGGAGTCGAAGAATTTGTTTGAATCGATCGGCATGGCGGACTTTGACTACGCAACGCGAAAAGCTTCAAGTCTTGACATTGCGAATACCTCAGGCGGGGACCGCCGATTGACGAAAAATAATTTGATGCGTATTTCCAGAGACCATGCGGACCCAGGATGCTATCATCGAAAAGTTGCGCGAAGCTTTCACTCCAGAAAGCCTCGATGTGCAGGACGAATCACATCTGCATGCGGGCCACATGGGACACCGGCCAAGCGGTGAGACCCATTTCCGCGTGTATATTGTGTCGCAGGCCTTCGCGGGCAAGAGCCGCGTCGATCGCCACCGCCTGATCAACGCCGCATTGGCCGAGGAACTTGCCGGCTCAGTGCATGCGCTCGCGTTGCATGCGAAGGCGCCGGGCGAAGCCTGATCCCGGCAACTCCAACCAATTAGAACGCCGTACCGGCCCGGCGCGGCCGTGTCTCCTCCGTTTCTCCACGGGGCACTGGCACGATGCGCAGCGCGGTGATGCGATTGCGCTCCCGCCGCAGCACGCGAAAGCGGAAGCCGTGGAACGTGAAGCTCTGGCCGCGCTCCGGGATCGAACGCGCCTCGTGAATCACGAGACCGGCAACCGTCGTTGCCTCTTCATCGGGCAAGGTCCAGTCCATCGCGCGATTGAGATCGCGGATTGGCACCGAGCCGTCGACGACAACCGATCCATCCGGCTGCACACGGACGCCGGCGACCTGCACGTCCTGTTCGTCGGAGATATCGCCGACGATCTCTTCCAGAATGTCCTCGAGCGTGACGATGCCCTCGACCTCGCCATACTCGTCAACGACTAAGGCGAAATGCGTCTTGCGGCGTCGGAACGCCTTCAGCTGTTCCGACACCGAACGCATCTCGGGAACGAACCACGGTGGCAGCGCGAGCGAGGCGACATCGATGTGCGTCACGTCGCCTTCGGCAGAACGGATCGCGCGCAGCAGATCCTTCGCGTGCAGCACGCCGATGATGTTCTCCGGTGTGCCGCGCCACAGCGGGATGCGCGTGTATTCAGAGGCGAGAACCTCGCGAACCAGTTCCTCCTGCGGCAGGTCGGCATTCACCATCACCATCTCGGTGCGGTGAATCATCACGTCGGAAACCTGCAGCTCCTGGAGGTCGAGCAGGCCGCCGAGCATGTCGCGGTCCTGCTTTTCGACCTTGCCCTCGTGATGCAGCAGGTCAACGGCGCCGCGCAGACGCTCGGTCGGCGACAGGATCGGCTGGTTGGCGCCGACCTTGAAACCGATGAGGCGCATCAGCATGCGCACGATCGCTTCGATGACCGCGAGCACGGGGCCAAGCACGATCACGGTGCCGCGCATCGGCCGTGCAACCGCGAGCGACACGCGGTCCGGCGCGTTGATCGCGATCGTCTTCGGCAGCACCTCGGCAAAAATCACGACCAGGGCCGTCATCACGCCGGTCGCATAGAGCACGCCGACCTCGCCGAACCAGGCGGTGAAGATGCCCGTCGCCAGCGCCGAGGCGGCGATATTGGCGATGTTGTTGCCGAGCAGGAGCGCGCCGATCAGCCGCTCGCGCATGTCGAACAGGCTCGACACCACGTCGGCATCGCGATTGCCCTGCTTGGAGAGCCGCAGCATCGAGGCGCGGGAGGCGCCGGTCAGCGCGGTCTCGCTGAGCGCGAAGAACGCGGAGGCGCCGAGGCAGATGATGACGATGGTGAGTGTGAGCCAGTCCATGACGCCATGTCACTCTCGAGAGAAGCCGCCGATGATGCGTCGCCACTGCTCAACGTGGCGTAAAGCTGCGATCAGCCGCGGCTGTGCAATTTGGTCTGCAGGAAGTCGCGCACCCGCGCCGGATCGACGTCCTTCGCGATGACCGCGCGGCCGATCGCTTCCATCAGGATGAAGGTGAGCTTGCCGCGCTTGACCTTCTTGTCCTGCGCCATCAAGGCCAAAAGCTGGTCGGCGTCGCCGACGCCCTCCTGGGCAAAGCCGGCGATGTCCCGCAGATGGGTTGGCAGCCCCACCGCGGCAAGGTGACGCTCGATGCGCGTGACGTCGTCGGGCGGCAGCATGCCGAGCTCGGCGGAGAACTGCGCCGCCAGCACCATGCCGACCGACACGCCCTCGCCATGGAACAACCGGTCGGAGAACCCGGTGATCGCCTCCAGCGCGTGACCGAAGGTGTGGCCGAGATTGAGCAGCGCGCGGTCGCCGGTCTCGCGCTCGTCGCGGGCGACGACCGCCGCTTTGGCGCGACAGGAGGTCGCCACCGCATGCTCGCGCGCCGCGCCGCCCCTGACGATGTCGGCGTGGTTGGCCTCGAGCCAGGCGAAGAAGCTGGCGTCGCCGAGCAGGCCGTATTTGGCGACCTCGGCATAGCCGGCGCGGAACTGGCGCGGCGACAACGTGTCGAGCACCGCGGTGTCGGCGATCACCAGCACGGGTTGATGAAACGCGCCGAGCAGGTTCTTGCCCTGCGGCGAATTGATCCCCGTCTTGCCGCCCACGGAAGAATCAACCTGCGCCAGCAGCGAGGTCGGCACCTGCACGAAATCGACGCCGCGGCGCAGGATCGCCGCCGCAAAGCCGGCGAGATCGCCGACCACGCCGCCGCCGAGCGCGATCACCAGATCGTTGCGCTCGATCCTGGCAGCGATCAGCGCCTCGCTGACCTTCTCCAGGCCGGCATAAGTCTTGGAGCCCTCGCCCTCTTCCACCACGACGGTGGACGTGGGGATGCCGGCCTCCGCCAGGATGGCCTCGGTCGGCTTCAGCCAGTGCGCGGCCACGGTGCGGTCGGTGACGATGGCCGTGCGCACGCCCGGCCGCAGCGAAGCGATCCGCTGACCCAGCGTCGCCAGCACGCCGCGGCCGATGACGATGTCATAGGCGCGGTCGCCGAGCGCGACGTCGACGATGATCGGATCGGAATGCTTCAGGGGGACCGTCATCGGAGCGCGCTCATGGCCTGCGGTGGATCGGGTTGAATCGGATCGGGTTGCGGGCCGTCCGGCTGCCTGGTCTCGGGCGGGGACAGGAAGGCTTGCAGCGCCTCCAAGCAATCCTCGACGACCCGGTCATGCGGCACGTCGCGCGAGCAGATCGTGATGTCAGCCGTCTGGTAGACCGGCTCGCGCTCGCTCAACAGCCGCGCGACGGTACCTTCGGGATCGGCCGTCTGCAGCAGCGGCCGGTCGGCCCGGCGCCGGACGCGGCGCATGATGACGTCGGCGTCCGCCTTGAGCCACACCGAGACGGCCTTTTCCTGGATCCGCTGGCGCGTCTCCTCGCGCATGAAGGCCCCGCCGCCGGTCGCCAGCACCGTCGGCCCGCTTTCGAGCAGGCGGGCGATCACGCGGGCCTCGCCATTGCGGAAATAGTCCTCGCCGCGGGTTTCGAAGATTTCCGGTATGGTCATGCCGGCTGCGGTCTCGATCTCGGTGTCCGCATCGACGAACGGCAGCCGCAGCCGCGCTGCGAGCCTGCGCCCCACGGTCGACTTGCCGGCGCCCATCATACCGACCAGCACGATCAGCCGCTTGCCGAGGCCCGCGAGTATCGCGGCCTCCGGAGCGGCAGGCCCAGGCGCTGGTTGCGTCAGATCGGTCATCGCTCCGCTTCTAACCCAGCCCCTGCTGCTTTCAAAGGCATCCTGTTCCGCCCTGGCCCAACCCCGGAATGACCCAGCATTGGAGATCCGGCACCCGGTTGACTGGCTTCCCGCCGGGCTTGCCAGCCCGGCGCGAACATGTTGGATGAAACCGTTCCTTCCTTGGTGGCCTGCGCGACCCTATGCCCAGCCTGTTCCGCTTCCTGACCGTGATCGCCGTCATCGTCGGCGTGGTCTATGGCGCGATCTACGCGCTGGCGAATTTCGTCAATCCGAAGCCGCGCGAGATGACGGTGTCGATCCCGCCGGACAAGTTCCAGAAGAAGTGAGCGACCAGGCTTCGGCCGACCGAAAAGCCACAGGGCATTGATTAAGATTTTTACGCTTCTCTGAGACGGTCCGGCGCCGCGATATCGGCCAGATTTGCAGTCACCGCTCGACGTGCCGGCGCGACTAACTCGTCCTGATTCGATCGCCTCGGACCCAGCGGAATTTACGAGATGAAGGTCAAGGCCTCCGACGCCCGGCTGATGAGCCTGTTTCTGGACATGATGGCCGCGGAACAGGGTGCCGGCACGAACACGCTCGATGCCTATCGCCGCGACCTCACCGATCTCTCCGAGTTTCTCACCCGCAAGGGCAACAGCTTCGCTGCGGCCGACACCCAGGCGCTGCGCGACTATCTCGCCGATCTGGACAACCGGGGCTTCAAGTCGTCCAGCGTGGCCCGGCGGCTGTCGGCGATGCGGCACCTGTTCCGCTTTCTGCTGAGCGAGCGCATCCGCAGCGACGATCCCGCCGCGATCTTGTCCGGCCCGAAGCGCGGCCGTTCCCTGCCGAAAGTGCTGTCGATCGGCGACGTCGACCGCATGCTGACCCGCGCCAAGGAGCTGTCCGAGATCGCCGACGCCTCGCCGTCGCAGCGGCTGCGCGCGCTGCGGCTGTATTGCCTGCTCGAAGTGCTCTACGCCACCGGCCTGCGCGTCTCCGAGCTGGTGGCGCTGCCGCGCACGGCGGCACGCAACGATGCCCGCATGATCGTGGTGCGCGGCAAGGGCAACAAGGAGCGGCTGGTGCCGCTCAACCAGGCCTCGCGTCAGGCGATGGCCGACTATCTGGCGATGCTGGACAAGCAGAAGCCGGAGAAGAAGGCCAGCGCCACCTTCGGCAAATGGCTGTTTCCCTCGTTCGGCGAGAGCGGCCACCTCACCCGGCAGCACTTCGCCCGCGACCTCAAGGAGCTCGCGGTGGCGAGCGGCCTGCCCGCCCGGCTGGTGTCGCCGCACGTGCTGCGTCACGCCTTCGCCAGCCACCTGCTGCACAACGGCGCCGACCTGCGCATCGTGCAGACGCTGCTCGGCCATACCGACATCTCGACCACCCAGATCTACACCCATGTGGTCGAGGAGCGGCTGAAGAGCCTGGTGCGCGACCTGCACCCCCTGGCCGAGACCTGAGCCCGCCTCATACTTTCCCGCAACCAAATCCGACACCAAATCCTTGGGCGTGACGCGCCGCCCGCTTGACTTCGCGCGCGTCTGCCCCGAAAGAGCGCCATCCTGCCCGCTCTCCCGGCACGACGCCTGGACGCGGCGCACCGATCGCACCCTAAGCTCCTGAAGTCCTTCACCTTCAGGTCCGAAGGCCGAACCGATTTCGTCTCCCAGCGCTCTTCCTTCAGCTCTTCCATGCCGGATCCCATGCGCAGCTACCTCGATTTCGAAAAGCCCGTCGCCGAGCTCGATTCCAAGGTCGATGAACTCCGGGCGATGGCCGCCTCCGGCACCGACATCGGCGAGGAGGTCGGCCGCATCGAGGAGAAGGCCGGCCAGGCGCTGGCCGATCTCTATGCCAATCTGACGCCGTGGCAGAAGACCATGGTCGCGCGCCACCCGCAGCGGCCGCACTTCACCGACTTCGTCAATGCGCTGATCACCGAATTCACGCCGCTCGCCGGCGACCGCAAGTTCGGCGAGGACGCCGCCCTGCTCGGCGGCTTCGGCCGCTTCCGCGGCGAGCCGATCTGCGTGATGGGCCAGGAAAAGGGCGCCACCACCGAATCCCGCCTCAAGCACAATTTCGGCATGGCCCGCCCGGAGGGCTACCGCAAGGCGGTCCGGCTGATGGAGATGGCCGAGCGGTTCGGCATTCCCGTGCTGTCGCTGGTCGATTCGGCCGGCGCCTATCCCGGCATCGGCGCCGAGGAGCGCGGCCAAGCCGAGGCGATCGCGCGTTCGACCGACGCCTGTCTGGCGCTGGGCGTGCCCAACGTTGCGATCATCACCGGCGAGGGCATGTCGGGCGGCGCGATCGCGCTGACCACCGCCAACAAGGTCCTGATGCTGGAGCACGCGATCTACAGCGTGATCTCGCCGGAAGCCGCCTCCTCGATCCTCTGGCGCGACGGCACCAAGGCGCAGGAAGCCGCCAACAGCATGAAGATCACCGCCCAGGACATGCTGCGCTTCGGCGTGGTCGACACCATCCTGAAGGAGCCGGTCGGCGGCGCCCACCGCGACCCCGCCGCGATGATCGCGGCGACCGGCGAGGCGATCGCCCAGGCCTTCGACGAGATGAAGGGCCTCGACGCCGACGCCATCCGCAAGCAGCGCCGGCAGAAGTTCATCGAGATCGGCCGCAAGCTCGGCTGAGCCGGGGGACGCTGCTGCCGGGCCGGTCGCGCTCGCGGTTTTGTGAGTCTTTCCAGCCGTTTGGCCGCATTTCGGCCCCGCCGCCGGGGTC
>NZ_CAFI01000002.1 GCF_000239775.1 Bradyrhizobium sp. ORS 375
CGGGCCGGCGACCCGGCCGACGCGCTGGCTTGGCTGGCGACTGCCGTCGCGCAGGCCCGCGCGGCGATTTCGGACATGCTCGGCGCGGTTTGAAGCAGCCGGCCGCGGCACTAGCGCAGAGCGGAGCGGTCCGTTATAGGACAGCCCGACCTCATTCCCTGCGCAGCACGAGCACACATGGCCAAGATCACCTTTGTCGACCACACCGGCGAATCCCGAACCGTTGACATCGAGAACGGCGCGACCGTGATGGAAGCGGCGATCCGCAACGCCATTCCGGGCATCGAGGCCGAATGTGGCGGCGCCTGCGCCTGCGCGACCTGCCATGTCTATGTCGACGAAGCCTGGCGCGAGAAGGTCGGCCCGCCGACCCCGATGGAAGAGGACATGCTCGATTTCGGCTACGACGTCCGGCCGAACTCGCGCCTCGCCTGCCAGATCAAGGTTTCCGACGAGCTCGACGGCCTCGTCGTGTCGACGCCCGAGCGTCAGGCCTGATTTCCCGCTATCGGGAGCGCTTCTCACCGCATCTCCCTACTGCCGCCGCCCGGCCTTAGGCCGGGGGCGCTGTGATCGTCACGCCGCGGCGGACCCAGGGCTGCAGCGCCGCGATCAGCTTTGGCGTCAGCGGCGCCGGCTTGCGCGACAGCTCGTCGATCAAGACCATCACGGCGGTGGCCGAAGCCACGCAGCGCCCGTCCGAGAACACGACCTGCTCTGAGGTCACGGACGTCCGGCCCAGCTTCACGACTCCCAGTCCCAGCTCGATCGTCCCCGGCCAGCGCAGCTCGGCGCGGAAATGCATGTCGAGCCGCACCATGATCCAGGCCAGCCCCTCCTGCGTGAGGCCGTGGCGCGGGTCCTTCATCAGCGTCACCCGCCCAGTCTCGAAATAGGTCGCGTAGACGGCGTTGTTGACGTGCTGGTTGGGATCGAGGTCGCCGAAGCGGACATTGTCCGTGAGGCGGTAGGGGAAGTCCTCGAGGCGGGGCGTCTCTGTCACCGATTGATCTCCATCATTCCATCTCCCCTTCAAACCTCGCTAGGCTGTCCGCTGCAAGCCGCGGCCCTCGCGGAGGGCCGGTTTTGTGCCTTCCCTGCGACCGCCCCGTTGGCTACAAATTCGGAACCGCCATCTGCCGCCCGCATCCGAGCGGCGCCTCCAACGAGAAGAGCGACATGAGTGAAGCGATCAAGACCGATGTGCTGATCATTGGCGCGGGCCCCTGCGGACTGTTTGCCGTGTTTGAACTGGGGCTGCTCGACATCAAGGCACATCTGATCGACATCCTCGACAAGGTCGGCGGCCAGTGCGCCGAGCTCTATCCGGAGAAGCCGATCTACGACATTCCCGGCGTGCCGATGGTGACGGGGCAGGGCCTCACCGATCAGCTGATGGAGCAGATCAAGCCGTTCAGCCCGACCTTCCATCTCGGCGAGATGGTCGAGAAGGTCGAGAAGATCGGCGATCCCGGTTTTCGCGTCACCACCGACGCCGGCAAGGTGTTCGAGTGCAAGGTCGTGGTGATCGCTGCCGGCGGCGGCTCATTCCAGCCGAAGCGTCCGCCGGTGCCGGGGATCGAGGCCTACGAGGGTACCTCGGTGTTTTATGCCGTGCGCAAGATGGAGCAGTTCCGCGACAAGAATGTCGTGATCGTCGGCGGCGGCGATTCCGCGCTGGATTGGACGCTCAATCTGCATCCGCTCGCCAAGCGCATCACGCTCATCCATCGCCGCGACGATTTCCGCGCCGCGCCTCACAGTGTCGAGCAGATGCGCGCGCTTGTCGCAGGCGGCAAGATGGACCTGCGCATCGGGCAGGTGACCGCGCTGGAAGGCGCCAATGGTCAGCTGTCGGCTGCGACGATCAAGGGCAACGACAATGCGGTCGAGACCATTCCCTGCGAGATGATGCTGCCGTTCTTCGGGCTCACGATGAAGCTCGGCCCGGTCGCCGAGTGGGGCCTCGCGCTCGAGCACAATCTCATTCCGGTCGAGACCTCGGCGTTCGAGACCTCCGTGCCCGGCATCTTCGCGATCGGCGACATCAACACCTATCCGGGCAAGATCAAGCTGATCCTGTGCGGCTTCCACGAGGGCGCGCTAATGGCGCAGAAGGCGCACCGCTACGTCTATCCGGAGAAGCGGTTGGTGTTCCAGTACACGACGTCGTCGTCGAGCCTGCAGAAGAAGCTCGGCGTCAACTAATTTGTCGGTGGCGTGGAACCAAACGCCGCCGGACCAACTCAAATGTGAAGAAATGTTTCCTGCGCGTGCCGGTTTCACCGGCGCGCCAGACCTGTTATGGGCTGGAACGATGCACGAAACGGCCGTACTGTGCGGCCATTCATTTTGTGACTTGGTCAAGGTGAGATGATGATGCGCAACGCGTTTCCCCGACTTCGGCTGATGCCTGCTGTGACGACGCTCGCGCTCGGCGCGCTCGTCGCAGGCGGTGCGCTGCTGACGCGGCCGGCGCTGGCAGCAGAGCCGACCGCGGCCGGGCTGTGGCAGAAGGTCGAGGATGGCCGTCCGGTCGGCTGGTTTCTCTTCATCGATCATGATGGCGTGTTCGAAGGCGTGATCGCCAAGACGTTTCCGCGTCCCGGCGACAACCCGAACGAGGTCTGCTCGAAATGCACCGACGACCGCAAGAATGCGCCGGTGCTCGGAATCTCCTTCGTGCGCGACATGAAGCGCGAGGGCCTGAAGTACGAGGGCGGCAACGTCCTCAATCCGCGCGACGGCAACATCTGGAAGGCCAACATGCGGGTCACTCCGGACGGACAGTCGCTGATCCTGCACGGCTATCTCGGCATCTCGCTGTTCGGCAAGGACGAGACCTGGACGCGTCTGCCGGATACCAACATGGCACAGATCGATCCTGCGATCCTCGCCAAATATCTGCCGCCGCAGGCGACGACCGCCACCGCTCCGGCGACGAAGCAGGCGCCGCCGATGATGAAGAAGCCGGCGCCGACGAAGTAGTTCGTCGCGGCGCGCTCGATGCGTCCGCATCGCCAATAGACTTAGTGTTACGATATTGCGGCCCGTGGCATCCGAGCTGCACCCTGAGCTGAGCTGTCGCCACGAGCGATTCCGTAGTCAGTAACTCCGTCATGCCCGGGCATCCACGTCTTTTTGTGGACGCCGAGCGACGTGGATGGCCGGGACAAGCCCGGCCATGACGACGTGGAGAGTCATTGTCGCAAAGCTTCTATCGTCAAATGCGACAGCGCTGTGTGCCGAGAGGCCGCTGCGGAGACCGGCAGCTACTGCTGCGCCCCTCCGCTCGGCGGCAGCGGCTGGCTGGAGATGCTGGGCTCGGCGGCGTCCAGGTTGAGCACTTCGGCGGCGGCGGGGAACGCCGCGTCGGCCATCGCGGCGTGGCCCTCGGCGGTCGGATGCACGGCGCCGCCATAGACCGCCGACAGCACGCCCCAGCTCGCATCGTGGATGTCGGCGGGCTGCATCGCCGCCGGCAGGCCCTGCGGATAGGTCATGGCCGAGAAGTAGCTGTCATTGGCGTCGCGGATCCAGCGCGCGCGCGGCAGATAGGGGCGGTACTCGCTGGCGCCGCGGCCGCACAGCAGGGGCTCGTTGGCGGCGCTGACGATATTGGAATCGAAGCTCTCGCCGTTGGCGGCGAAGCATTCGCGGTCGAACGGCGGATCCTGCGGCGAGCGCGCGCAGAAGCCGTGCTGCGCGAACGCCGGCTGATGCGCGTCGACGAAGGTCATGCGCTCGCTGCGCGGATCGCGGCACAGCACGCCGGCGGTGCATTGCGCGAGACCGCGCAATGCGGGCAGGAACTCGTTCTCGACGAAGCCGGCGACATTGGCGAGCCGCTGCGGATTGGCGTTGAAGGAGGGGTGCACCTCGAAGCCGGCCGGACCGCCGGGGCAGGGAGTGCCGGGGCCGCTCAGCGCCGGGTTGCCGTAGGACGTGTAGATCACGTGCGACAGATCGCCGACCAGCGGCTTCAGCGCGTCGCGCAGCTTGGCAAAGCCGCGCGGCAGGTCGCGCGCGAGCTCGCCGCGCGACTCGTCGACCGACCCGATCACGCCGGAGCGCTTGAACAAGGTGCGCTCGGTCGGGGTGTCGACGATGACGTCGGCGACGAGGCCGGAGAAGTTGATGTCGTTGGCGCCGATCGACAGCAGAATGAGATCGAGGCGGCGGTCGGGCTGGCGGCGCTGCGCGGCGGTGAGCGCCTCGCGCAGCTCGCCGAGCTGGCCGTTGACGCCGCCGGCGCAGGTCGCCAGCGAGCGGCCTGGGGTGCATTCGCGCGCGCGCTGGCTGCCGAACAGGCCATCGGCGATGGTCGCGCCGGTGCAGGCGAGCGGCAGGTAGGTGACGGCGACGTGCGGATAGCGCACAGCGAGCGCCAGCGCCGTGCGGGTCTGGTAGCTGTAGAGCGAGCGGTGGCAGGCGGCGTTGAACCAGACCGCGCTGTGCTTCTGCCAGTTCTGCAGCGTGTCCGGCGCCTCGCAGGCGCGGCCGCCTTTGAAGCCGGCGCGGCTCGGCCGATAATATTGCGCGGTCGGACCGCCGAGATAGGAGCGGAAGCAGAAGCCGTCATCGGCGAGCGCGATCGGCCGGTCCGGATTGCCTTCGCCGGAGGCGATGCTGTCGCCGAGGCCAGCGATGAGGACGTCGCGGACCTGGATGCCGGTGGAGACCTGCCGCGTGCCCTCGGGGCTGGTGACATCGACGCTGGCCACGGTCTGGCGGCCATAGCGGACGCGCAGATTGACGGGCTCGGCGCAGTCGAAGGTCGAGGTCTGCGGGCCGTCGCCATCGTCGAACGACCAGGCGCAGGTGGCGCCGACCGGCACCGGGCCGGTGAGGCGCACGCTGACCGGATGGTCGATCGGCGTCAGGTAGCTTTCCTTGACGTTGTCACGCGTGCACGGCTCGTTGACGCGACCTGTGAGGTCGATGCACAGGCGGTTCACGATATTGCGCGCCCAGCCGCGGCCGTCGCTCTGGATCGCCAGGCCCTGCTCGGCGGAGAGGATCGAGCGGTCGCGCGTGCTCTCGACGTGCAGCAGAAAGTCACGCTCCTCGCGGAACAGGCGGAAGCGGTTGCGCACCTCCCAGCTGATCTGGAGCTGCGGCGGCGCGCCGAACTGTGCGGCAGCCGGACGGGTCGCCAAGGGGGCGAGCAGGCCGGCAAGCATGCAGGCGGCCAGCAACGAACGACGGGACATACGGATCATACGCCAGAACTTCATGCGCAAGGCATTCACGTGAGCGATGGGGCGGAAATAAGAGAGCGGCCGACAAGGTCAACCGCACCGCTGTCAGCTCTCGTCCAAGGCGTCAAGTCAACCCTGCGAGTGGCGCTTGATCCGCTGCGGAACGGCCGCGGGTGCGGCCGCAGCCGCGCGCTTGGCGGCGATCTCGTCGGAGACGGCCGCCTGCAGCCGGCGCCGCTCCTGCCATGGCTTGACGACGTTCAGCCAGAGTTCCCGGACGCCCATGATCGAGATCGCGGTGGCGAACGGAATGACGAAATAGAGCACGCGGAACACCAGCAGGGTGGCGAGCAGCTGCTCGCGGCCGAACTGCGGCAGCGCCACCAGCATCGCGGCGTCGAACACGCCGATGCTGCCTGGGGCATGGCTGGCGAAGCCGAGCAGGGTGGCGAGGATGAACACCACCGACAGCGAGAGGAAGTCGATCGGCGGGTTCGCGGGCACCAGCAAATACATCGCCAGCGCGCAGAAGCCGAGATCGACGACGCCGATCAGGATCTGCACGACAGTCAGCGGGGCCGACGGCAGCACGACCTTCCAGCCGTTCTGGCCGAGCTGGCGGCGGTTCTTGCCGGCGTAAAGCCAGCCCAGATAGGCGAAGATCGCGCCGAGGATGCCGATCGCAATCAGCTGATTGACGGCCGGCGGCAGCTGGTCCATCGCCGTGGCGGCGGCCGGATGCAGCGTCATGCCGATGCCGAGCACGAACAGATTGCCGAGCCAGAAGGTCAGGCCTGACAGGAAGCAGATCTTGGCGACGTCGATCGCCGAGAGGCCGTAGTCCGAATAGATGCGGAATCGGATCGCGCCGCCGGTGAAGACGGTGGCGCCGATGTTGTGGCCGATCGAATAGCTGGTGAAGGCGCTCATCGCCGCGATGCGATAGGGCACGTGTTTCTTGCCAATCGTTCGCAGCGCAAAATAGTCATAGAAGGTGAGCGTGCAGAACGCGCCGACCACACACAAGGCCGCGAGCGCAATGTGACCGGGCGGAATCTCGGTCAGCGCCGTCAGAATGACGCCGCCATCGACGCCCTTCAGCGTGCGCACGAGTGTGGTGATCGCGAAGGCGATGATCGCAAGGCTCGCTGCAATCCCCAGCCGCTTCCAGCCGATCCATTTCTTGAAGCCACGCGACAGCGTGGTCAGCAGGCGCTGCATTCATCCTCCCGGCGGGGCGGCAGTAAATCTTGGAAAAAGGGCGAAACCATTTGATCGACGAGGGCGGGCAATCCGTGACAGCCTGTTCCTTAAGCTAAAACGCACGCCTTGTGCAGTCCTTGACTCAACGCAGCTCCGAGTTCGCTTTGCGGGTCTGTCACACTCCGGTCACATGGCTGGGGACCGCGACCGCCCGCCTCAGTTTGGTCCCAAAGGTTACCTGCGGGGTTCGACGCGAGCGTCGCCCCGGCCCGTCAGGTTCCGATCGGCGCTGGCGGTGCGGCGCCGGAACAACCGATCAGGCTGCCGGTTAGCCGCAAGCGAGACGTCAATGGACATGAACGCGCGGTCGGGGTGGGGCCCGCCATGTTCCGAACCCCAGAAGGACATGAGACACATGGGACTGTTCACCAAAGACATCAAGACGATGAACGACCTGTTCGTGCACCAGCTGCAGGACATCTATTATGCCGAGAACCAGCTGATCAAAGCGCTGCCCAAGATGGCCGACAAGGCCACCGACCAGCAGCTCAAGCAGGGCTTCCTGACCCATCTCGACGAGACCCGCACGCATGTGAAGCGGCTCGAGCAGGTGTTCGAGATGCACGGCATCGCGCCCAAGGCGGTCGACTGCCCGGCGATCGACGGCATCATCGAGGAGGCCGAGGAGGTCGCCGGCGAGGTGGCCGACAAGACCGTGCTCGACGCCGCGCTGATCAATGCCGGCCAGGCCGCCGAGCACTACGAGATCACCCGCTACGGCAGCCTGATCGCCTGGGCCAAACAACTCGGCCGCAGCGACTGCGCCGCCGTGCTGCAGAAGACGCTCGACGAGGAGAAGGCGACCGACATGAAGCTGACCAAACTTGCCGAGACCAGCGTCAATCTGCGCGCCGCGAGCTGATCACGCAGCCTGCGACTGAGACAAAACGCCGCGCCGCCCGCGCGGCGTTTTGCCGTCGGAGGGGGATCGGGCGGGACGTCAGGCATCCTTCGACCGATATCGAAGCATTATGTGGCTAGCTGGACTAAAGTCGCCGCCGTTCTCCACCACCAGGAGGCCCGGCATGAGACGATCGTCAACCGCAGCGCTGCACGCCCCGGCCACGCCAGCGCCGCCAGCCCGCGTGGCGGGTGCGCTGACGCTGACCGCGATGAGTCTCGGCTTCGGCGTCGTCCAGCTCGACGTCACCATCGTCAACACCGCGCTCGAGAGCATCCGCACCGCGCTCGGCGGCGATGTCGCCGCGCTGCAATGGGTGGTCAACGCCTACACAATCGCCTTCGCCGCCTTCATCCTGACGGCGGGCGCGCTCGGCGACCGTTTCGGCGCGCGGCGCGTCTTCATGGCGGGGTTTGCGCTGTTCACGGCGGCCTCGGTGGGCTGCGGCCTCGCGCCCGACGCGGCCAGCCTGATTGCGTTGCGCGGCCTGCAGGGGCTGGCGGCGGCGCTGCTGGTGCCGAATTCGCTCGCGCTGTTGAACCACGCCTACCCCGATCCGAAGGCGCGCGGCCGCGCGGTCGGCATCTGGGCCGCCGGCGCCAGCCTGACGCTGACCGCGGGTCCGTTCGTCGGCGGCACGCTGATCGCGCTGGTCGG
>NZ_CAFI01000001.1 GCF_000239775.1 Bradyrhizobium sp. ORS 375
AGGTTGGCGGCCGAGCCGGAATCGGCGGTGATGATCGCGTTGTCCGGCAGCCGCGGCGACAGCTCCCAGAACACGCGCTGCGGGTTGAGCGGATCGGCGGAATCCATCGCGCGCCGCTCCAACTTCTTCCACCAGTCGCGGACGCCGTCCTCGATGCCGCTGCGCCAGCTGTCCTTCTGCTTCTGCTCCAGCAGCGGCAGCAATGCGCGCAATGTCGCCGCGCTGTCGCCGACGAGATTGACCTCCATCGGATAGCGCAGGCTGAGCCTTGTGCCGTCGATATCGATCTGCACGCCGCGCGCGTCGCCGGGCTTCGGCAGGAACTCGCTGTAGGGGAACGCGGAGCCGACCATCAGGAAGGTGTCGCACGACTTCATCATGTCCCAGCTCGGCTCGGTGCCGAGCAGGCCGATCGAGCCGGTCACGAACGGTAGATCGTCGGGCAGCGCGGCCTTGCCGAGCAGCGCTTTCGCAACGCCGGCCTGCAGCCGCTCGGCTACGGCGATGACGTCATCGGTCGCGCCGAGCGCGCCGGCGCCGATGAGCATCGCGACCTTGCGGCCGCTGTTCAGCACCTCGGCCGCCGCGCGCAGCTGAGCGCTGTCCGGAACCTGCGCTGGCCCCGCATAGCCGAGGCCAGTGTGGGTGGTCCCATGCGTAAGCGGCGGATCCTCATAGTCCATCTCCTGCAGGTCCTTTGGCAGGATGATGCAGGTCACCGCGCGCCTGGTATGCGCGATGCGGACGGCGCGATCGACGAGATGGCGGACCTGCTCCGGCACGGTCGCCTGTTCCACATACTCGGCGACATCCTTGAACAGCGTCTTGAGATCGACCTCCTGCTGATAGCTGGCGCCGATCGAGGCCCGCGCGGCCTGGCCGACCAGTGCGACCACGGGGACGTGATCCATCTTCGCATCATAGAGCCCGTTCAACAGGTGGATCGCACCCGGCCCGGATGTCGCGTAGCAGAGCCCGACTTGTCCGGTGAACTTGGCATGCGCCGAGGCCATGAACGCGGCCATCTCCTCGTGCCGCACCTGGACGTAGCTCATGGTCTCCTGTGCCTTGTCGAGCGCCGCGTCCAGTCCGCCGACACCGTCGCCGGGATATCCATAGACGCGGTGGAGACCCCATTCGGACAAGCGGTGCCAAACGAATTCGCTGACGTTCATGGACGTGATCCTCGATCGGACATGGCGGGAGAGCGGCGTTGCTGCTGTCGATCAAACGTGCCGTGACGGCAAACGTTGCCAGTTTAACGAGAATTCATGTTCGAGATCGAACTAACAAGCACGCGGCGTGAGCCACGGGTTCCAATCTCGAAGGCCAGGGGAGCCAAAATGTGCGCCGCACGCGCCGCTTTGTCCCGCCACGAAGACGCGACGGCGCGAAATCTGAGCCAGTGCTTCGAAGCCCCACATTGATCTGAAGATGCAGACCCCGCCGTCATCGCCGCGAAAGCGGACGATCCAGTACGCCGTGACATCTCGGTTCAGTCACGTCTGCCGCGGAGTACTGATGCTCCGTCTCCGCGGAGCATGACACCGGTCGAGACGGTGAGACCTCAACCAGAACAGCCGCTGATTTCAAGGAGAACGCCCCGGCGGCAGCGCAGTCAAATTTGCGCGATGGATGCGCTCAGGCGACGAGGTCCACCGCCGCTCCGATCGCGTCGATCAGGTGAACGCGTTCGATCCCTGAGCGCGGCAGCACGGCGTGGATCTCGGATGGCGACATCAGGCTGAAGGCGGTAGACAACGCGTCCGCCGTGGTGGCGTTCTGCGCGACCGTCGTGACGCTGCGGTAGCGCTGCGCGCAGCCGCCGCTGTGCGGATCGAACAGATGGTTGAAGCGCCCTTGCGGATCGAAGCGGAGGCCGTAGGCGCCCGACGTCGATACGGCGCGGTCAACGATCGGAAGCATCGCCGCAATGCGTCCCGTGTGCTCGGGATCCTCGATCGCGATCTCCCACGGCTGTCCGTCCGGACGTGGCCCGATCGCGCGCGCTTCACCCATATCGACGAGGCTCTGCTGTACGCCCTGGCTTCGCAGGAGATCGACGATCTTGTCGGTGACATAGCCTTGCGCGATGCCGTTCAGGGTGAGGGTCGTGCCACGGGGCATGACGATGCGATCGCGGCTGATCGAAAGCTTGCCGTAGCCGACGCGCGCCAGTACCTCGCGCACGTTCGTCGGCGGCGGGCCGCTGGGGTCGGCATCGGGACGAGAAAAGTGATCGGCGTACAGCGTCCAGAGTGGCTGGACAGTTGGATCGAACCGGCCGTCGGTCAGCTCCGCGTAGCGTTGCGAAAGCGAGAGGATGTCAACCAGCTCCGGCGCGGGGTCGAGCAGCACGCCGGCGCGATTCAACGCGACCAAGGCCGAGTCCGTCAGGTACAGGCTGAATAGCCGTTCCAGCCGGCGCGCTTCGGTGATCGACAGCGCGATCAGTCGCTCCGCCTCGCGCCGGTCGGGATGGTGCAGCTTGATGGTCGCGACGGCGCCGAGCAAGGTGCCGCGCCATTCGACCAGCCCGGGGTCGGCCTTCGCGCGCGGCGTACCGAGCGGAGCGATCGACAGCCCGGCAACCGCAGCGCTGATCTGGATAAAGCGTCGGCGCGAGAGGTGATGGGTCATGACGGGCACCTCAATTCGTTTTCCCAGCGTCCGGCTCGGTCGCGCTGGCGCTGTCCTCCGCCGAGCTCAGCACGTAGTCGCGCGGCACCTCGCTGAAGCTGACGACGCGGCCGCCATGCTCGGCGGCAAAGCGCTCGGCGGCTGATCGCTCCGAGAACGGCACCGCTTCGTCGCTGCCCATGCCGCTCTTGAGCCGGCTGCCGATCACGAACAGCGCCCTGCGGGCCTCGATCCAGTTGTCGGGGCCGGGATTGTCCCAGCTCGCGGCCTTGCCCATGTCGGAGACGTAGATCGCCTGGATGTCCTTCGGCTCATCGGGCAGCATCGTGAAGGCGATGGCGTCGCGCGCGGAGGAGAACCACACCGGCTCGATCAGGCTGGCGGCAAAGATCTGTCCTTTGGGGCCGGAATGTTCGAGCAGGTTCATGCCGCAGTAATGTCCGATCGCCTGCTGGGTGAGCTTGATCGGCGGCGGCGGGGTGGCGGCCTGCTTGTCGTTGCAGCCGGCAAGCGCGAAAGCGGTGACGAGCGCGCAGGCAAGAGCGAGGCGTTTCATAGCTCCCTCCGGGAGAAGGCCAGCGTGGCGCCGGCGAGGGGGATCACGGTCCACAGCACGAGCGCCGTCAGCAGCGCCTGCACCGACAGCGTGCTCGAGGCGGCGAGCCCGGCCATGCCGGAGAACAGGCTGACATTGGCGAAGCCGGTGAGGTTGAACAGCCGGTAGGCATCGGCCGGGTTGAGCAGCAGCAGCGCGCTCAGCACGCCGCCGGAGATGTTGCGGCCCTGGTCCAGCACGAGGAGGCCGAGCAGCGCCATGTCGTAGATCAGCACCAGCAGCAGCCACAGGCCGATGCAGAGCCCCGCGGCGGTGCCGCGGTCGCGCACGACGGCGCTGACGAGATAGCCGATCGCGACAAAGACAGCGCCGAGCAGCACGGACGAGCCGATCATCGCGGCGAAGGCGGCGAGTCCCTCAGCGTCGAAGCTGCTGCCGGTGATCAGCAGCGCCACGGCGGCGGCGCCATAGCCGAGACAGGTGGCGAAGGCGAGCACCGCGAGATGGCCGAGGAATTTGCCGAGCAGCACCTGCCAGCGTGCCACGGGGTAGCTCAGCAGCAGCAGCATGGTGCCGCGCTCCATGTCACCGACGACGGCGTCATGCGCGATCAGGAGCGCGATCAGCGGGATCAGGAAGATCGTCAGGCTCGACAGGCTGACGATGACGACATCGAGCGCACGGGCGCCGACGGTGCCGGTCGGCGCGCTGCCTAAAAAGGTGAGCGACAGCGCGAGACCCGCGAGCAGCAGGGTCGCGGCGAGCACCCAGCGATTGCGGATCGCCTGCTGAATCTCCTTGGCGGCAATGGTGATCAGACTGGTCATTGCGGGCGCTCCGCGTGGCGCAGGAAATGCGCGTAGAGCTCGTCGAGGTTGGGAGGAATGAGCTCGAGATCCTGTACGCTGTTGCCGTCGGCGGTCGCGCGGCGGAGCAAATCGATCTTCTCGTCCGGCGCGGCGTCGATCTCGACGATGTGGCCGTTGATCCGGCGATAGGACGTGGTGGCCGGAAGCCAGGCCGGGGCGCCCGACGGCGGCAGGTCGGCAACCTTGATCCGGATCCGCGTTGGCAGCCGCGCGAGGCGGCGCAACTCGTCGAGCGTGCCGTCGGCGACCTTGAGGCCGCGGTTCATGATGATGACGCGGCCGGCGCGCTCCTCCAGCTCGGTCAGCGCGTGCGAGGACAACAGCACCGTGGTGCCATCGGCCGCGAGTCTCTGGATGACCTCATAGAAGGTCTGGCGCAGCTCCGGGTCGAGACCGGTGGTCGGTTCGTCGAGTAGCAGCACGCGCGGCCGGCCGATCAGCGCCTGCGCCAGGCCGAGGCGCTGGCGCATGCCTTTCGAATAGGTGTTGACGCGGCGCTTGGCGGCTTCGCCAAGGCCGACGACGTCGAGCAGTGCCAGCGCATGCTTCACCGGCTCACCCTTGAGCCGCGCACAGAACGCCTGCGTCTCGCGGCCGGTGAGCGCGGCGTCGAAGGCGACGTTCTCCGGCAGATAGCCGAGCTGGCGCCGCGCGGAGAACTCGCCGGCGCCGGGATTCTCGCCGAGCACGGCGATCGTGCCGCGGGTCGGTCGGATCAGGCCGAGCATCATCTTCATCAGCGTGGTCTTGCCGGCGCCGTTGTGGCCGATCAGCGCCACCATCTCGCCTTCAGCGAGATCGAACGACACGCCCTTCACGGCCTCGACCTTGCCGTAGTGCTTCACGACATCGGCGATGTGAACGGTCGCGCTCATGGTGTGGTGCTCCCAGCAGCGGTGCGGTGCACGGGCGGCGACATCAGCGGATGGCTGTCGACGACGCCGCCGGGCAGCAGGGCCGGGAATTGCGCCTGCGCCCAGCGGATCACCTGCACGGCCGGGCTGTTGATCAGCACCTTGGCGGCGGGCGCTGTCCACAACACGCGGTCGATCAGGTCGTTCGGCCGATAGGCCGTATCCGCGACGCCGTCGCCATTGAGGTCGAAGCCGGGATTGTCGCTCCAGTAGTTGCCGCGGCCGTTCTTCGACCAGTCGAGATGGCGGGTGCCGACATATTTGATCTGGCTGGCATTGTTGACGAAGGCATTGCCCCTGATGTCGTTGCCCTCGGAGCCGGCGGTGAAGTGCACGCCGATCTCGCAGCCCTCGAACCAGTTGTCGGTGATGCGGTTGTTGTTGGTGTTGTAGACGAACACGCATTTCTCCGGACCCGGGCGAAGGCCGCCGGCCGGCGCGGCCGCACGCGCCTCGGTCTGCGGCACGCCTTCGTCGGCGCCGCGATTCTCGGCGGTGGCCCAGCGCTCGGCCGGCTGTAGCCCGCCGATGACGCTGTTGCCGGAGATCTGCGAGCCGTTGGTGGCGTTGAACAGCATGCCGCGATCGCGGTCGTGGTCGGACACGTTGTCCTTCACCACGAGGTTCTTGGAGAACATCATCGCGTAACCGATGATGTTGCGGGTCGAGACGTTGCCGGTGATCTCGCCGTCATTGGCGTACATGTAGTGGACCGCGAAGCGCAGGTCGCTGAAGCGATTGCGGCTGAAGACATTGTTGCGGCTGGTGATGGCGAACACGCCGTCGCGGCCGTAGCGGATGTCGTTGTCGATCACCTTGGCGCCCGGCGCGTTCCACACCGACACGCCATTGCCGGTGCTGCCGGGATGCGTCGCGCGCAGGCCGATAATGCTGTTGTGCCGTACCAGTGTGTTGGCCGCGCCATGCAGGTAGACGCCGAACAGATTGCCGTCGATGTGATTGTTCTCGATCAGTGTGTCGTGCGCGGCCTGCTCGACGAACACGCCGGAATCCATCTGCTCCAGCGAGGGACCGGAGCCGCGGATGGTCAGGCCACGAATCACGGTGCCTGGCGCCGTCACGGTGATGACGCTGCCCTGGCCGTCGGCCGTGATGGTCGTCCCCGGCGAGCCGGTCAGGGTGATGCTGTGCGTGACGCGCAGGGGCCCGTGATAGGTCCCATCGGACAGCGAGATCTCGTCGCCATCGGCGGCACGATCGAGCACGCTTTGCAGGTCATCGGTATCCGCTGTGACCTGCAGCGTCGCTGCGCGAGCATGCAAGTTGAGGCCGGCGGCGATAAGCGCCGCCAGCCCCCATGTCGTGATATGGCGCAGCCGCCGCATCGTCAGGCGTTCCGCGGCGAGACCAGCATGCGGCCGCGCATTTCCATGTGCATGGCGTGGCAGAACCACGTGCAGAAGTACCAGTACACACCGGGCTTGTCGGCGATGAACGTCACCGACGAGGTCTGCTGCGGATCGATCTCCATGTTGACGCCGTAGTTGACGATGCAGAAGCCGTGCACGAGGTCCTCGACGTCATCGATGTTGGTGACATAGACCGTCACCTCGTCGCCCTGCTTGACCTCGAACTTCTCGAGCGCATAGGCAGGCGCGCTGGACCACATGTAGACGCGCACCTTGTTGCCGTCGCGGATCACCTTGCCGTCGCTCTCCAAGGTGACGCCGTCGGCCGCCGCCTGCTTGCGGGCGTCGGCGAAGAACGGATCGTCGCGCTTCCAGATCGAGGTCACGCGGCCCTCGAGCTTGGAGCGGTGGACGATCACGGCGTCATGCGGCTCGGCGAAGCTCGGGCCGTCATGCACCAGCTCCATCTTGTCGCCGGAGATGTCGATCAGCTGATCGTTCTCGGGCTTCAACGGGCCGACGTTGAGGAAGCGGTCCTTAGAGAACTTGTTCAGCGACAGCAGCCATTTGCCGTCGGCCTCGCGGGTCTCGCCCATCGACGAATGGTTATGGCCCGGCTGATACTGGACATCGAGCTTCTGGATGATCGGATTGACCTTCTCGCCCTTGAAGGCGCGCTTGGCGAGGTCGATGCTCCATTTGCAGACCTGGCTGTCGAGGAACAGCGTGGTGTAGGCGTTGCCACGGCCGTCGAAGGCGGTGTGCAACGGCCCAAGTCCGAGCTCCGGTTCCGCGACGACGATGTCGCGCGGCTTGATCTTGTCGTCGAACAGGCCGTCGATCAGGCGGACGTCGATCACGGTCACAGTCGGCGCCAGCTTGCCGTTGGCGACGACATGGATGCCGTCCGGGCACGTATTGAGACCATGCGGGCTGTTGGAGACCGGCACATAGCGGGTGTAGGGCGAGCCCTTGCGGCCGTCGATGACGGGAACGCCGTTCATCTCCTTGAAGTCGCCCTTCTTGACGGCTTCCTCGATGCGCTTGATGTTGAAGATCGTCACCCAGTCCTGCTCGCTCGCCGTCATCTCGGCCAGCGTCACGCCCTTCTCGGAATTGTAGCAGGTCGCAAAGGCGTATTTGCCCTGGTAGTCGCAATCGGTGTTGTCGAGGTTGCCGTCGACGATCACCTGCCAGGCGACCTTCATCGTGTCGCCGTCAACCGCCGAGAAGATCGACCAGTATTTCGACTTGTCGTTGAGCACCTTGCCGTCGTTCGGCAGCGGCACCTCATATTCGCCGTTGCAGAACAGATAGCCGGTGCGCGGGAACTTCTGCGGCCGCATGCCGTGGATGGTGTACTGGTTCGGCAGTTCGATGATCTTGTCGCACTTCATCACGTCGGTGCGGATGCGGGCGAGCCGGGTGTTGGCCTTGTCGTTGATGAAGATGTAGCGGCCGTCATAGGTGCCGTTGGTGAACGACATGTGCGGATGGTGGGTGTCGCCATTCATCCAGATGCCGAGCCTGTCCTTGAGCCGCTCGCGCGTCTCCGGCAGCAGCCCCTCGGTCATGATCTTGCGGCTCTCGTTGGTCTGGCCCCAGCCGGTGGCGCTGCAGCGGTTGAACACCGGAATGCGCATCAGCTCGCGCATCGAGGGCATGCCGACGATGCGCAGCTCGCCGGTCTGGCCCGAGGAGAAGAACACGTAGTATTCGTCGAGCTGCCCCGGCGCCACCTCGGCCTTGTTCTGCCCGGGGCGCGGCTGCGCTGCGGCCGGCGCGGTCTCGAGGCTCTTGCCGAGGCCGATGCTGCCGGCCACGCCGGCGGCGCCGAGCGCGGCCGTGCCGACGATCTGCCGGCGGCTGAGTTTGGTCTGGTCGTCGTCGTGCGCCATCGCGGTCTCCTTATGATGGGCGATTGGGATCGTGGGACTCGGCCGGCGGCGTCAGCGGCTGGCCGGCATGGGTGATGAGCGTCTTCGGGCCGGTCTTTGCGGCGCGCATCGACGGTGACGACATCGCCTCGAACTTCTCGCGCTTCAGCCGCACCTGGATCATGTGCGGGCAGCGGTGGTCGTCGTAATAGAGCTCCTGGCAATGCATGCAGTAGATGCATTCATTGACGTTGATGTGCCCCTCGGGATGGATCGACTGCACCGGACATTCCTTGGCGCAGCGCTGGCAGGGCGAGCCGCATTCCTTCCAGCGGCGCAGCCATTCAAAGGTGCGGATGCGGCCGGGAATCGCGAGCGCGGCGCCGAGCGGGCAGAGATAGCGGCAGAAGAAGCGCTCGATGAACAGGCCGATGCCGAGCAGCGCGACCGCGTAGAGCACGAACGGCCAGCTGCGCGCGAACTTCAGGATGATCGCGGTCTTGAACGGCTCGACCTCGGCGACCTGCTCGGCGAGCGCGACCGAATACAGCGACAGGCCGAACAGGCCGAGGAAAATGATGTATTTGATCGGCCAGAGCCGCTCATGCAGGCCCCAGGGCACGGTGATCTGCGGCACCTTCAGCCATTTCGCCACCGTATTGGTCAGCTCCTGCAGCGCGCCGAACGGACACAGCCAGCCGCAGAACGGGCCGCGACCCCAGAAGAGCAGGCCTGCGGCGGTGGCGGCCCACAGGATGAAGATCAAGGGCGCGGCGAGGAAGAACTCCCAATGGAAGCCGGTCAGCAGCGAATTGGTGAAGGTGACGACGTTGACGACCGAGAGCTGCGCGTTGGCGTACCAGCCGAGCCACACCAGAACGAACAAGAGATAAGCGCGCCGCACCCAGGTGTAGAGCTGCGGACGGCGCACCAGCACGTTCTGGAAGAAGAAGATCCCGGTGAGCACGGCGAGGGCGAAGGCGGTGATGCCGATGTTGACGGTCTGCGTGCGCCAGATGCGCATCCAGAGCGGCTCTTCCGTCTCGTCTGCTGGGGCTGGCGTCGTCGTGGCCGGAGCAGGAGCAGCCGCAGGCGCCTTCGCCGCGGGGGCAGCGGCGCGCGTCTCCCGCTTCAGGTAGGTGTTGGGCAGGATGTAGTTGATGTCGAAGGTGAGGAACGCCTTGTCGCGGTTGCCGGTGGTCCGCTGCACCAGCAATTGCAGTTGCCATGGCTCGGTCGGGTCGAGCGTGAATTCGGGCGGCGTGACGAACAATCCGATCTCGCGCAGGGCAGGGGCGCCTGCGGCCTCCAGGCTGCCGAGCCGCATGTGGTTCTTGTCGCGGAACCGCGTGCTCGCGCCTTCCTGCAGCACCTCGATGCGATCGAAGATGCCGCCGCGGACATAGGCCGAGCCCTTGAACGAATAGGCGCCGTCACCGGCGACGATGATGGCCTGCTGGCCCGGCTGCAGCCGGGCCTTGAGCCGCTGATAGCCGTCATCGCCGAGCAGGCTGCGGCCGATGGTCGGCACGCTGGCCAGCGCGACATAGAGATCGATGAAGGTGTCGTCGGCACTGCCCGGCTCTGGATTCTGCGCGGCCGCTGCATTGCCCGACTTCTCGAACGCATCGTTGACGTCGCCGATGCTCAGATGCAGCCGCCGCACGGAGCCGTCGCCGAGCAGGGTCGACCAGTCGCGGATCTCGCCCTTGTCGGGATCGATCGACTTCACCACGCTCGGCTGGGCGGCCGCTGCAGTTGCCCCGCTCGCGCCGATGCGGCCGCTGCGGATCAGGCGCATCGCGCCGCGCACAATGCTGTCATGCATCACCAGCACGGTGACGGTCGCGCCGGAGACAATGTCGGCCTGCGGCGCGTGCTCCGCGCCTTGCGCGATCGGCGTCATGTCCTTGCCGAGCAGGCCGTTGAGCGCGGCGACGATGCGCGGCTCGGGAATGCCGATCAGCACGATCGGCTCCTTGTGGTCGACCAGCTTCAGCCCGGTGATGACGCCCTTCGGATCGATGCCGACCAGGATATGGATCGGCTTGCCGGAATAGCCGACCGAATTGGCAAAATCGGAGTTGAGATAGACGTAGCCCCTGAGCTGTTCGCCGCGATAGACGGGAGCAATCGGCGGCTCGCCTTGCGGCGCGCCGAACCGATCCGCCTCGGGGAAGACCTCGCCCGGCGTGACCTTCGACAAATAGTTCGCGAGATCGCCGGCAGCATGCGCCGTGCGCGGCGCTGCGATCACGCAGAGCGCGATGATGACTGCCATGATGGCGGCAGCCATGCGTCCTCGATCGGTGGCGACATCACTCGCAACCATTGATCACCTCAAGCGGAACGGGCCGCCCCCGAAGGACGCGTATTCCTATCAGTACTGTGTCTGGGAAGGAGGGATCGTCGCCGTTGGCGACCCCGAAGCAGATCGAGCCAACCTAAATTGACTCCTGATGTTGCCAGATGTCTAGTGGGTCGCAGCCCGACGAACGTTGCGCTGGATCAAACAGACCCGGACAAGCACTTGAGGCCGATCCATCATGCTGTTGTCACGAACGCTCCTGCTCAAATCGGAACCGGCCGGAAACCTGCATTCGCTGAACGAGATGTTCGCCCTCGCGAACGCGATGGAACAGGAGGCGGCTGATCGCTACACCGAGCTTGCCGAGGAGATGCAGCGCCAGGGCCGCGGCGAGTTGGCGCAGGTATTTACCGAGCTGGCCGTGGCCGAGCGCGAGCATGTCGACAGCGTCGTGAAGTGGTCACACGCGCGGACCGGGCACGCGCCGGATGCGTCGCTGGTGCGCTGGCAGGCGCCGGAGACCTTCGATGCCGATGCCGTCGCGGAGATCGAGCGCTCGCGCCTGATGACGCCCTACCGGGCGCTGTCGATAGCGGTGCGCAACGAAGAGCGGGCCTTCGCGTTCTGGTCCTACCTCGCGGCGTATAGCGACAAGGCGGATGTCAGAACAGCATCGGAGGCGATGGCGCGCGAGGAGCTCGGTCACGTTGCGACGCTGCGCAAGCAGCGGCGCCGTGCCTATCATCGAGAGATCGACGCCAAGCGCGCGTCGTCGACGATGATGCCGGGCGAACCTGTCGTAGCAGGTCAGCTCGAACTTCGTCTCGCCGAGCTGCTCGGCGAGATGGCTTCTCGCCGCCAAGGCCCGCAAGCAGATCGCATGCGCGAGCTCGCGCGGGAAGCCGCGGCGATGGCGACCGATGGAGCTGACGTGATCCGCCTGCCTGCTGCGCTCGCGCAGGCCGACGCGCCAGTCATCGCCGAGGCACTCGCGGATGGCTATCTGGATCAGGCGGAGCGCGCGGTGGAGCCGGGCCAGCTCGATCTGTTGCAGCGTCTCGCGGGGCAGGCGATTGCACGGCTGGCCTGGCTGCGCTCGCTCGGCTGAGCGGAGAGCGTCGCCGTCGATCAGGCGATAGCGGCCCCTGTGTCGCGCGCCTTTGATGTATCGGCGACAAAGCGTCCGAAGCGCAGCGCCAGTGTCGGCAGCACCAGCAGGTTCAGCGCCATCGAGGTCAGCAGGCCGCCGAGGATGACGATGGCCATCGGACCCTCGATCTCGCGGCCGGGCTCGCCGGCGCCGAGCGCGAGCGGCAACAGGCCGAGGCCGGTCACCAGCGAGGTCATCAGGATCGGCACCAGGCGGTCGGCGGCGCCGGCGATCGCCGTTTCCAGCCCCCAGCTGCGTCCCTCCTTGCTGACCAGATGCTCGTAGTGCGAGATCATCAGGATCGAGTTGCGCAGCGCGATGCCGAACAGCGTGACGAAGCCGACCATCGAGCCCAGCGACAGCACGCTCCCCGTGAGCGCGACGGCGATGACGCCGCCGACGAAGGCGAACGGCAGGTTGATCAGCACCAGCACCAGGTTGCGCCAATGGCCGGTGACGAGCGACAGCAGCAGTACGATGCCGATCGTCGCCAGCAGCGAGTTCACCAGCAGGTCGCGCCGTGACTTGGCCTGCGCTTCCGCGGCGCCGGTGAACTCGATATGCGCGCCGGGAGGCAGCTTCACCTCCTTGGCAAGCTTGCGCTTGGCCGCGGCGACGAAGGATTCCAGATCGCGCTCGCTGACATTGGCGGTCACGGTCTGCACGCGCTGGCCGTTGCGGTGGAGCACAACGTAGCGTCCGGCGGTGCCATAGACGTCGGCGACCTGCTTCAGCAGAATGTAGGCGCCGCTCGGTGTCCTGATCGGCATGTTGCCGATCTCGGTCGGTCGGGCGCTGGCGTCGGGATCGAGCTTGACGATGACGTTGAAGACGACGTTGCCCTCATAGGCCTGGCCGACGACGTCGCCCTGATAGGCGGTGCGGATCAGCTCCAGCACCTCCACCGCATCGAGGCCCCAGGACTGCAGATCGGTGGGGCGCAGGGTCACGTTGACCTGCGGCATGCCCGGCGGCGATTGCTGCTGGATGTCGATCGCGCCCCAGACTTCGCCGAGCTCGCGCGCGATGTCGTTTGCCGCGCGCTCGAGATCATCGAGGTCGGGACCGAACACGTTGATGACGACGGCGGCGTTGAAGCCGGACAGCGTCTCCTCGATGCGCTCGGTGAGGTACGTCTTGATCGACAGATTGATCCCGGCGAAGTTGGCGAGCGCAGCGCGGATGTGCTGCTCGGCGCGCTCCTGCTCGTCGCCGGACAGGCCGGGCTTCAGATCGACCTCGATCTCGCTGGAATGCGTGCCCGCGGTATCGACGCCGGCCTCGGCGCGGCCGGCATGCTGGGCGACGCTGCGCACCTCCGGCACCTCGCGCAGCGCCGCCGCAATCAGGGTGCCGAGCCGCAGTGATTCATCGAGCGAGGTGCCGGGCAAGGTCGAGACGTGGAGGATCAGATGGCCCTCCTTGAGGTCGGGCAGGAAGGTGCCGCCGAACAACGGTAGCAAGCCGGCGCCGCCGATCGTGATGAGCAGCGCAGCTGTCATCACCAGCTTGGGAAAGCGGCTCAGCCGGCGCAGCAGGCGCTCGTAATGGCGGCGCGACCAGCGTACCAGCGGCGGCTCGTGGCTCGCGCGCGGCTTGCGGCCGGCCAGCAGCATCATCGACAGCGCCGGCGTCACGGTCAGCGCCACGATCAGCGAGGCCACGACGGCGAGGATGTAGGCAATGCCGAGCGGGCCGAACAGCCGGCCGGCGAGCCCCGGCAGCGCCAGGATCGGAATGAACACCAGCAGCACGGCGAAAGTGGCATAGGCCACCGCGCTGCGGACCTCGAGCATGGCGTCGTAGACCACGCGGGCTTCGCTGCGCGGCGACGGCAGGACGCGGTTCTCGCGCAGCCGTCGCACGACGTTCTCGACCCCGATCACCGCATCATCGACCACCTCGCCGATCGCGATCGCCAGGCCGCCGAGCGTCATCGTGTCCAGGCTCTGCCCCATCCATTGCAGCACGAGCACGGCCGAGAACAGCGACAGCGGGATCGCGGTGCAACTGATCACCGAGGTGCGCCAGTCGTAGAGGAACAGGAACAGCACGATGACGACCAGCGCGCCGCCGATCAGCAGCGCGAACAGCACGTTCCTCGTCGCGGAATCGATGAACGACGCCGGACGAAACAGATCGGCGTGCAGCCTCACCTTCTCGCTCTCCAGCGCCGGCCGCAGCTCCTGCAACGCCGCCTCCACTCGCGCGGCGACGTTGCGCGTGTTGGCGCCGTATTGCTGGCTGATCATCATCATCACGCCGGGCTGGCCGTCGATCAGTGCGCCGCCGATCGGCGGCTCCGGTGCGTTGACGACCGTCGCGACATCGCCGAGCACGACGCTGGTGCCTGCCTGATGCAGCAGCACCGTTCGTGCCAGTTGCTCCGGCGTCAGCGACTGGCCTTGCGTCTGCAGGATGACCCGTTGATTGGCGGTATCGACGAAGCCAGCGCCCCGCACCCCGGTCGCCTTGCGTGCCGCCGCCACGACGTCGTTCATGCCGACGCCGAAGCGGACCAGATCGTCCGATCGCACCTGCACCTGCAGGGATCGCACGTCCCGGCCATAGGTCGTGACCTGCGCGACCCCGGGGACGGCGAGCAGCCGCCGGCTCACGGTCCAGTCGGCGATGGTGCGCAGGTCCATCAAAGACCGCTGCTCGGAGGTCAGGCCGATCGCCAGCACCGTGCCGGCCGCCGGCACCAGCGGCGTCATCGATGGCGCCCGGACGCCCTGGGGCAGGCCGTTCGTGACCACGGTGAGCCGCTCCGTCACCAGTTGCCGCGCCCTGAACACGTCGGTGCCGGGCTGGAAGATGACGGAGACGACGGAGAGGCCCTGGATCGATGACGAGCGCATGCTCTCCACGCCGGCAAGACCGTTGATCGAGGTCTCGATCGGCTGAGTGACGAGCACCTCGACCTGCTCAGGACTGAGCCCCGGCGCCTCCGTCTGGATCGACACCTGCGGCGGCGCGAATTCAGGGAACACCGCGTAGTTGGCGCTGCCCAGCGAGAACATGCCGTGAAGGAGGATGGTGCAGGCGAGCGCCAGCATCATGCCGCGAAAGCGGATCGCAAACGAGACCAGCGCGGCCTGCGGCCCCGTCGCGGGCAGGCGAACGCCGTCAATCATCATCGCCGCCGCCGCGCAGCTCGCTCTTCGCCTCCTCCGACAACAGCACCTGTGCGCCACGCAGCACGATCTCGGAGCCGGGTGGGATGTCCTGCACGACATAGTCGTCGTCGGACACCGGCTGGTCGGTGCGGATCGGATGCCGCTTGAACGTCTCCGGGCCGGCGCGCAGATAGACCCAGGCGCGGCCCTGCCATTGCACGATGGCGGTGTCCTCGACGAACACGCCCTCATAGGACTTGCCCGACGGGACGTACGCTGTCGTGTTCATGCCGGGCAGCAGCCCACTGTCGCCGGCCGCGACGAAGTAGTAGCTCACGCCCTGGATGCGCGGGTCGGTCCGTGTCGCCGGCGACAGGTAGCGCAGCTCGATATTGGCGCTCCGGGTCGGCGCCTGCGCCAGTGCCGAGCGCGGCGGCTCGGCCAGGGTCACGCCCGGCGGCAGCGTCACCTGGACCAGCAGCTGCTCGCGTTCGATCAGTTGCACCACCTGAGGCGAGCGTTCGATGATGCCCCGTCCGATCACCGCGCCCCATTCCTGCCGCGCAGTGGCCATCAGGGTCTTCGCCTGCGACTCTGCCGCCGCCAGCGCAGCCTGGTCAGTGCGGAACGTGCCCTCCGCGGCCTCGGCGTCCTTGCGCGGCATCGCCGCGGACTGCACCAGATCGCGGGCGCGCTCGAAGGCCAGCCTGGCGACATCCAGTTTCGCCTGCGCCGTCTGCAGCTGCGCCTGGGCGTTGGCGTAGTTGTTGGTGAGCTCGGTCAGCCTGGCGACATCCAGCACCGTGCCATAGGCGCGAAACTGCTCGGGATGCGATTCCGCCGATAGCACCGCCGTCTGGAGTCCGACCTGCTTCTGCTGCGTTGCGGAAAGCTTGACCGTCGCCGGCTCACGGCCCGCCGTTTCCGCCCGCGCGGGCCCGGTCCAGCACGGACCGCTCAGCAAGAACAGGATTGCACCGCATGCGGCCGCAGCTCTCATCGGATGCCAAACCATGCAGGACCCATCCGATCGGAGAACGTCCGGGCGACGTTGTTGTCATTCAAAAAACAGCTACTTCAGCTTTCCGAGCGTTTCAAGCAGCCGCCCGCTGAGGGCAGTTGCCGCGCTGCGGTGGAGCAATGGGCGGCTGATTGTGGCGCCGGGCTCGCGTGCTCCGGTCGCATCCGCGGCGCGGCCGTGGCTGAACATAGGCTGCAGCCTCGCTGCGCGGTGGAGAGAAGGTGTCCGGTGCACGTCGGCATATTTCTTCTTGAGCGTTAGAAGTATTCTTAGACAGCTTCTACCGTATTTGCACACGGGGCGCTCGCGCCCAGCGGGACGACTCTCGCGCCGATCAAAAAGCCAAGCCGTAGCCGTCGGTTACGAGTGATTTTGATCATCGGGGCCTGCGGGAGTTTTTCCCGATTTCCCGATGGGATCGAGAATCGTCACAATCCTCTACCTGTCGGGTCATTGATGTGACCTACCTTCGCCATACGCCTCCGCAACGAGTCGATTGTTCCATCGACGTTGCAGCGAGGAAAGCTTGTCCAGACTGAACCCACTCTTCGATCGCCCGGCGCGCCGTGATCACGCGCACGGCCATCCGCGTCGGTCAGCCTCCTGCCAAGCCCGAGCCGGAGTTGCGGCCCAGCCGAGAGAGGGATCTGCACGATGAGCCACCCGGTGCACATTCGCCCCAACGAGGCCAAAGCGATCGATCGCGGCACCGCTTCCGTAGCAGCCGATCATGGCAGGCGGCTGCTCGGCTCCCCGGCTACGTCAGGTGTCGCAGCGCCGGAGAGCGAGGCGGCGCTGGAACCCTGGGATGCGCACGCCGGCGAGGCGCTCGACGCTGGCGCGGCCGGCGAGCCGCTGCAGAATGTGCTCGGCAGCCTGACCGAGATCATTCGCTCCGGCCGCCATCCAGCCGCGCGGCAGTCGGATCATCTCGCAATCGACGATCATGGCGTCATGCTCGATCAGGCGGAGTTGGAAAGTCTTCCCGGCATCGTGCTCAACACTTTCGATGTCGACGGGCCGGTGTGGCTCGCTGTGGAGGCGCTCGCCGCGAGCGAGCCGCCGGCGATCGATGCCGATCTCGACATCTGGGTCGAGCTGTCGTCCGATCCGGAGCGGCGCCCATCGCCGCGCGAGAGCATTCAGGTCACCGTCGACGAGATCGAGAAGAACCGCCTCACCTTCGCCCGCCATGCGCGGCCCGAGGATTTCTCGCCGGCCGCGACGCTCGGCGCCTGGACCGGACGGCTGCGCCTCGAGCAGCGGCCCGATCTCATGCAGCGCATCGAGCGCTATGTGATCGGCGTGTGGACGGCGTGGGCCGACACCGAGCGCTTGCGTCGGCGCACCATGGCCATCCATCATTGCCTGCGCGACATGGCTGCGGCGGCGCGTGCCGACCATGCGCTGGAGATCATGTGGGGCATCGCGCTGTCATCGGTGCGGCACGGCGGGCGCGACGTCGAGCTGCCGCTGTTCGAGCGCCCGGTCGAGATCGAGATCATCGAACGGCCGGATGCCGAGATCAGGGTCCGGCCGCGTTTCGCCGGCGCAACCGTCAACATGCGGGCGCTCGACGCGACAGCGCCGGACGTCGCGCTTGCCTTGCGCGACAAACCCGATCGCCTGATCGAGGCGCTCGAGCAGCGCGGTGAGTTGTCACCCTTCGCACCGATCGGCCTCGAGCAGATCATGAGCGCAGCCGGTGTGCAGCCGGCGCGCGGCTCCGACGGCGCGGACGCCGGCGCCATGGAGATTGCCGCCGGCCGCTGGGTGATGTCCGCGCGGCGACGGCCGGAGAGCCTCGCGCTGCGCGACATCGAACGTCTCAAGACGGCGATCGAGCATGCGCCACAGACGGAGTGCTGTCTGTCGACTGCCGTGAGCGCGCTGCTGACGCAGCCCGACGGAAAAGGCCACGGCAATGCGCGCCGGCATCTCTCAGGGATCGTCGGCGGTCCGATCGATATCGCGCCAGAACCGAAGCCTGTGGCTGTCGAGCACGGCGATCTGTTCTTTCCGTTGCCGGCCGCCGTCGAGGACGCCGAGATCGTGCGCGAGCTCTCGCGCGCGGACGGTCTCATCGTTCAAGCGGGCGACCGCGACGATCGGGTCGCCGCCGTGGTGAACGTGGTCTGTCATCAGCTCGCGCTTGGCGGGCGCGTTCTCGTCGTGTCCAGGGACGAGACTGCGCTCGCGCTGCTGCACGACAAGCTGCCGTCGGGCATTCGCGAGCTGACCGTCAGCTCGACCGGCTCCGACAAGAACGTTCTCAGAAACGCCGAGGTCTTGGCGACCCGGCTGCAGTCGATCGTCGAGCCGGCGAGCCCGCGCGATCATGTCGGCCAGATCGGACGGCTCGAGCGCGACATCATTTCGAAGCGGTCGCAGATCGCCTCGCTCAATGATGAGATCGTCGAGATCATCCGGCGCAATCTCAGGCTTTCCGGTCGTCTGCCGGAGCTGCCGTCCGCACTGTTCGACAGACTGGTCGGCGAGCACGAGTCCCACGCCTGGTTCAGCGATCGTCCGAAGCACCTGCTCGATGGTGCAGATCCGATGGTCGCCGCAGTCGACAAGGCTCGCGAAGCCCGGCTGCGTCTCGGCGAGCGCCTCAAGCACATCGACGACGAGTTGCCGGAGGCGGCGGCGCTGCCCGACGCGGCAACGATTCTGCGCCTGCATGAGGAGCTGCGGGAACAGGCGGGGCTCGCCTCGGAATCCAGCCGCGACGAGGATCTGGCGCTCGATGCCATCGCGACCTTCGGGCTCGATGCAATCGGTCGCCTGGCGTCCGATCTCGACGCCCTGGTCGCCGGCCATCGCGCCATCGCCGATGAAGCCTGGCTCGCCAGGCTCTCGCCGCTCGCGGCCGGAAAGAGCGATGCACCGTCGAATGTCGACAAGGTCGTGGCCTGGGCCCGCGACGCCTCCTTCCAGCTGTCGCGCAACGCTGAGTTCGCCAAGCGACCGGTGCAGGCGCCAGTCGAGGCCTTCACCAAGCGGGATGCGATCCGCGTCGTTGAACGGCTGGGGGCGGGTGAGAAGCCGTTCGCGCGCTTCTCACCGTCACGCCGCGGCTTGAAGGCTGCGGTCGACGCGATCACCATCGATGGCACTGCGCCGTCGACGCTGGCCGACTGGCAGTATGTCGGGCGCTTCCTGCTGTGGCGCCATGAACTGCACTCGCTGCGTGCGCGATGGACGTCGCTTGCCAGCAAGATCGACGCGCCGGCGATCCAGCTCGGATCTGCACGGGCGTTCGACGACATCGAGCGGATCGTCAAGGGGGTCGAAGCCGCGATCGTGACGGCTGCGCTCGCCGTACGCAACGTGTCCGACGCCTGCCGCAAGCTGTCGATGTCGGAGAGCGACATCAGCGCGATGCTGGCCGGCGTGCAGCGGCCGACGGCATTCGTTGCAGCCATTCGCAGCGTCATGAAGCGCGTTTCCGGACCGCTGGTCGAGCTCGCCAGGATCGGCGAGCTGTTCGCCGGGGCGGGCGAGCTCGCAGCCTCCGTCCAGGCCGAGGTGCTGTCGCAGGTCGGCGATGCCGAGGCGCAGCCGCAGCAGCTCGAAGCGCGCTGGAGCGGCATTCTCGCCGACATGGAGACCATCCGCGCGGCCAGCGCGGACTATCAGCTGATCAGGACCGCCTGCCGGCTTGCGACCGCCGCAGGCGCGCCGAATCTGGCGCAGCGGCTGCGATCCGAGCCTACGGGAGATGACACCGCGGAGCTCGCGAACTGGCTGACGGCCTGGAACGAGGCCGTGTTGATGCGGATCGAGAGTCCTGACGAGCGGCAGCTGCTGCACGATCTGGCCGGACAGCGCTCCCGCCTGGAGAAGCGCTCGCTGGCGCTGTTCGAGTCCGTGATCAGCGCCCGCATGTCGCTCGGAATCGCGCAGAACGCGAGTGGCGCCGTGAGGCAGTCGCTGAAGCGGTTCAGGGACACGATGCAGAAGATGGCATCGGCATGCGCCGGCCCGACGGCGCGCCGTCTTCGCTTTGCTGCGCGCAAGTCGCTCGAGGGCTGGTTCGAGGAGGTCCCCTGTCACATCATGCCGGCGTGGCGCGTGGCCGAGCTTTTGCCGGCGCGGATCGGCACGTTCGATCTCCTGGTCGTCGACAACGCATCGGGCTTCGATCTGCGCGAACTGACGGCGATGCTGCGCGCTCGCAAGGTTCTGGTCAGCGACGAGGATCGCAATCTGTCGGCCCGGACCGGCGGCAGCCCTCACGCAGCCGGCCGCGGCGAAGCCAAGGCTCCGCGCGGCCTTCCGCCGGCGCTGCGCCCGCTGCTGCGGCCCGACGCCTCGCTGCGCGATTTCGCAGAGATCCTGTTCCCCGATCGCATCCTCGAGCTGCGTGCCCGGCCTGCCGGCGGCGAAGCGGTGTCGGTTGCCGCGCCGGTTCTTGCCGAAACGACCAAGCCGGGTCGGAGCAAGCTGCCTGAGCCGTCGCGGCCGGCACGGACGGCTGCCGCCGCACCGAAGCAGCCAACGTCACGGAGCACGACAAATACGCTCGAGGAGGAGATCGCCACGGTCGCGAAATATCTCTCGATGGCCCGTCGTTCCGGCGCCGGCGCCAGCACGATGGACGCGCGCGATCCGCAACGCCCCGACAACCGTGCAGCCGTGCCGACGAAGGCATCGCCCGAGATTCGCGTTCTGCGCCGGCGTCCGGAGCGTCCACCCGCGGTCGAGGTGGCCGCTGCTCCGATTCTCCCCCCGCCGCTGCCGGAGCTGCCAGCGGTCGTGCAACCTGCCAGCTCGGATCAGTCCGCGCGGCCGAGCATCATCGCCGAAGCGCCGCCGGTCGTCATCGAGAGGCGGGAGCAGAGTTCGCATGCCGCTGCCGAGGACAAGATCGTCCCGGTCGCAGTCCCGGCGCCGCCGGCCAAGGCCGAGCCGGCCGAACCGGCCGAGGTCGTGATGTCCACTGCTCCCTCCGCGCAGGCGGAGGAGACCAAGATCCATCCCTCGCTGGTCGAGATGGCGTTCAAGGCGGCGGAGCCGACAACCGTGCCGCGCCGCCGCTTGCCGAGCCGGCGCGTGATGGCGGTTGCCGCGGCCGGCCTGCTTGCGGTCGTCGGCGCCGCCGTGTCCTGGGAGCGCGCCTCGCAATGGCTGCAGGTACCGTTGAGCGATGCGACCGCGGCGTCGACGCTGCCCAGCGAGCCCGCTCCGCGCAAGGTGAATGCCGAGCGGATCATGCCGGACGGCAAGCCGGTGGTCGCCGCGGCGGCGGATGAGCACGCCACGGTCGGCATGAGCGTGCCGGTCAGCACGCCGGCGCAGGCCTATCTGTATCACGAGGATCCGCAGGACCCGAAGGGCAAGCGCTTCCCCGGCAAGGTCACGTGGTCGCTCGAGCAGAGCAAGGGGCCGCGGGCCGATGCGTCGGCTTCGATCAAGGGGGAGATCGAGATCGAGAACGGCGCCAAGGTCACGCTCTCGCTGCGACGGAACGCCGAGCTGGAGCTGCCGGCCAGCCACGTCATGGAGCTGACGTTCAACTGGGCGGATCCGAGCGTGACCGGGCTGTCGAGCATGCGCGGCATCGGCCTGAAGGGCGAGGAGGCGGAACGCGGCACGGCGCTGGTTACGCAGACCGCCAAGGTGACGCCGAAATACTTCATGGTCGCGCTGTCCGCCAATGAGATCGACACCAAGCGCAATCTGATGCTGCTCAAGGGCAAGCAGTGGTTCGACATCCCGATCGTCTACGAGGGCGGCAGCCGGGCGCTGCTGTCGATCGAAAAGGGAACCGAGGGCGAGCGCGTGTTCAAGGATGCCTTCGCCAGCTGGGGTCAGTAGGCGATTTGGCGGCGTCACCGAGCGAGGACGGCATGAGCGAAAGTTCAGCGTTGCAATGGCTGCGGGCGCCCAGGCTCGCCGAGGACACGCTGCCGATGGAGCAGCGCACGGTCGCCTGCCGGCGCTGCGGCCGTACCGTGGAGGTGTCGCTCAGTCCGATGCGCCCGCCGGGTTTCCTGCGCATCGAGGACCAGGTCGAATGTCCGGAGGTGCAGGAGCGCGGGACAGGCAAGGATCAGGGCGGCCTGCTGCTGATGATGTGCGGCGCGCTCGAGCAGTCGCTCGACGCCGAGTGGGAGACGGCGGAGGCCGAAGCGGCGACCGCGCCCGCGCCGCCGCCGATCGTTGCGCCGACGCCGTCCTACGCTGCGCCGGAGCTCGTGGATGTCTTGCAGGACAGGTGGGACGACGGTCATGCGGATGATCGCGAGGACGCACCGCCGACCGGCTGGCTGCATTCGCTGCGCACGCGATCCGCTGGCCTGCGCAAGGGTTTGGTGCGCGCCTTCGTGGCGGTCTCGATCCTCGGTGTCGTCTTCCTCGGCGGCGTGCTGCTGCCGCTGCGCGAGATCAAGCAGCTGATCCAGTCGCCGCCGACCGGGCTGAGCGGCCTGTCGAGCGCGCAGCGCGAGGCGTTCTCCGCGCCGCCGCCGTCGTCGCCGCGCCGCATCCTGCTGGAGAGTACCGCCGCGCCGCCCGGTTCACGGCCGGGGTCGAGCGTCTTCATTCAGCCGCGCCCGGCGGCGAGCCCCGAGATTGCCCCGGGGCTGCCCGAGCCCTCGGCGGCGCC